>DATBFF010000187.1:0-7651 GCA_036558625.1 Mycobacterium sp. | reverse complement strand
CGCGGGCAATCGCCAGCCGTTGCCGCTGTCCACCGGAGAAGTTGATGCCGCCCTGGGCGACCGGTAGCGCTAAACCGTCGGCATGCGCGCCGATGAATCCGTCTGCGGCGGCCACTGTCAGCGCGTCCCACATCTCGGCCTCGGTGGCGTCGGCCTTGCCGTAGCGCAGATTGTCGGCGACTGTGCCCGAGAACAGGTAGCCACGTTGCGGCACAAGGCCGATCGCAGACCACAGCTGCTCGGGATCGTAGTCCCGCACGTCGATCCCGTCGACGTTCACCGAGCCCGCGGTGACGTCGTAGAGGCGGCAGATCAACGACACCAGCGTCGACTTGCCCGATCCGGTGCTTCCGACCACAGCGGTCACGGTCCCGGGCCGCGCGCTCAGCGAAATACCTTCTAACACAGGTTGTTCAGCACCGGGATAGCTGAACGACGCGCCGTCCAGCCGTACCAGGCCGGTAACGGCGCTTCGGGTGACGGGATGTGGCGGGGCGCCGATGGTGGGCTCGGTGGCCAACACCGAGCTGATTCGTTCGGCGCACACCGACGACCGCGGCAGCATCACCAGGATCAGCGTCGCCATCATCACCGACGACAGGATCTGCATGAAATAGGAGAGGAATGCGATCAGCGACCCGACCTGCATCTCACCGGCGTCGATGCGTAACCCGCCGAACCAGATCAGCGCCACACTGGACAGGTTGATCACCAGCGTCGTGGTCGGCAACAGCAGCGCCTGCCACCGGCCGGCGGCCACGGCGGTCTCCGACAACGCCCGGTTCGCCTCGTCGAATCGGCGGCGCTCGACGGCCTCGCGGGCGAACGCACGCACCACCCGGATGCCCGACAGCTGCTCACGCAGCACGCGGTTGATGTTGTCGATGAGCTGCTGCATCCGTCGGAAGATCGGCAGCATCTGCGACACGATCAGCCAGTTGGCGATGACCAGGGCCGGCACGCTGATCAGTAGCAGCCACGACAGCCCGGCGTCCTGGTGCACGGCCATGACGATGCCGCCGATACAGGTGAGTGGCGCGGTAATCAACATGGTGGCGGTGAACTGGACAAGCAATTGGATCTGCCGCACGTCGTTGGTGGTGCGGGTCAGCAGCGACGGGGCACCGAAGCGCGCCGTTTCGTGTGCCGAGAAGCCGATGACATGGCTGAAGATCGCCGCCCGCAGATCTCGGCCGAACCCCATGCCGGCGCGCGAGCCGAAGTAAACCGCCGTGATCGCGCACAGCACCTGAAGCCCGCTGACGGCCAGCATCACGGCACCGAGCCGGACGATCGTCGCGGTGTCGCCCTTGGCCACCCCGTCGTCGATGATCCGGGCGTTGATCGTCGGCAGGTACAGCGACGCGAGCGTGCTGATGCCCTGAAGCAACCCGACGATCGCGACAAGCGAGCGGTACGGCCGCACATATTCGCGCAGCAGTGCCAGCAGCATCTGCTTACTGTCGCATACCCTCGGCGCAGTTCCGCAGCGGAACGGGACCACGAGAGGCAGAAAAACTGCTGGTCAATTCGGTGTCGCTCGGGGACTGTGCGGGTGCCGCTATCCTGCTGCTGTGATGAGCCGCAGACTGCCCTGCATGATTTTCGGTGCGGCGTCCGTCGTTGCTCTTCTGGCCGGCTGCTCGAAGGAATCGTCGGGTGCCAACGCCCCGTCGGTGCCGCAGGCACCACCGCAGAAAGAGGCCACCCACGGGCCGTTCTTCCCCGAGTGCGGCGGAGTCAGCGATCAGACGGTCAGCCAGTTGACCCAGGTGCCGGGACTGGTCAACACCGCGCGCAACTCCGCGGGATGTCAGTGGCTGCAGAACGGTGGCATCGTGGGCCCACATTTCTCATTCACCTGGTACCGGGGCAGCCCGATCGGCCGGGAACGCAAGACTGAAGAAGTGCAGCGCACCCGCGTCGACGACATCAACATCGACGGTCACAGCGGTTTCGTCGCAGTCCAGAGCGATCCGACGGTCGGTGACAGCCTCTGCGAGGTCGGGATCCAGTTCGACGACGATTTCATCGAGTGGTCGATCAGCTTCAACCAGCAACCGTTCCCGCAGCCGTGCGACGTCGCCAAGGAACTCGCCCGCCAATCGATTGCGAACTCGAAATGACCCCGCGCACACGAGGAGCGATTAAGCTCAGAGCACGCCGTACGCTGGGCGGGCTGCTCGCCGCGCTCGCCACGATCGTGATGCTGGCCGGCTGCTCGAGCGTGTTGACGCACACGGTGGCCGGCACGCCTGTCAAGGCGGGGGCGTCGCCCGGCGGCACGCCACTGCCGCCGCGCAACAACGACGCCGAGCAGCAATACCCCAACCTGCGCAAGGAATGCGACGTGCTGACCAGCGACGTGCTCGCCAAGACCGTCGGCGCCGATCCGCTCGATATCCAGAGCACGTTCGTGGGTGCGGTGTGCCGGTGGCAGGCCGCGAATCCGGCCGGGCTGATCGACATCACCCGGTTCTGGTACGAGCACGGCACTCTCGACAACGAACGCAAAGTCGCCGACCAGCTCAAGTACCAAGTGGAGAGCCGTTCGATCGCGGGAGCCAAGTCGATCGTGATGAAACCCAACGACCCCAACGGCGCGTGCGGCGTGGCCAGCGATGCGGGCATGAACGGAGTCGTCGGCTGGTGGGTGAATCCGCAGGCGCCGGGCATCGACGCGTGCGGGATGGCGGTCAAGCTGATGGAGCTGACCCTGGCGACCAACGCCTGACGCGCTTAGCGCGGTACGTGGAACGTGACCAGTGCCGCGTCGCCGAGATGCAGTTCCCGCCACGGCTCCTCGACGTGCAGGACGGCGATCGCGGACGTCGGAAACTTCGTCGAAATACTCTCGGCTGCTTGGCGATTGCTTTTGGATGCGTCCGCCAGGCCCAGCGCCACTGCGCTGATCGCCGGCTCATGGCCGATCACCAGAAGTGTCGCGACGTCGTCGGGCACACGGTTGATCTCGTCGATCACCGTCCCCGGCACCGCGTCGTAGAGGCGCTCGTCGAATGTGACCGCAGCGCTGAGCCGCGCGCACGTCAGCGTCTCGCGCGTGCGCGCGGCCGTCGAGCACAGCACCGCGTCGATCCGCGGCAGGGCTGAGCGCAGCCAGTCACCGGCCAGTCCCGCCTCCCGGACGCCGCGGGCGGCCAGCGGCCGGTCATGGTCGGCGACGCCACCCGGGTAACCGGACTTCGCGTGTCGCATCAGCGCTAAAGTCCGCTCGCTCATACCACGACGTTAGGGCACGATGAGCCGCTTGCGCGAAGAGTAGAAGGCAGCGATGAGCCGCTTGCGCGAAGAGTCGAACACCATGCCGCGGCAGGTCCACGAACTTGTCGGTGGGCGGTCCTACACTCGCCTTGCTCGACGAACCTCGCCGTAGCCAACGCCGAAAGGAGGGGCCGACATGCGTTTCATCCACACTGCCGACTGGCAGCTGGGCATGACCCGACACTTCCTCAACGACGATGCGCAGCCACGGTATTCGGCGGCCCGGCGCGATGCGGTCTGTGCGCTCAGCGCGCTGGCCACCGACACCGAGGCCGAGTTCGTCGTCGTCGCCGGTGACGTGTTCGAGCACAACCAACTCGATCCCAAGGTCGTCAGCCAGTCGCTGGAAGCGATGCGGGCGATCGGCATTCCGGTCTATCTGTTGCCGGGCAACCATGATCCGCTCGACGCGTCCTCCGTGTACATCAGCGCGCTGTTCGCCGCCGAGCGGCCCACCAATGTCACGGTGCTCGATCGCTCTGGCGTGCACGAGGTTCGCCCGGGCCTGCAGATCGTCGCCGCGCCGTGGCGGTCGAAGGCTCCCACCACCGATCTCGTCGCCGACGCTCTCGAGGGCGTCCTCGCAGACGGCACCACGCGGATTCTGGTCGCGCACGGCGGGGTCGACATGCTCGATCCCGACCCGGCCAAGCCGTCGGTAATCGGGCTCGCCGGCGTGCACGACGCGCTTGCCGCCGGCGCAGTGCACTATGTCGCGTTGGGGGACAAGCATTCCCGCACCGAGGTCGGCGGCACGGGCCGCGTCTGGTATTCCGGCTCGCCTGAGGTCACCAACTACGACGATGTCGAGCACGATCCTGGTCATGTCCTGCTCGTCGACATCGACGAGAGCGACCCGCAGCGGCCCGTGACGGTCGCGGGCCGCCGGGTCGGCTGCTGGCGATTCGTGACGCTGCGCCGCTGCGTGGACGGCGGCCGCGACGTGACCGATCTCGACCTCAATCTCGACCTGTTGCCCGACAAAGATCGGACGGTGGTGCGGCTCGCGCTGTCGGGAACTCTCAGTGTCACGGACCGGGCCGCGCTGGACGCATGTCTGGACCGCTATGCGCGGTTGTTCGCGTCGCTGCGAATCTGGGAGCGCCACAGTGACATTGCGGTGGTTCCGCAGGACAGCGAGTTCGCCGATCTCGGGATCGGCGGGTTCGCGGCGGCCGCCGTGGACGAGCTCGTCGCCACCGCCCGGTCGGGGCAGCCGGACGCTGCCGACGAGGCGCAGGCTGCGTTGGCACTGTTGCTGCGACTCACGGGGCATACGGCATGAAGCTGCACCGGCTGGTCCTCACCAACTACCGAGGCGTCACCCACCGCGAGATCGTGCTGCCGGATGCCGGCGTCACGGTGGTCAGCGGCGTCAACGAGATCGGTAAGTCGTCGATGATCGAGGCGATCGATCTGCTCTTGGAGGCCAAGGACCGCTCCACGAAGAAGGAGGTCAAGCAGGTCAAGCCCACTCATATTGATGCCGGTGCAGAGGTGGAAGCCGAAATCAGCAGCGGCCCATACCGGTTCGTGTACCGCAAGCGATTCCACAAACGCTGCGAGACCGCATTGACAGTGCTTGCCCCGGTGCGAGAGCAGCTCACCGGCGACGAGGCGCACGAGCGTGTCTGCGCGATCCTGGCCGAGACGGTCGACACCGAACTGTGGCGCGCACAGCGGGTGCTGCAGGCCGCGTCGACCGCGCCGGTCGACTTGTCCGGATGCGACGCGTTGTCGCGGGCGCTCGATGTCGCGGCAGGCGCTTCGGCAGCGTTGTCGGGAGACGAGCCGGCGTTGGTCGACCGGATCGACACGGAATACTCTCGCTACTTCACGCCTACCGGCCGTCCCACCGGGGAGTGGGCAGCCGCGCGGGATCGGCTGGCCCAGTCTGAGGCTGCGGTGAGTCGATACGCCGAAGACGTCGCCGAGGTCGACGGCTGCGTCGGGCGGCACGCCCAGTTGTCGGAGCGGCTCGTGGAACTGGCGGCTGAGCGGGCGGACGCCCAGCAGCGGCTTACCGCCGCGGCCGTCGCGGCCGCCGTCGTCGTCGAGCTGACCGCCGAACTCACGCAGGCAGAACTCGTCGCCGCAGCGGCCGACGCAACGGCCCGCGCCTCCGCCGCAGCCCTCGCCGAACGCCACCGGCTGCACGCCGACGTCGAGACGCGCGTCACCACCGTGGCCGAGTTGGAGAGCGAGGCGACGCTGGCCGTCGAGGAGCAGTCGGTCGCCCGGGACGTCGAGCGGGCCGCGGCGGCCGCCGCCCAGCAGTCGGCCTCGGCGCTTGCGCTGGCACAGGCCACGGTCGACGCCGCGCACGCCGCACGGCTTGCGGCTAGGCTGGCCAAGATCGACGCGGTCCAGGTCGACCTCGCGCGGGCGGAGCAGCAACTCGGTGCCTGTCTCGTAAGCGATGCCGTTCTACGCGACATCGAGGTAGCAGCCGCCGCGGTCGAACGCGCCTCGGACAAAGCCGCTCTCGCGTCGGCACGCATCGAGCTCACGGCCCTGGCAGATGTCGAGCTGCGTGTGCAGGGCGACATCGTCAGCCTTGCCTCGGGCGAGACGTATTCAATCGGTGCCACCGCGACCACCAATATCGATGTTCCGGGGGTCCTTGCAGCACAGGTGATTCCGGGTGTCTCCGCCTCCGACAGCCAAGCCACTCTCGATGCGGCCCAGGTCCACCTAGGCGGGCTTCTCGAAGCCGCAGGCACCGCCGACCTCGCCGCGGCGCGCGCTGCCGCCGAGGCACGTCGTTGCGCGGTCTCCGAGCGTGATCGGCTGGTGGCTACGCTCGCGGGGTTGTGCGGAGACGACGCCGTCGAGGAGTTGCGGTCTCGGCTCGCAGCATCGCCCGCCTCGGCCGCCGCCGACCAGCACACCGATGTGGATGCAGCCACCGCGGCCCACCGCGAGGCCATCGCGCAGTGCCAGCAGGCACGCAACGTCGCTGGGGCTGCCGCAGCCTCATTGGCCGAAAAGACCGTCCGGGCAACGGTATTGCAGGAATCGCTGACGGCTGCGCGCACCGATCTCGGATTGGCCCGGCAGTTGCTCGCGCAGCAGCGCGGGGTGGAGTGCGATGCGGATCTGGAAGCCCGGGTGCGCACCGATGCCGAGCAATCACGACATGCGGCCGGCAGCGTGGCGGAGCTCCGGACACGGTTGGCGGAATTGGGTGCCGAGCGCGTCAAAGCCGAGCTGAGCGACGCCAAACAAGGTGCGGCCGAGCTGTCCTGCCGGTACGAGGCCATGAGCACCGAATTACGTGATCTTTCAACCCAGTTGCACGTATATGGCACCGAGGGCCGCCGCGGTCGACTCGACGCCGCGGAGTCCGAACGCGCGTACGCCCAAAGTGAATATGACCGTGTCGGGCGCCGGGCACGCGCCGCGGAACGGTTACGTGCAGTGTTTCGTAAGCATCGCGACAACACGCGTCTGCGATACGTCGAACCGTTCCGGACCGAGGTGCAGCGGTTGGGGCGCCTGGTGTTCGGCGAGGACTTCGAGCTGGAGATCGACAGCTCGCTGCGAATCTGCAGCCGAACGCTGGGCGGCCGTACGGTGCCGTACGAATCGCTATCCGGTGGAGCGAAGGAACAACTCGGTATCGTCGCTCGGCTCGCGGGAGCGGCATTGGTTTCTGACGCCGACCGGGTGCCGGTGATCATCGACGACGCGCTCGGATTCACCGACTCGGATCGGCTGACCAAGATGGGCGCGGTGTTCGGCGCGGTGGGCGCTGAGGCGCAAGTGCTCGTGCTCACCTGCAATCCACACCGTTACGACAGCGTCGACGGCGCCCACCACATCGAATTGTCGGCATAGGGGCGCCTTTACGGCTTACAATCTTCGCGGATGAGCGCTTGCGCGAAGAGGAAACGATTCAGTGGAGATCGACAGCGATTACGTCGTCATCGGAACCGGTTCCGCGGGTTCGGTACTGGCCAACCGACTCAGCGCCGATCCGTCTGTGCAGACGGTGGTTTTGGAGGCAGGCCCGAAGGACGACGACAAATTCGTCCGCATACCCGCTGGGTTCGCGAAGCTCTTTCGTAGCGAACGGGACTGGGACTACCTGACGGAACCGCAGCCGGAGCTTGGCGGCCGCCGGATCTACTGGCCGCGGGGCAAGACGCTCGGCGGCTCGTCATCGATGAACGCGATGATGTGGGTTCGCGGCTTCGCCGCCGACTACGACGAGTGGGCAGAGCGTGCCGGTGAACAGTGGTCCTTTGGACAGCTCGCCCCGTACTTCGACCGGATCGAGGCCGGCCCGCTCGTCATTTCACCGCAGCGCAGTCCACGCAGCTCCACCGCCGCATGGCTGGCGGCGGCACAGGAGTGCGGATACCGC
>DATBFF010000186.1:0-3858 GCA_036558625.1 Mycobacterium sp. | reverse complement strand
GTTCGATGGCCACGATGGAGTCCTAACGGTGTCGGGTTGATCGGTTCGACACGTCGCCAGGACGTCAATCGCGGGTTGGGCGCGCCGGTAACCCATTGGCCGAGGCGAAGCTGACGAAACACGGGTTCGCGGATCGTCTTTCGGGCCGCCTCGATCCCATCCTCGGACAGGAACGGGTCGCGGCACGCCAACGCCGGGTTGGCGATCCGCCACGCCTTGCGGTCATCAGTAGCGCACCCCTCCGGGGCGGCGTACTCCTTGAAGTAGAACGCGGGATCATCGCCGAGGCGGCCGTGCCCGACGAGCCGCGACATGATCGAATCCGGGGACGCTGCGGGTGTACTGATCGCCAACGTCAACGACTGCGGACGCTTACCGACCACCGATGTGACTGCCTCCCAAACCTGCTCGGTGACGACGTGCAGTTCGTCGACGATCTGCAAACTCGGGTCATGTCCGTGCAACGCGCCGGGTTCGGCAGGTAACGGCAAGAGAGCTGCATCGTTCTCCGGGAGATACAATCGGTCTGCGTAGATCTGGATCCGTTCAGCAAGCAGCGGGTTCAGCTCTACCATTCTTCTGGCGTAACGCAGCGTGATGTTGGCCTGCCGCTGATCCGACGCCACCACCAGCACCTCGGCGGAGGCGTCCCCGACGAACATCTCCGCGATCCCCAGTGCGGCCGCCAACATCGTCTTGCCGTTCGCCCTCGGAATCGAAACGAGAGCCGTGCGCACACCCGGCGCGAACGCACCCCGAATGATCTGCCGCTGGAATGGGCGCAGCCGGAACGGCTTACCGGCACCATGCCCTCGCGGCGTCACGAGATAGTCGGTGATGAACTTCTCGCGGCGACGGGCGCGATTGCTTGGATACCCTTTCAACTCCAACGGATTAGCGGTTACCGTGCCCTTCGGTCCTGCTCTCATGGAAGACTCACCACATGGCTTTTGTGGTGTGGCTGGATAAGCCCAACGAGTCGTACGTTCACGATGCGCAGGCTCACGGCGGAACCCCGTACGGGGACGCGGACACGTACCAATTTCTGCATGACGGCGTTCTGATGGTCAAAAAGAAGGCCGACAAGACGACGACCTATTACGCACCGGGTGTCTGGCACTCTGTGCAGACCAGGAACGACCATCATCCGGTGCTCACCGCCAGGTGGGCCGTAAATATGGCCCGCTTGCCGGGCCCTTGGCGCTAGCGTCCCGCTGAACGCATTCGCCACCCCGCCCTGGCGCGTGTGTAACGGAAACTCTGCGTTACCGGCGAAGTCCAGCGGATCGGCGGTGGCGGTGCCCTTCGGACCCGCCGTCATAGGACAATCGCCCCATGGCGATACTCCCGGAAGACCGACAGAATGCAAAAGACGCGCTCGCCTATTTGACGACGGTGGGAGACGGCAGGTTGCCGGGGGACCCGACCGGCGCAGAATTTCTCGAGCAACTGGAGGATGGTGGTACGAGCACTGAGAATCTGCTGAGTGGGATGGTGACCTTGGTCAGCATGCTGGTGGCGATCCGGCACCGCGACGACAACGTCACGCCCGCAAACACGTTGCAGGAGCTCGGTCAGAAGCTGGCCGAGGGTGAGTGACTCGAACTCTGCCTTGCCCATGGGGGCCTGAGGCGGCCTGGTAGGGGCCTGTCCCCTGGTCGATCCGGGGCGTGCGGAGCCTCGGCGGCGATTGCAGTTGCCACAGACGACGTCGATCATCGACAGCTTGATGGGTTTTCCGGCGGCTTTGGCTTCCCAGGCTTCTGGCGTGTGGTCGGCCTGTAGATCCTCGGTGCTGCCGCAGTCGGAGCAGAACGGTTGCAACCTGCGGGCACGCTTCGACAGCTTGTCCCAGGCCGTGTCGTAACCGCGGGCACGGTGGTTGCGGGTGTCCTTCGGACGGTGGATCGGGCAGCGGTTGCGGTCAGATGGTTCGCCGCACTGCACGCATGGCTTGAGGGTCACGGTTGATCCTGCTTGCCGGGTGGATCGAGCACCCTCAGGTTTGGTACGTCGTCGGGGCTGAGTCCAACCTTGGCGAGTTCCGCTGTCGATACGACGACGGCGGCGGCGTACACGGTCTGCGTGGTCGCCGGCGTCATGCCGTTGGGTACGCCGTCCGAGTCGAGGAGTACTTCGCCGGGCAGGGTGACTTCGACGATGGTGTCGGCCGTCTCGTTCCAGCGGAGGTAGTCCTCGCGGGTCGGCCCCGAGCCGGGGACCACGTCGCGCGGCGGGCTGTCGGCGGTGCTGAACAGGTGCCGAACGAACTCGCGGGCCTGGTCATCCTCGTCGGTCATGCGTGCTGCTCCTTTTGATAGGCGGTGAACCACGGGCAGGTGTCGTCGTGGCGGATTTGCAGATAGTGGAATCCGGGTGTGGGTTCGGTGATTTCGGCTTCGCTGTCGCAGTCGGGGCAGTGGGCGTGGTCTAGGACGGCTTGGACTTCCTTGGGCAGTCGGCGGCGTTGATCGCGGTTCATTGCTGACCCTTCTTCCAGGCGCGGAATGCTTTGCCGGTGCGGTCATTTCGCCAGCCGAGTCGTTCTCGCGCCTCCTTGACAGAGGCTGGTGGCGGGTCGAGTTCGGCGATCGCGGTGATGTCGTCGGGGTCGGGAGCTTCGTCGGGGTTGTGCTCGTCGCGCAGGGGTGCCGTGATGTTGACCTGGTTGCCGATGATGGTGAACTTGCCGCATAGCGGCTCGCGGTCACCTGACGGTGAGTGTCGGCGCAGGCCGCCGTGGCGGTCTTTGTGGATGGACAGGTAGGCGGAGCCGCCCTTGTCGGGTGTGAACGCGCTGTCGACCTTGACGCGGATGCTGGTGCCGCCGATGGCGCGTTTCTTGGCGGCGGTGCCGGTTGGGCCGAAGGCGCGGGAGTCGGCGCCCTTGGCGAGGTGGTCGACTCCGACGACGCAAGCGCCTGTCCGTGTGAGCGGCTTGATGACTCGGGTGTGCACGTCTGTGAACTCGTCGGCGGGCTGCCCGCACCGAACAGCGGCAGGAGCTCGCCTATCGAGTCGATGATGACCAGCACCGGTTTCCAGTCGGCCATGTCGTCGATGACGGCGACAGCCTGGACGCGGTCGACGGGTTCGACGTAGAGGAATCGGTCAGGATCTCGCAGCGCGGCTTCGTCTGCGCCGAATCCGAGGAGGCGGCTCACGGTGGAGTCAACGCCGTTGTGGTCCATGTCAAGGCGCAGCACCCGGCCGCCCGCTTTCAGCACCTCGACGGTGGCGTAGTCGCACAACAAGGTCTTGCCTGACTCGGGGTCGCCGAACACGACGTTGAACTGGCCGCGGTAGAACAGCCCGATGCCGTCATTGCGTGGGCACACTTGCGGCGTCGGCGGGTCCGGTATCCGGTCGTCGAGCAGTGCGGCGATGTTGACGTAGCCGCATTCGGGATCGCGCACCGGGAACGCCTCGGGAACGATTTGGAGAATGCGCAGTTCAGAGAGTTGGGAACGTTCCGTACCCCTATATGGGAACGTTCCCAGTTCCTCATCGGGCGGCGGTACGTCAGCGTATGGGTCGGCGGGCGCAGTAGCCTCCGCGTGTTTCACGACGGCTTCGATGCCGCGCCGGATGAGGTCGTCGGTCAAGTTGCCACCTCCCACCGCGTTGCGATCTCCGACACGAGAGCGCGATCCGATCCGCCACGACGCCAGAGGACGCGCAGCTCGGGCAGGAACGGGCACGGGGTGAGACCGGCATCGAGGAGATGGGCAGCGGCGGAAAGGTAACCGTCGACGATCCGCTCTGTGGGTTGGGGATCGTCGTAGCGCCAGGGGTCGCGATAACCCGAGTCGAGCGGCACCATGCGCCATGACGCAGCGCGTCGGCGGCGAAGCTGTC
>DATBFF010000185.1:0-2099 GCA_036558625.1 Mycobacterium sp. | reverse complement strand
CACCGCCACAGTCCCAAATCACTCATGGGATGCCAAAGCTCAGCGGTAGGTTCCAGGTGTGACGACGCCGGCGTAGTGCAGGAAGTGTGCGCGGGTGTACCGGCGAGTGCCGGTGATGTTGGTGTTGGGCGTGGGCCCTAGCGCGAGATCGCTCCCGAGGAAGGGGGCGAATTTTGGGTCGATCGACAGGTAGCTGGTCGGGTCCGCACGGAGCAGTCCGATCAGCGTCTCGGCCACGATCCGCCCGCCGACGCGCCCGAGGTGCAGCCCGCCCGCCGCGAGCTTCGCCTCCGCGAGGATGTAGTACCAGAGTGGAGTGCTGGTCGCGAACGGCCGGTACACGTTTCCGATCTCGGCGAGGTCGGCGGCCGATAGGGACGTCACGCGCATCGCGCGGGCCACCGACTGCCCTGATGGCAGGCCCCATGTGAGCTGGCGCAGCAGATTGCGCTGAGGGAGCACGGTGGGGGACGTCTGGGTCTTCGGCGCAATCGCCGGCAATGGAAGGGTGAAGAGGGCGCTAGAGATCGTTGTGTCGATCTTCTTGTTGTTCTTCACCTGTCCGTCGCCGAAGTCGAAGAATGTCTGCCAGCCGATGTACCGACGCGCGGCCGGATAGCCGCCCAGCAGGTCGTCTCGGTCGTAACTGACCGGAGCCGCGAAGTCCGGGGCGTTGCTGTCGAATAAGAGCGCAAAGAACGGGTCCGCGGTGGGGCTCGCGCTATCGCCCGTGCCGCTCGTGAAGTTCGCCCTGTACGACGGGCGGACCATGCTGTGCCCGAAGCGGTAGCAGGCGGCACCAAACTCGATCGGCATGAAGGCGTCGCCTGGTGGCGGCTTGTAGAAATGGTTGCCGTCCTTCAGTACGTCGTTCACGACTGCCTGGCCGGCGATCTGCGGCAAATGCTCGTTGACCAGCAGCCACTGGTAGTGCCAGAGTGTCACCTGCCGAGCGAGCAGGAACGCCACATATCCGTTCGACAGCTCACCCGCACGGGCGGCCGGAAAGCGACTCACGTCGAACTCGGACAGCTCGTTCAGCACCCGGTTGTAGAACAGGATGTGCGCACAGTGCAGTCCGGCGATGACCACGTTCTCGTCGTTTCGCGGGTCCCCGAGCAGGGCTGAATACGTGCCGTCGCCGTTGGCCACCCGCGGGACGTCCTCGTGCACCCCGCCGCTGCCAATCTTCAGCTTCGGCCCAACCGACCCGTCCGGGTTGTCGACATACAGGTCGGGGCGGATCCCGGGTCCGCCGCCGAACACTGAGTCGAGATCCAGCGCCGGAGTACGGGTGTTCGGTGAGATCAGCGGGTTTTGCGGAATCCCGAGCTGCGAGGTCTGATCGAACGTGATGTCGTGGTCGGTGAACTGACCGACGAACGTCGAGCCCGCCGTCATCGTCGGGTTGTCGGGATTGCTCCCGTACGGGTCCGTGGGCGTCGGGTTGCCGTTGACCGTCGGATCTACGATCAACGACTTCGGCCCAGCCGCCAAATCATCGTGGGCGTCGAGAATCCCACCCTGTTCTCCGACCTCGAGCAGCGCGGCACGAACCCGCTCGCTGGCATCGGCGAACGGGGGCAGATTCGGGAACATGCGGCCAAAGTCGCCGCTGCCAGCCGGCGCGCCACCGCCGGGATCAACTCGCGGCCGGACGCGTGACGGTGACGGCGACGACACCGCGTCCGGCGCCGCCACGGCGACTCCGGCACCGAGAGAGCCGGCCAGTAACCCGGCGCCGGCCACCCCAGCCCCGGTCAGGAACTCCCGACGTGATGGCCCTCTATGCGCGCTTGCGCGCTTCATTGGAACTCTCCTCCCCAGGCTGCGGACTCGCCCGACGGGTCGGCAGCCCGATGGCTCATGAGTAGAAGTACGGATCGAGCACCTGCACCCGTGTGATCTGGTCGACCGGTAGCTGGTTGCGCGCGGCCGACTTGCGAATCGCTTCTGGGCTCGGGGCGTCGTAGACGCAGAACGACGTCTGCTTGTCCTCACTCACATACGAGTGCACCCAGGTGACTCCCTCGTCCGCGTTGCGCTCGACGACGCGGTAACACAGTTGCGCGCCATCGTTCGTGATCGGGATCCGCAGT
>DATBFF010000184.1:0-1675 GCA_036558625.1 Mycobacterium sp. | reverse complement strand
CACATCCTTGACCAGGTCGGCTCGGAGTCCGGCAGCGCGTGCGACGACCCCATCGAAGTCCGCGACCTCGCCGAACCAGACCAGGACCCCATTGCCCACCGCGACGTCTGCGTTGCCTATCGGGCCGTGATGATGTTCGGTCCCTGCGTGGTGCAGTTGCAGGACGAGGTCCCCGTCGGACAGAAGGCGCTCATACTCCGGGCCTCCGTGGTCGCTGGCCAGGCCGAGAAGCTGCTGGTACCAGCGGCTCGAGGCCTGCACGTCGCGGACCATCAGCATCGTCTGGGAACGGGCTTTCCGAACCGGGCTGACCACACCGAGTCGGTTGCCAGAGGGGTCGTTAACCTCAGCGAGCCAGCGTTCTCCGCCGTCGAGCCACGGCTTGGCGCGGACCTGGCCTCCGTGGGTCACCGCGGTGGACAGGGTGGCGTAGATACCGTCGACGGCGATCCAGATGACCGCTCCGGCACTGGCCGCGGCAGGCGTGAGGTCGGTGGTCCACTGGCCGATGATGCCGGGCGCAACGAACTCGCCGTGGTCGCCGTCGGGCTGCCAGCCGAACACGGCGCTGTAGAACGCCTGCGAGGCAGCCAGATCGACGGTGGGCAGTTGGAGGTAACCCACGGAGCCGGGCGCGATGGCGTCGTCGCTCATGACGAGTCCTTTCCGAGTGGAGTGGAGCGATTCTTAGTAGTCGGGCAGGAGCAGGTGTTCGGCGGAGCTGGCGAACCAGGTCCGGTAGCGCTGCAGGGACCAGCCCAAATGGCGGACAGCCCGCTGAAAAACGGCCGGATCCATCAGAATCCAGAGCGTCTCGATGGACTCGTCCCGGCTGACGCGCAGCGCTGCCGTGCGCGCGAGGGTGTCCACGATCCACGCGACGGTGCGGCGGCGCTGTGCGACCAGTTCGGTGACCAGCGCGGCAAGGTCGGCGTCGGTGGGGGCAGCCTCGAAGGCCGCCAGAATGAGCCCAGCCGACCTGTCCTGCGCGGGTGTGACGACCTCAGCGACGATGCGAATCACCTCGTGAGCAGATCGCGCGGCGCGAGCACGCTCGGCGAACGGACGATCGAGCATCGCGACCGGCTCGTCGTCGCCGGCGATAGCAACATCGATGGCCGCCTTGAGTAGACGTGCCTTGCCAGCGAAGTGTGCCTCGATCGTCGGCACCGACACGCCCGCCGCGGCCGCGATCGAGCGAATGGTGGTCGCGGAGTAGCCGTCGGTCGCGAACCGCACGCCCGCAGCGACCAATACCCGGCTGCGCGTCTGACGGGCTTGAGTCTCGCGACGCTCGGATCGATAGGTCCGCGACACTCCACCATAATTGAATATGGACTAGCCATGGTCAATATGCACCGCCGTAACCGACTGGCCGGTCAGCGATCCTCTGCGGCACATGACCGGTGACTGCACGGCTTGCGGGATCCCTCTACTCAACAAGTAGCCGCCGACAGCGTGCGTCGCCGACGTCCTGCACTGCGGCGTCCTCTCCGTGTGGTTGCGGGTTGTATGCGCCGATCGATCGGCAGGTCGCGGTCCGCATCGCGCTCACGTGCCCGCGGGCGCAGGCGGTGCCTGCCCGGCGCGGTGCAAGCCGCGTTCAGCGTGATCGTCGCCGGTGAGGTCCGATTGATCATCGCGCTCAACAGCGAGATCGAGATCCTCGCCGAGG
>DATBFF010000183.1:0-35553 GCA_036558625.1 Mycobacterium sp. | reverse complement strand
GCGCATGAGGATCAAACTCGACCGGACGGTGTGCGACGGTTTCGGACTGTGCGCCAAGCACGCACCGGAATACTTCTCGCTCGACGACTGGGGATATGCGTCGCTCGTCGGCAATGGCGACATACCGGAAGCCGACCACGACGCGGTGATGCGGGCCCTGCTCGATTGCCCGGTGCACGCCATCACCGAACTCGACGACGACTAGAACGCCAGTGCTCGCGCGAAATCAGGTTACCTGCACGCATTTCGGGCGATTCGCGTGTCAAAGGTCTGATCTCGGTGTCTGTTCCCATGCTTGACGGCGAGAAGATCCTGATCACCGGCGCCACCGGGAAGATCGCGTTCCCGATCGCGCGGGAGTTGGCCGCGCGCAACGAAGTCTGGGGCGCAGCACGATTGCGCGATCCGGCTGATCACGACAAGCTCGCCGCCGCCGGTGTCACACCGGTGCGGCTCGACGTGTCGACCGGCGACTTCTCGATGCTGCCGAACGACTTCACCTACGTGTTCCATGCCGCGGTGGACACCGGCGTCGACGACTGGCCGCGTTGCGTGAGGACCAACGCGCACAACTCCGGCGAACTGCTCTATCACTGTCGCGGCGCCACAGGCTTCGTGTTCTGCTCGACGGGCTCGGTCTACGGTTACCACGGCCGCCGGCCGCTGAAGGAGACGGACGCTCCCGGGGTACCACTGCGTGCGAACTACAGCTTCTCGAAGGTTGCGGCGGAGTCGGTGTGCAGCTGGGTGTCCCGGCATTTCGGTATCCCCCTCACAATCATCCGCATCTGCTCGACGTACGGACCGCAGGGCGGTGCCCCGGCCGACCGGCTCGAGATGATGTTGGCGCGCAAGCCGATCCGGCTGCATCCCGATGCGCCGAACAACTACAACCCCATCTACGAAGACGACTATGTCCGGTTCGGCATCCGTGCCATGGAGGTCGCATCGTCGCCGCCGATCGTCGTGAACTGGGCCGGCAGCGAGACCGTCAGCGTCGAGGACTACTGCACCTACATGGGCGAGCTCGTCGGTGTCGAGCCGGTGTTCACCTACACGCCCGATGCGCACACGCCGCTGTGGCCCGACGTCACCTACATGCATCAGGTTCTCGGGCATACGACCGTGGCATGGCGCGACGGGTTTCGGCGGATGATCGCCGCGCGCCATCCCGAACTGGGAGTCACCGCGTGACGCTGCATGGAACACCTTCAGACGACCTCCCAGCGGTTCTCGACACAGGCCGGGGCGACGTCGGCACGCTGTTCGTGTCCATGGCGATGCGCCACCCCGACGGACTCGACGCCGACTATCTGCGCTGGCACACGCTTGACCATCGCCCGGAGCAGCACCGTCTCTCGGGCGTGCGCGCGTCGATGCGGCTGGTGTCGACACCCGCGTGCCGCTCGGCCCGCGCGACCGGGCCCGGCCGCTTCGACGCGATCGACCACGTGATGACGTACTTCTTCACCGACGCCGACGGTTTGAAGGGCTTCTATCGACTGTCCGACGCGCTCGGCGACGGCGACCGCAAGATCGCCCTGCTGCCGCCAGTGCAGCGCGGCGTCTACGAGGTACAGGACAAGATCGCCGCACCGCGCATCAAGGCCGGAGCCGACGTGCTGCCGTGGTGGCCGGCGCGCGGCGTCTACTGGATGTTCGAAACCGCCGCTGCGGCACCGACGGCCGACCTGGTGGACGTCGAGGGGGTCGGTGGCGTGTGGTCCGCGGCCGGGGAAGAAGGGCATCGCGTCACGTATTGCTTCCTCGACGACGACCCGGTCGCCGTAGCCGAGAGAATGCGGCCGGTGCTCGAGAAGCGCTGGGAGTCAGGTGATGTCGCGCCACTGCTCGCCGCGCCGTTTCATCTCGTGGCGCCGTACGAGTGGGACCGCTATGTGCCGTGATCGGTGGTGCTCGTGCGCCTGGGGCTGATGGTCGGCACCGATCGCGAGCGCCCGCGCACGCAGCGGCTGGCCGGGCTGATCGCGGACGGGTGTGCGGCCGAGGAAGCGGGGTTCGCGTCGTTCTGGGTTCCGCAGGTTCCCGGCTACCTCGATGCGATGACGGCCGTCGCGCTGATCGGAAACGCCACCAGCCGAATCGAATTGGGGACAGCAGTCGTGCCGTTTCAGACGCGCCATCCCGTCCCGATGGCGCAGCAGGCGCTGACCACCCAAATGGCCTGCGGGGGCCGTTTCACCCTCGGTGTCGGTCCCAGCCACCACTGGATGGTCGCCGACCAGCTCGGCCTCGCTTACGACCGGCCCGCCGCGTTGGTGCACGACTACCTCGAGGTGCTCACCGCGGCGTTCGCACAACCCGGGCCGGTTGATGTGGAGAACAACAGCTTTCGCGTGCACAGCCCGATGGACGTCACCGACGCGACCGCGATGCCGATCCTGCTGGCCGCCCTCGGTCCGGTAATGCTGCGCATCGCGGGCGAACATGCCGGCGGGACGATCTTGTGGATGGCCGACGAAAGCGCGATCGAACACCATGTCGCACCGCGGATCACCGCCGCAGCCGCACGGGTCGGCCGGCCCCGGCCGCGCATTGTCGCGTGCGTTCCGGTGACGCTGTGCGCGGCCGCCGAGGTGGACAGCGCACGCTCCTACGCCAACGAGCTGCTCGGTCATGCCGAGGCGTCGCCGAACTACTTGCGGCTGCTCGAGCACGGCGACGCCGAGGACGTCGGCGACACGATGGCCGCCGGCGACGAAGCGGCGGTGCTTGCGCGGCTGCAGCGCTATCGAGACGCGGGCGTCACCGACCTTGCGGCCCGCGTCATTGCGCTCGGCGCCGACCCGACCCAGCGCGCGGCCTCGATGCGCCGCACCCGCGACTTCCTCGCTTCTGTCGGCGCAGAGCTGTAGTCCGACCGGAGGCTAGGCCTCCGTCAAGAATTCCCTCCACGGCCCCGGAGGCGGCAGAGGTCGCTTCGGTGCGGTTGGTTTCTCATCGGGCTCGGTCTGGGTCTGGGTCTGACGCCGTGGTTGTCGCAGCCCCATCAGCCGTCGGCCGAGCCCCGAGAGTTCTTCGATCAGCGACTGCTCGTCGATATCTGGTGGTGCGCCTGTGGCCGCTCCGGCAAGCCCGGTGAGGAGCGCTGTCGCCCTGATGACACCGGCGGTGGCGTCCGATTCGAGCTGCATGAGTAAGCCGAGCTGACGAACGATCAGATCGCCCCATTCAGACTGTTCCTGCAGCACGCGGTGGACACTCGGATCGAAGACCACGACGGCCGCCAGCGACCGATTCTTCGCCACAACTTCGGCGAAGCCCGCCACCATCGCATCCATTTGTGTGCGCGGCGTGCGTTGGCTCTCCGCGGTCTCGACCACACGACGGATCTGGTGCAAGATCGGCTCCATCAGCGCAATCAATAGCTGCTCACGCGCGGGGAAGTGGTAGTAGATCGCCGCCTTGGTGAAACCGAGTTCGTCGGCGATCATCTGCAGCGAAGTGCCGGCGAAGCCATGCCGGCTGATCAATGTCGCGGTGGCGTCGAGCAGTCGTTGTCGTGTGTCGACTGGGTTGCCGGCATCGTCCGCCGTCACTGCGGTCATGTCTCACCTCCTAGCCACCAGTAAAGCAGCCACCTGACAATCGGCAAGTTCAAGGCTTGACACAGAGCCGGCACAGCTTTACGTTCAGTAAGCATTTCACTTTACGTTCGGCTAGCGAACTAACGCTGCCGGAACCGTTCCACATTGAGCGAATTTGAGGACTCTGGTGAGCACAGCCATTTCACATCGCACTTCTTCCAGCCGCTACATCGGGCGAGTCGGCACACTGGCCGCTGCCCTGGGGATCGGCGTGATGCTGGCAACCTCGCCGGGGATAGCCTCGGCGACCCCAGCGGGTTCCCCCTCCACGCCCGGCGACACCACCAACAGCACCGGCACAACCTCTGACACCGGCGCATCGACCACCGTGGGCACCTCGACAACCCCGACGGGGTCGACGTCATCAACGCCGCATGTCGCGGCCGGCGTGACGGTCGACAGCCGCGGCGCGGCCAAGACCACCTCCACCGGTCTCGCCGCGCTACCGGCCTCCACACCCGGCGGCATCGATACCCCAAGCCCTCTCAACAGCCAAGACACCGCCGCTGCGGTGACTGCACCCGTCGAACTGACCGCGCCGACCCAACGCACCACGACATGGCCGAAAACGCGCCCCGGCGCGATATCGCGTTCGCCGCTGAACACCATCCGCTCCAAGCAGTCAACCGCCAACAACCTGGCCGCACCGCCATCCACGCCGGCCGCCGCCGCCGTCTCCGCCACATCGCCAGGCGTTACCACCCCAAGCGGTGGCGACGCGGTCGACCGCCTCGCCCGGCCCGCGACAATATTCACCGCCAGTGCTCTGACCGCCGCTCACCCGGCCAAGACCGCTGCCGTCAGCAGCCCGGTCGACGATGCACAGCCAGCCACCCTCACCCAGTCCGCAACGCCGACCGCCGCGGTCGCACCCACCGCAACGCTGGGCACGCTGGCCGGCATCGTCAATGCCATCCTCAGCCCGTTCTCCGCGGCCAACCCGTCAACCCCGGCCCCCGCCCAATCGCCGGTGCTGTGGACCCTGCTGGCCTGGGTGCGCCGCAACTTCTTCAACCAAGCACCGGTGATCGACTACGACCCCACCGCCACCACACAAACCGGGCAAACCATCGCCGGCAACATCGGTGCCACCGATCCCGAAAACGACCCCCTCGGCTACACCATCACTCAACAACCGGTGTCTGGCACCGTCACCATCGACCAAGCCACCGGCAACTTCACCTACACGCCCGACGACATCAACTACACCGCGCCCCAGAATGATTCGTTCACGGTGTCGGTCACCGATGGCAAATTCAACTTCCTCAGCTTCTGGCGTCCGCACGCCGACCAAAAAGCGATCGGCGTGACGGTGCTCAACCCCACCATCGAGCGCACGATCGTGCCGCTGCCGGCTGGCTTCACCGACGCGGCCATTCCACGGTTCGCGGCGGACGGGCAGTCGCTCAATTTCAGCGCCACACCGCCGGACGCGGCGCCCGGCGCTCGCAGGGAGATCTACACCGTCAACGTCGACGGCACCGGCCTCACATGCTTGACCTGTGGCCTTGCCGACCCCACTCCTCTTCGTGCCGGCACCACCGCACCGAGGCTCCTGTCCAAGCCGGTGCCCTTCGAGGACGGCACCGGACGGATTTTGATGCAATCCGTCGACCCGGCGAATGGTTCCTACACCCATGTCGTCTACGAACCCGATACCGGCCAGCTCGTCCGTATCCTCACGCCGGCAGGGAAGCCAGGGGTCATCGCGACCGACCCGCAGCGCGAGATGAGGATCTCCCCGGACGGAACGCACGTGCTGTTCAGCCAGATTCAGCTGGTTCCCAATCCGTCGGACCCGCCGGGCTTCATCACGGCCGTCCCGGTCGTGGGCACGTTGACCCCCGGCGTCGATGCGAGCGGCAACAAGGTCTACAACATCACCGATGCGCGGGTGGTCTACCCCGTGGGTGAGGGCAAGCAATTCACGCACGACGGCAAGGGCGTCATCATCCTCGGCGGGCTCTACGAGTCGGGCAACGTCGACGACATCGTCGTCGACCTGGCGACCGGGCAGGTGACCCGGCTGACCGGCAATCTCGACTACGACGAAGACACCGATCTGTCACCCAACAATCAGTGGCTCGCGATCGACAGCACACGCGACATGGACGCGCTGACCCCGGTGACCAGGATCGTGCGGCCGGCGTTCCTGCCGCTGTTGATCCAAGGGTCGGTGTACGGCGTCTACGCGGGTTCGACTGATGCGACTAACATTTCGAACCAACCGTGGCTGGTCGCCGTCGAGGATGACCTCAACCGCGAGAACGGGATCCCCCTGTTCGTCAGTGACGACCCGACCACTCCGGTCGACGAGGGCGACAACTGGGTCGCGCGAAGCATGCCCAGCTGGAATGCCGACGGCACCGCGGTCGCGTTCTGGGAAGCCGACACTTCGGACCCGACAGGCAAGACCTCACGGCTGGTGGTGGCCAACGTGAAGTACACCACCAGCGTCGGGACGGCCGCGGACAAGACGACCCCAACCGTGTCGTCGAGCTTGCCGACGCTGACCAGTAACACTCCGACGCAGGTGACGCTGCCGCCGGCCGGCACTGTGGCAGAACCGAAGATTTACAACGGCTCCGGCGGCAGCGGCACTGCAGCGGTGTCCGAACAAACCGATGCGGCAACGGGTCACATTGTCCGCACCGTTACCTATACCAACTACGTCAACGACGAAGGAATGATCCTCAACGGCACTGAGTGGACCGACCAAAGTGCCGCCCAGAACACCATCCACTATGTCGCCGATATTCAGGTCACAGGAACCCACACCGGGTACCTGAAAGGTGACGTCATCATCAACAAGCTGACGCGCTCGATCACTCCGACGACCATGCCGCTGAATGCGAGCTCGGGGACGGGAACCGCGGACGACCCTGGTTCGATGATCAGGTCTCAGCTCGACAATGAGACGAAGCCGCTGGTGCTCGACGATCCTGTGCGGGTAGCCGCGGAGCGGGCGGCCGTGTAGTCGACGGCCGACCGGCAGTCTGTCCGTATATGCTCGTGCCCGGACCAAATCACAAGTAGTTGATATTGGCCGGTCAGGAGGCCTCGAATGACGGCACCCAGGTCCCTTCGAGAGTTGTTCGACCAGATCGGTCTGCGTGAGGCGGAGTCCGCCGAGGGCGAATTGGTGATGGAGATGCCCGTCGACGAACGGGTCACCAACACGGCCGGCGGCCTGCAAGGTGGCCTCATCGCGACGATGGCCGACGTGACCGCCGGGCAACTGGCGTCGCGTATCACCCAGTTCGGGAACGGCATCGCCACGACGGATTTGTTCATCCGGTACCTGCGTCCGATCAAGATCGGCCCCGCTCGCGCTGTCGCCCGCATCCTGCGGTCCGGCAAGCGGTCCGTCGTCGTGCAGGTCGACATCTTCCGTGGCAACGACGGCGAGATGGCCGCCACCGCGACGGTGAATTTCGCGGCGATGACCTAACGAGACTGCCAGTACGAAAGCGGCCGCTACCCGTAGATCCACGATCCCAGAAACTGGTAACGTGATTCTCTCGAATGCACAACGGCATGCTCGGGAGGCCTCCATTCATCCGCAGGACGTGTTGTGACAGCAGAACCTGGCCGCCCACTGCCACCCGTTACCGACGAGACCGAGTTCTTCTGGACCTCTGGCGCCGACGGGACGTTGCGGTTCCAAGAGTGCGCGAACTGCACCGCGCTCATCCACCCGCCGGCGCCGGTATGCCGGTACTGCGGCTCGCGCGAGATGGGCGTGCACGCCGTGTCCGGCAAGGCGACGCTGTCAAGCTTCACCGTCAACCACCGCTTCAGCCTGCCCGGCATGCCTGCGCCCTATGTCGTGGCTCAGGTCGCGATCGTCGAAGACCCACGGGTCCGGCTGACCACCAACATCGTCGACTCCGATCCGGAGCAACTCGAGATCGGCCAGCTGGTGGAGGTCGCCTTCGAGCAACACGAGGACATCTATCTGCCGCTGTTCCGTCCTGCCGCCGAGCAACCTGAGCAGCCTCCCCCGCAAGCCGTCGATGACATCGCGCCGGAGCGGTTCCGCGAGCACGTCCGCCCGATGCTCACCGCGGCGAAGTTCGAGGACAAGGTCGCTCTCACCGGCATCGGGATGTCGGAGATCGGCCGTCGGCTGATGCGGGCGCCGCTGTCGCTGACGGTCGACGCGTGTGAACGGGCGATCGCCGACGCCGGCCTGACGATGGACGACATCGACGGCCTGTCGACGTATCCGGGCGGTGGCGGCTTCGGGCCGTTCAGCGAAGGCGGCGTCACCGCACTGGAATCGGCGCTCGGCATCCGCCCGGTGTGGCACAACGGCGGCATCGAGACCTTCGGCCCCGGCGGCTCGGTGATCGCTGCGATGCTCGCGGTCGCGGGCGGGCTCGCCCGTCACGTGCTGTGCTTCCGCACACTGTGGGAAGCCACCTTCAACGAGCTGATGATGCAGGGCAAGATCGCCCCGATGAGCCGCACCGACAGCTGGTTTCTGCCCTTCGGTGCGGTCTCGGCCGCGCACACGCTCGCGCAGAACGCACAGCGGCACTTCCACCGCTACGGCACGACGCGGGAGACGCTCGGCTGGATTGCGTTGAACCAGAGGGCCAATGCGGCGCTGAACCCGACGGCGATCTACCGCAAGCCGATGACGATGGCCGACTATCTCGACGCCCGGATGATCACGACACCGTTCGGCCTCTACGACTGTGACGTGCCGTGCGACGGGGCGGTCGCGGTCATCGTGTCCCATGTCGACGCCGCCCGCGACATGGCCCAGCCGCCCGTGCTCGTCGAAGCCGTCGGCACCCAGATCATCGAACGGCTCGACTGGGACCAGAGCACGCTCACCCACGAGCCACAGTCGCTGGGTCAGGCGGCCCACATGTGGACCCGAACGTCGTTGCGGCCCAGCGACGTCGACGTCGCCGAGCTGTACGACGGGTTCACCATCAACTGCCTGTCGTGGATCGAGGCGCTAGGGTTCTGCGGCATCGGCGAGGCCAAGGACTTCCTCGACGGCGGTCACAACATCGCGCGCGACGGGGTGCTGCCTCTGAACACCCACGGCGGCCAGCTGTCCCACGGTCGCACCCACGGCATGGGTCTGGTTCACGAGGCCGTGACCCAGCTGCGCGGTGAGGCCGGTGACCGTCAGGTCAAAGACGCACAGGTGGGCGTCGTCAGCAGCGGCGGCCTTACCCCAAGCGGCGCGATCCTGTTGCGAGCGGACACATGACGAGTCCGGTGTCGTGCACTGCCGACGTCGACGGAATCCCGATGTCCGCATTGATCGGCGAGGCCACCAGCCCGCGGGCAACCATCGTCGCGATCCACGGCGGCGCAACGTCATCCGTGTACTTCGACTGCCCCGGCCATCCCGATCTCTCGTTGCTGCGCACCGCCGCAACCCTCGGATTCACCATGATCGCGCTGGACCGGCCGGGATTCGGCGCGTCGGCTTCCCACGCCGATGCCATGACCGACGGACAGCGGCGCGCTGAGCTGGCCTACGCGGCAGTGGACCGCATCATGAGCTCCCGGCCCTGCGGCGCGGGCTTGTTCATCCTGGCCCACTCGGCCGGTTGCGAACTGGCGCTACGGATGGCGGCCACCGAGCGCGGGGCGGAGCTGCTCGGTGTCGAGGTCGCGGGAACCGGCCGCCGCCACCAGCCCGCAGCGCGGGAGATCCTGACCAGGCCGGATCTCAAAGATGTCCGCCGAGGCGTGCGAGAGTTGTTGTGGGAGACCGCGAACCTCTATCCGAGAGAAGTCATCGACGGCGCGGTGCGAGGATCGTGGTCGCCCGGATACGAGACGAAGCTCGTCGCGAACTGGCCAAAACGCGACTTCCCTTCCCTCGCAGCGCAAGTGCGGGTTCCGGTCCGCTTCACCCTCGCCGATCACGAACAGTTCTGGGAAGCCGGTCCGGCCGGACTTGCCGACGTCGCATCCATGTTCACGGCTTCGCCGCGTGTCGTCGTCAACGAGCAGCGCGACAGCCCTCACAACCTGAGCCTCGGGTGGACCGCGGCGGCATATCACCTTTCAGTGCTGTCGTTCGTGGAGGAATGCGTGGTGCGCCGGGCCGCCGCCACAGTCCGCTCGGAGGCCAGTTGATGCGGGTCGGATTCATCGGCCTCGGCAACCAGGGCGCGCCGATGGCGCGGGCGATCGTCGACGCCGGATACGACACGACGTTGTGGGCGCGCCGCTTGACCTCGCTCGAGCCGTACGCGGACACCGCGGCGAAGATCGCCGGGTCGCCGGCCGAACTCGGATCACACAGCGACCTGGTGTGCCTGTGCGTCGTCGGCGACGCCGACGTCGAAGAGGTCCTCGCCGGCGATGACGGCGTGCTGGCGGGGATGAGCGACGGCGGGATCGTGGCCATCCACAGCACCGTGCACCCGGACACCTGCCGCGCGATCGCCGAATCCGCCGCGGGCAAAGGTGTTTCGGTGGTGGATGCACCGGTTAGCGGCGGGGCCGCGGTGGCGGCCGAACGTCAGCTCGTGGTCATGGTCGGCGGTGAGGACCAGGCCGTAGAGCGGTGCCGCCCGGTGTTCGAGACATACGGCGATCTCGTGGTGCATCTCGGCGGCTTGGGGTCCGGGCAGATCGCCAAGCTGCTGAACAACTTGCTTTTCACCGCGAATCTGGGAATCGCCAACGCCACGCTGCTACTCGGGGAGACTCTCGGCGTCGACAGGGCCAGCCTTATGGAGGTACTCCCCCACAGCTCGGCAAACAGCAAGGCGCTCACCAGCTTTGCCGGAATTGATGGCTCGATGGAGACGTTCGGCTCAATTGCCGGAGCACTGCTGCAAAAAGATGTCCGGCATCTGGCCGACGTCGCTGAGAGGGGCAACGCGTCACCGGGAGTGGTGCTCGATGCCGCCGACGCCGCGCTGACAATGATGGGCTATTCGAGGTGACCGGCCGCGTCGGCGTCGTCGGCGCGGGGCGGATGGGCGCCCCGATGGTGGCACGCCTGGCGGACGCCGGTTACGAGGTCCGGGCGCTCGGTAGGTCCGCCGAGAGGCGCGCTGCCGTCAAAGAGCTTGGCGCTCAACCGGTGACGACGGTGGCCGAGACCGCCGACGGCGCCGACGTCGTGATCGTGTGCGTGTTCACCGACGACCAGGTCCGCGAAGTCTGCCTCGACGGCGACCTCCTCACATCCATGCGACCCGGGTCTGTGCTCGTCGTGCACACGACCGGAAACCCTGCGACCGCCGACGCGATCGCGGTGCGGGCCGACAGGCGCTTCCTCGACGTGGTCGACGCACCGGTCAGCGGGGGCCCACACGACGTGGCCGCCGGCGCTGTGACCCTCTTCGTCGGCGGGGGCGACGACGCCGTCGCACAGGTCGGCCCGGTGCTCTCCTGCTACGGCGATCCGATCCTGCATGTGGGGCCCACGGGCGCCGGGCAGCGGGTAAAGCTCGTCAACAACGCGCTTTTCGCCGCGCAGATCGGCCTCGTCGCAGAGGCCGTTCAACTCGGTGAACGGCTCGGCGTCACCGAATCGACGTTGCTGGCGGCACTTCCGCACGGCAGCGCCGCCAGCCGAGCGCTGGGCAGCATCGCCGCCGCCGGTTCGACCGCCACATTCGTGTCCGCGGTCAGTGACTTCGTCGGCAAGGACGTCGCCGTCGTGCGCGAGATCGCCGCCGAACTCGGCAGCGATCTGGGCCTGCTCGACCGTGTGATGAACGCGGGATTCCGGCCATGAGGCGGCATCGCGTGGGGCATACTATCGGGCGTTACACAAATCCGGCTTCGCGTAACGGATGCCAGTGAGGGTGTTGGAATGACTCAGAAAATCGACGTTGATTTCGGCCTGTGTGAGAGCAACGGGGTGTGCATGGGCATCATTCCCGAAGTGTTCGACCTCGACGACAAGGACTACCTGCATATCCTGCAGGACGAAGTCACGCCCGAAAACGAGCAACAGGTCAAGGAGGCCGTGAGACAGTGTCCGCGCCAAGCGATCTCGATCCGCGACGAATGACGACCTCCGAGCTGGTCTTCGACCCGTTCTCCGAAGAGTTCTTCAACGGGCCTTGGGAGATCTACCGGCGCATGCGCGAGGAGTCGCCGGTGTACTACAACGAAGAACACGACTTCTACGCGCTGTCCCGGCATGAGGATGTCGCCGCGGCGTTCAAGGACTACGAGACGTACTCGTCGGCATACGGTCTCGATCTGGCGATGGTGAAATCCGACGAGCCACTGCTCGCCAAGATGATCATCGTCATGGACCCGCCCGAGCATCGCCAGATGCGCAGCCTGGTCAACAAGGTTTTCACCCCGCGCGCGATCGAGGCGATGAGACCGATGGTCGCCGAGACCATCGACCGCTACATCGCGACGGCCGATCGGAATCGCTTCGACGTGGTTCAGGAGTTCTCTGCTCTGTTCCCCGTCGAAGTGATCACCCAAATGCTCGGCGTGCCAACCGAATACCGGCAGAAGGTCCGCGAGTGGGTGGACACCTCGCTGCACCGCGAACCCGGTCAGATCGAGATGTCCGAGGCGGGCATGCAAGCCGTCGCCGAGGCCATGGCGCTTTACTACGAGCTGATCCAGAAGCGGCGGGCCGAACCGTGTGACGACATGTTCAGCCGCCTGGTCGCGGCCGAGATCGAGCGCGAGGACGGCGGAATGGAGTCGCTCGACGACTTCGAGATCGCCGGTTTCGCCACCCTTCTAGGAGGCGCGGGCGCCGAGACCGTGACGAAGCTGGTCGGCAACGCCGCGGTGGTGTTCGCCCGCAATCCCGACCAGTGGCAGAAGCTGCTCGACGACCGCAGCAAGATCCCGGCTGCGGTGGAGGAACTGCTCCGCTACGAGGCGCCGGCACAGTACAACGTCCGCCGCTCCATGCGTGAGGTACAGCTGCACGGCGTCACGATTCCGGCGGGCAAACCCGTTTTCCTGCTTGGCGGTTCGGCCAACCGCGATCCGGAGGCGTTCACCGATCCCGACACCTTCGACATTGACCGCGACCGGACACAGGCGCAGAACCTCGGCTTCGGCTATGGAGTGCACAGCTGCCTCGGCGCAGCGCTGGCCCGGATGGAGAGCGCGATCGCGCTGGAACGATTGCTCGACTTCATGCCGCGCTACGAAGTCGTGTGGGACGACTGCCGGCGGGTCGCGATGCAGAACGTCGCGGGCTGGTCGCACGTCCCCGTGCGCGCGCTCGACTAGCCGATGCCGGAGAGGATGACGCCGTTGCAGTCGGCGGCGGCCTGGCGGAGCTTGACGGCCGCCTGATAGTCGTCGGAGTAGTACCAGTCGCGAGCGGCATCGACCGACTCGAACTCCAGCAGCACGGTCTGGGTGCCGTGCCATTCGCCCTCGAGCACCTCGGGCTTCTGGTCGAACGACAGCAACGTCGCGCCCGCCATCGCCTTGCCGGCCAGTTTGGCGTATTCGGTCATGCCGGCCGGATCGTTGACTTTCTCGGTGATGACGATGTAACCCTTGGGCATCTGAACTCCTCTGTTGGATGTCGGCACCGCCGACGTGGCTCTCAGTCGGTTTCGGTGATGGCTTGCTCGGGGCAGTTGGCGATGGCGTCCTTGGCCGACTCTTCGAGCCCGTCCGGAACCTCCGACGGGTCGGCGACGGCATATCCGTCGTCGGTCATGTGGAACACCTCGGGGCACAACGTCAGGCACATACCGTGGCCGCGGCACCGGTCCTCGTCGACGGCGACCTTCACCGGGCGGCACCTCCGATGAGATCGAACTCCAGGTGCAGTTCGGTGAGGCCTCGCAGGATGTACGTCGGGATGTATTGGAAACGACGCTCGCCCGGCGGCCCGTGATGCTCCTCGCTGATCCGGATGTCCGCGGTGCGATCCAGCAGACGTTCCAACCCGACGCGGGTCTCGGCGCGGGCCAGTGGCGCGCCGGGACAGCTGTGGATACCGCGGCCGAACGCGAGATGCTGGCGGGCGTTCTTGCGGTCGGGGTCGAACGTGTCGGGATCCTCGAAGCGGCGCGGATCCCGGTTGGCCGCACCGTTGATCACCATCACCATGGCGCCGGCGGCGAGAGCCTCTTCCCCGACGCTGGTCGGCACCCGTGAGAGCCGGAAGTCGCCTTTGACCGGGCTCTCGATGCGCAGGCACTCCTCGATGAAATTCGGCAGCAGACTGCGGTCGTCACGCAGTTTGGTTTGAACGTCGGGGCGCTCCCCGATCACCTTCAGCGCGGTGCCCAGCAGCCGCACCGTCGTCTCCTGTCCGGCGGAGAAGACGTTGGTCGCCACCCGCACGACGTCCGCCACTTCGGGCATCGACCCGTCCGGAAAGGTCGCCGTGGCCAGCCCGGTCAGCACGTCGTCGCGCGGCTCTGCCCGACGTTCCTCGACGTACGTCGCGAAGACCTCGTACAGGTGCTGCAGCGGGGTCTTGGTCAGCGTCTTGTCGTCGGTGCTGCCCAACCCGCTGCCGTGAGTGCCGCGCGCGAGGCGCTCGAGGAGTTCGGGGCGATCCTCGTCGGGCACGCCGAGCAGATCGGCGATGACCCGCAGCGTGAACGGGCCCGCGAACCCCTTGATGAACTCGCCGCGGCCGTCGACGAGGAAGTCGTCGAGGATGTCGTCGGCGAGCTGCCACATCGCGTCCTCGTTCTCCTTGAGGCGCTTGGGCGTGATCAGGCGCATCAGTAGCGCGCGGTGGTCGGTGTGCATGGGCGGGTCGAGCGTCGGCAGCTGATCGCTGAACGGAATCTCGTCGCGGTGCGCCTTGATCGTCTCGGTGACGTCGTCGCCTTCCAGCGGGACCGGGAAGCCGGGGAACGGCCCGGTCACCGAGATGCAGGACGAAAACGTGTCGGCGTCGTTGTAGACGTCGACCGCTTCCTGCCAGCCGGTCACCAGCGTGACGCCGTAGTGGTTCTCCCGGCTGACCGGGCACTTGCTGCGAAGCGCCTCGTAGAACGGGTACGGGTCATCGGTCAGACGACTGTCCCGGAAGAAGTCGACCGAGGTCGGGTCCTCCGTCATGCACTCTCCGTTTCGACGATCTCTCTAAACGAGAACGTGATTCTCTTTGAATGGGTATTAGATTTACATAGTGGCACAGCCGCGTCAACGACGGCGCTGTGCGCCTGCCTAGCGCAGAACCGGGTCACTGAATCGGCTCGTCTCCGAGCACGGTGGTGCGCAGCATCAGGCGCGGCTCGGTCTCGTCGTACGGTGCCGCGCGGTGCAGCACCCCGCGGTTGTCCCAGATCACGGTGTCGCCGACCGACCAGCTGTGCGCGTACACCTTGTCGCCGGTGGTGGCGCGGGCGAGAAGCTCGGCCAGCAGCGCCCGTCCCTCGTCTGGATCCATCCCGACCACGTAGTCGGCCGACGCGCCGAGCACCAGCGACCTGCGGCCGCTGGCATGGGTCCACACGAGCGGGTGTTCGTGTGTCGGCCGGGCCCTCCAGCGCTCGAGCTCGCCGGGCGTCGGATCGGGGGTGACGCGGCGCTGCGACGCTTCCAGCGAATGCACTACGCGCAACCGCGCGAGGCGCTCCTTTTCGTCGTCGGTCAACTGGTCGTACGCCCCATAGGAGCTGGCGAACTCCGTCTCGCCGCCGCGCCGGGCCACCGCGACGGCCGAGAGCACCGTCGCCTTCTGCGGATATTCGCCGCCGGTCGGCGTGCAACCGTCGATGTGCCAGTCGAACGTGGCCCGCAGATAAGCCGCCGAGGCGTTCTTCGACTTGTCGAGAGTGACCGGATAGATACCGGCGACGCCGTGATGACCGTCCGACGAGTGGTCGACCTCGCCGAGGCGCCGGCAGAACTGCACCTGCGCCACGGGATCGAGGTGCAGCGCGGGAAACACCAGCACGCCGTTGTCCTCGAGCGCGTCGAGCACGGCCGCACCCAGCGCATCGTCGGTGGCCAGTTGGTCGGGGACCAGTCCTACCACCTCGGCCCCGACCGAGGGTGTGAGCTTGTTGATCGTCAGCAGACTCATACCTGGCTCCTGTCCGTCACGGCACCGGCGCATTGACGCGGTGGATCTCAGCGTCGGCGGAGTCGATAGGTTTCTGCGTGCCGAAGATCTCGACGGCCATCGAGACCATGATCATCGAGTAGATGAGGTGCAACAGGTTCAGCGCGTCCTCCGGCACGTCGTCGAGAGGAAACTTGTCGCAGTAGTCGATCGCGTCCTCGAAGCGAACAGAGAACGCGTCGTAGAACTCCCGCAGCTCTGCCATCGGCGTGGCAAGCCGCGCCTCCCAGCGTTCCGCTTCGCTTGCAAGACACCATTTTTCGGCATACTGCTCGAACTCGGCGAAGGCACTCGGCAGCATCGTCACACCCCCACCGGACTGCGCTCGGATTTGTACTCCTCGACCCAGTCGACGGCCGCCTTGTGCAGGTGGCGGACGAGGATCTCCTGGTCGCTGAGCGGGAAGTCCTCGACGACGTCGTATTCCAGCGCGGCCTGGGTGCCCCCCAGCATCCCGGCGTCCTGCAGCGCGAACTCCTTGAGCACCACCGAGGCGACCTCGTGTTCGATGCGCTCCCGCACCGTGCGCGCGGGATGAAAAGCGTTGTACGCCTCGAACTTGTGGGTGTTGTGCGACGTCGGCCAGTACCGGTACAGCAGATACCAGCCGTGGTAGATCAGGATCTCCAGGTTGGGGAAAATCTGGAAATTGGTGATGCCCCAGGGTTCGATCCCACCAGGATTCAGGCCGGCCGAGAAATGTGTCTCCGGCGTGCGCCACGGGCCCACCAGGCCGCTGCGAGTGACCCGTTCGACGGGATACATGTACTCGGGATCGAGCAGCCACCGGCGCGTACCGGCAGTGGACACAAGTCGGTGCGGTCCGTCGATCTGGAAGTGCCCGCACTCGAAGGTGGCATTGGGTTGGCGCACTGCACTGGGCACTTGCTGCGAGTGCAGCGACGGCACGTGGTAGTACTCCTGGAAAGCGTCGGCGAAGATCTTCCAGTTGCTGTTGTTGTGCGCGACGAAGTCGTACCGCTCGGTCATCTTGTCGAACGGGTAGTCGTCCAGCGCGGTGATCATCGGGCCGAGGAACTCGCGCAGGCTCCAGCGAGGCTCGGGATCGAAGTTGATGAAGATGAAGCCGTTCCACACGTCGCACTGCACCGGCCTCAGCCCGTACTGCGAGGTGTCCAAGTCGAAGAACTCCGAGGGCTGCTGCACGAATTTCAGCGCGCCGGTGAGGTCGTAGCGCCAGCCGTGGTACTTGCAGGTGAACTGCCGGCAGGTGCCTGCGACTTCTTCGTTGGGAAAGTCGTTCCACACCAGCTTGTTTCCGCGGTGGCGGCAGACGTTGTAGAACGCCCGGATCTGCTCGTCTTTGTCCTTCACCACGATCACCGAAACCTTGGCGGCGTCGATCTCCTTGGTGAAGTAGCTGCCGACGCGCGGAACGTCCTCCACCCGTCCCACGTTCAGCCACGCCTTTTTGAAGATGGCTTCGCATTCGAGTTCGTAGAACTCCGGTGACGTCGAGTCGCGGAAGGAGATCGGCCCGGTGCCCAGTTCCGGATAGTGCTGGGTCCAGCTTCCCTCTGCCGGTTTAGGCCACTTACCCATGCGAACCTCCCTGTCGTGGTTGCGATCTCGAATGAAGTCCGGTCATCACATCACATCACCGACCCGCCGTTGACCCCCAAAGTCTGACCGGTGATGAAGCCGGCCTCCTCGGAACACAAGAAGCCGACCGCTGCGGCGATGTCGTCGCCGGTGCCGAGATGGCCGAGCGGGACGCTCGCGGCCATCTGCTCGTTCGACGGGAGGTGACCTGCGGCTTGTCCCGCGTGCTGCATCGGAGTCTCGATAGCCGACGGCGGAATGTTGTTGACCGTGATTCCCGCCGGACCGTACTCGCGGGCAAGCGATCTGGTCAGGGAAAGCAACGCACCTTTGGACGCGGCATAGTGCGCCATCCCGGGCGAACCGCGCTGGGCGCTGGAAGACGAGATCATCACGATGCGGCCCCATCCCGCCTCGAGCATGTCAGGCACCGCGAGCTGGCAGCAGTGAAAGGTACCGGTGAGGTTCACCTCGATCAGTCGCTGCCAGGCCTGCGGGGTGATGTCGGTGAACGGCGCGAAATCCACAGCGCCGGCGCTGGTCACCAGGATGTGCACAGGGCCCAGCTCGGTGCGCACCTTTGCGAATGCTTCCTCGACGGCCGCTCGGTTGCTGACGTCGGCGGCCACTCCAAGGGCGGTGACACCTTCGGCCCTCAACTCCTCCGCGACCCGTTGCGCCGCTTCGCCATTGACGTCGAGAACGGCCACTTTGTGCCCCCGCCTACCGAGCTCGTGACAGGTCGCCTCCCCCATCCCCGACGCGCCACCCGTCACCACCGCGACACGGCTCATAACCGCCTCCTACTCGTAGACCACGTGGACTGTTGGACTGGTGGGTAGGGACTGACAGGTCAGCACCCAGCCCTCGGCCACCTCGTCGTCGTCGAGTGCGTCGTTGTTGAGCATTCTCACGCTGCCCTCGACGATCCGGGCCATACATGTTGCACACGAGCCGGTTTCGCACGACGACGGGGCTCGCAGCCCGGCGGTGCGTGCCGTCTGCAGCACCGTGTTGCCTGCCCGGTAGGGCGCAGTGGTGGTCTTGCGGTCCAGTTCGATCACGACCTCTTCGGTCACGTTCTCGGCACCGTCGGCGAGGCCGGCAGGCACCGGCTCCACCGAGAAACGCTCCAGGCGCACGCGTTGCCGCGGCACACCCGAGGCCAACAGCGTTTCTTCGACGGTGTCCATGAAGTTGCCCGGCCCGCAGATGTAGTAGTCGGTTGCGCCGCTGCCGGTGACGAACGACCCGATGGCCGACGGCGTCACGACGCCGCTTTCGGCGTCGATGTGGTGGCTGATGTGCAGGCGGCCGGGATAGTCGTCGACCAGCCGATTGAGGGCCTCGGCGAAGATGACCGAGTCACGGGTGCGGTTGGCGTAGAACAACCGGATGTGACGGGACGAGTCCGCGAGCGCTGTGCGAACGAGCGACATGATCGGCGTGATGCCACTGCCGCCCGCGAATGCGACGATCTCCTCGGAGGTGTCCCGCAGAAGGAACCGGCCCTTCGGCGGTGCGGCATGGATCTGGCCCCCTTCGCATGCGGTGTCGTTGAGCCAGTTCGACACCAGGCCGCCGGGATCGCGCTTGATCGTGATCTGCATGTCGTCCTCGGCGGGCGCAGACGACATGGAGTAGCAGCGGCGCAGGTCCCGGCCGTCCACCGTGACCCGCAGCGTCAAGAACTGGCCGGCTTGATAGCGAAACCGCGCGCAGCAGTGGTCTGGCACGTCGAGCACCAGGGAGACGGCGTCCGACGTCTCGCGCACGACACGCTTGATGCGCAGCGGCGCGAACCCGTCGGCCCCGTTGTTCTCGCCCATCCCGGTCAATATATCAAGTACCTGACATTATTCTCAAGTACTTAATATTCCGCTAGGAGTCGATGTGGTCGGCGTACAACTCGTGGCCGGTGCCCTGCTCGACGACGCGGGCCAGTAGGTCCCGCAGCGTCTCTTGCTCGGCCTTGCTGAGCACTCCGAACACCTTGTTGTGCGCGGCAATTGCGTCGTTGACGACTGCCGCGGCCACCTTGCGTCCCTTCTCGGTGAGGAAAGCCTGCAGAATCCTGCCGTGTTGCGGGTCTTTCTTGCGCTGCACGAGTCCGCGCCGCTCGAGCGCGGTCAGCGCCAACTGGACACCCTGAGGGCTGATCAGCATTCGACGGGCCAGTTCGGCTCCCGACAAGCCGGGTTCTTTCGACAACTGGCGCAGCACGCCGATTTGCGCGGTGCTCACGCCGTGCCCGCTCACCGCGTCGTTGACCGTCGTCAGCGAGAAGTACCACGCCTGCTTGAGCAGCCAGAGAATGTTTTCGCTCTGTTCCACCGCTCACACCTCTCTTTCGGGCGTCGCTCGCCCGCTATTGCTTGTAGACCACGCCGTTCTTCATCACGAACCGCACATCTAAGGTGGCGGCGATGTCGCGTGACGGGTCGTCACCGACAGCGACGACGTCGGCGAGGTAACCCGGTGCGATGCGCCCCAACTCGTCGTCGGCCTCGATGAGTTCCGCGCTGGTGACGGTCGCTGCGCGCAGAGCCTGCATCGGCGTCATGCCGCGAGACACCAGTGCACACAGCTCTTTGGCGTTCTGTCCGTGCGGAATGGCGGGCGCATCGGTACCGCAGGCGATGCGCACTCCGGCCGCTATCGCCTTGGGCAGCATGGCCTGTGCGCGGGGAAACACCTCCTCGGCCTTCTTGCGCAGCTCCGGCGCGATGCGGTCGACGGCCATCGCTTCGGTCAGGTAGGTGGTCGACACGAGGAAGGTGCCGGTGTCGGCCATCATCTGGATCGTGTCGTCCGTGGCCAAGAAACCATGCTCGATGCAGTCGATACCGGCGCGGATACACGCCCGAACGGCGCTGTCCCCCACCGCATGAGCGGCCACGCGCACACCTGCGCGGTGCGCCTCGTCGGCGATCGCCGCGAACTCGTCGTCGCTGTACTGCTGCGCGCCGGGGGCGGTACTGTGCGACATCACGCCGCCCGACGCGGACACCTTGATCAACTTGGCACCGTGCCGGACCTGGTAGCGCACGCACGCCCGGACCTCGTCGACGCCGTTGGCGATGCCCTCCGCAACCGAGAGCGGCATGATGCCCGGCGCCAGTCGCTGGAATACCGTCGGATCGAGGTGCCCGCCATAGGGTGTCACCGCATGGCCGGCCGGATAGATCCGCGGGCCGACATGCCAGCCCTGGTCGATGGCGCGTTGCAGCGCGACGTCGAGCAGGTAACCGCCCGTCTTGACCATGAGCCCCAGATTGCGCACGGTGGTGAAGCCGGCCTCGAGGGTGGTGCGGGCGTTGACCGCGCCCCGCAGTGTCCGGTACGCGGGATCGTCCTGCACACCATGCATCGGGCTGGGCAAACCTTCCGGTCCGCCGGGTCCACCGATGAGCAGGTTGAGCTCCATGTCCATCAGGCCTGGCAGTAGCGTCACGTCGCCCAGATCGATGTCATGGGCCGGATCATTGGGCAGCTCAACGGGATTGACCGCCGAGATGCGGTTACCGTCCACCACCACTACCGCAGGTGAGCGAACCTTTTCGGCGTCGACGTCGGCCCAGCGCGCAGCGCGCAGGACGGTCAGATTCGTCACGGCACGGGTTCAGACACGCAGTCCATCGCGGTGGCGCCGGAATCCGGCACGCGAGGCTGCTTCCAGCACTCGACTGGGAACGAAACCATGATCATCGAGTAGAGCAGGTGCATGAGGTTGAGGACGTCGTCTGGCAGGTCGTCGAGCGGGAACTTGTCGCAAAACGAGATCGCCTCTTCCGCGCGCGCGCTGATGGCGTCGTAGAACGCCTGCATCTCGGCCATCGAACTGCCGAGCCGTTTGGCGTAGCGTTCTCGTTCGGTCGGCAGGCACCAGTCGGAAAACCGTTCCAGGTCGGCGAATTCGGGTGGCAACATGTGAGTCATGGTGGTCAGACTCCCGCCGTCTTGCGTCGATAGTCGTCCACCCAGGCGGCTGTCTCCTTGTGAAGGTGGCGAATGAGCACTTCCTGATCACAGAGCAGGAACTTGTCGATCGCGCGCGCTTCGACCATCGTTTGGGTCGCCTCCAAGGTGTTCGCGTCCTGCAGCGAATACTCCTTGAACGACACCGCCGCCAACTCCTGCGCAATGCGCTCCCGTGGCGTCCGCGGCTGCGGGAAGTACGCTGTGCCCTCGAAGATGTGGGAGTTGTAGGACGTCGGCCAGTAGTGGTAGGTCAGGTACCAGCCTTGACCCCAGATCAAGATGGTGAAGTTCGGGAACAATTGGAATGAATCCAGGCCCCATGGATCGCATTTCGCGGGGTTCAGGCCCGATGGCATCTCCCCCAGATCCGGCTCGTCCCATGGCCCGAAAAGCCCGCTCTGGCAGATGTCCTCGATCGGTTTGCGCATCTCGGAATCCATCTCCCACGCCCGCACACCCGAGGTGGAGACGAGCCGGTGCGGGCCTTGGATGCGATAGTGCGGTGCCTCGAAACCCGCCTCGGCGGCAGCCTTCGAATAAGCGGTGGGTGATTGGTTCGCATGCAACACAGGTGCGTGGTAGAACTCCTGGAACGCGTCCATGTACAGCTTCCAGTTGGCCTTGACCTCCGAGCGGTAGTAGAACCGCGAGGTCATCTTGTCGAACGGGTAGCCCTCGAGAGAGGTGATCATCGGGCCCAGGAACTCACGCAGCGACTGCTCGGGCGTGTCGGCGAAGTTGACGAAGATGAACCCTTCCCACACGTCGCAGTGCACACCCACCAAGCCATAGCGGCTCTTGTCGAGGTCGAAGAACTCGCCCTCCTGCTGCACGAAGGTTAAGTTGCCGTCGAGGTCGTAGCGCCAGGCGTGGTACTTGCAGGTGAACTGGCGGCACACGCCGCTGGTCTCCTCGAGCGGCATGTCGTTCCACACCAGCTTGTTGCCACGGTGGCGGCAGACGTTGTGGTACGCCTTGACCTCGCCGGACGTCGTGCGCACCACGATGATCGATGTGTTCGCGACCTTGAGCTCTTTGGTGAAATAGCTGCCCTTGCGCGGAAGTCGCTCGACGCGACCGACGTTCAGCCACGCTCGCTTGAAAATGGCCCGGCGTTCGATCTCGTAGAACTCGGGGCTGATCGAGTCCTCGTAAGAGACGGGCCCGGTTCCCAACTCGGGATAGTGCTGGGTCCAGCTGCCCTCGGGCGGTTTGGGGAAACGGGCCATCGGCTTCTCCTGTCCACGCGGTCAGCCTGCAGCGCCGACGCTATCTGGTCGGCGAGCCAATCGCAAGTAGTTGATATTCCTGGGTTACCTAGGCGTTCGGTCAGGGCATCTTGATCGCCGACACGTACATCTCGATAACCGGCCGGTAGAGATCGACATCGTCCAACTCGCTACCCAGCACGACCGAGTCGCTGGTGGCGACGAGCACCCGGGCGAACGTCGAAGGCGGAATCAGCAGCGTTCCGCCGAGCCGGTCGATGCCTTCGACGATGAACTTTGCGAGCGCCTCGACGACTTCCGATCTCTTGGCCGCCACGCGTTTACGTGCGTCGGGGTTGCGGACGAGGTAAAGGGCGAACTCGTGGCCCAATGCAGCGTGTTCGGCTCCGCGATCGCGGCTGAGTTGTCGCCAGCGCTGGGAGATCTCGTCGAGCTCTCGTGCCCCGATCTGCTTCGCCGCCGACATCACCTCGGCGAAGTTGTCGAAGTAGCGGCGCCAGTAGCGGTCGCTCACCGCGAGAAAGAGGTCCTCCTTCGTGGCGAAGTGCTTGTAGATCGCACCCTTGGTGTAGCCGGCCGCATGCGCGATGTCATCGAGAGTCGCTGGAACAAAGCCTTTTTCGGCGAATACGTCTTCTGCAGCATCCAGTAACAGCGAACGGGTGCGCTCAAGACGTCGCTCCCGGGTCCACCGTTCGACCATCAAGAAATTGTGCCACAGAATCTTAGAACCCAGTTGGTCTTTGAGATACTGACTGGTATATTCGTCCGGACCCTCTCTGCCCAGCGCATGTCCAGGAGGCACCGTGAGCGATCTGCCGAACAAGACCACAGTCACCGAAACACTGGGCGCGACAGTTGATCTCGGCGGTCGGGTCGAGTCCAGGGTCAAGCCGGTCCAGATCTGGGCGGCATTCGGCGGTGCCGTCCTGCTCCTGCAGCTGTACGTGTGGACCCGATGGGTCACGGGCCCCTACTTCGAGCGGGTTCCCACCGGCCCGAGCGATCTGCCGATGTACATGAAGGTGCCGCTGATGGCGAACGCGGCCATTCTGTGGGTCGGCCTGCCGTTCGCCCTGTGGTGGTTCCTCGTCCGGCCGTGGCTGCGGGAGCGGCGAATCACGTTGGACGGCATGCTTTTGGTGTCGATGGGCCTGATGTTCTTTCAGGATCCGCTGCTGAACTACTTGAACACGTGGTGCACCTACAACACCTGGCTGTTTAACAGGGGCTCCTGGTCGTCGAACATCCCCGGATGGGTGTCGCCCGAGCAACCCGGGCACCAGGTGGCCGAACCGTTGTTGACGAACGCGCCGGGCTACGCGTACGGCGTCCTGCTCATCACGATCGTCGGGTGTTGGGTCATGCGCAAGATCAAGACGCGCTGGCCCAACATCAGCAACTTCGGTTTGATCGTCGCGACTTACGCGATCACGTTCGTCTTCGACTTCGTGATGGAGGCACTCGTACTGCTGCCGATCGGGCTCTACACATATCCCGGTGCCATTCGGTCCGTGTCGTTCAATGCCGGCACCTACTACCAATGGCCGATCTACGAGGGGCTGATGTGGGGCGCGGTGCAGGCCGCCCTGTGCTGTCTGCGCTTCTTCACCGACGACCGCGGCCGCACGATCGTCGAGCGCGGATTGGACCGTGTCCGAGGCGGATTCGCCCGCCAGCAATTCACCCGCTTCCTGGCCATCTTCGCCGCCGTCAGCGCATGCTTCTTCTTCTTCTACAACGTTCCCGCACAGTGGTTCGGCATGCACGCCGACCCCTGGCCGCAGGACCACCAGAAACGGTCGTACTTCAACGGGGGAATCTGCGGCGACGGCACGGACACTCCCTGCCCCAACCCGGTGCTGCCGATGCCGACCAAACGCTCCGGCTACGTCAACGTCGACGGCCGACTGGTTCTCCCGGAGGAGGCCGAGCTTCCGACAGTCGTGCCTTTCCAGCGGCGCGGCTGAGAGGGACCGACCGCGTCAGGGCATCTTGATCGCCGACACGTACATCTCGACGATCGGCCGGTACAGATCGACATCGTCCAACTGACTGCCCAGCTCGACGGCGTCGGTCGTGGCGATGATGATGTGCGCGAAGGTCATCGGAGGGATCAGCAAGGTTCCGCCAAGCCGGTCGATGCCCTCGACGATGAACTTTGCGAGTGCCTCGACAACCTCTGATCTCTTGGCTGCCACGCGTTCCCGCGCGTCCGGGTTGCGCAGCAGATACATGCTGAACTCCAGTCCCAGCGCCGCGTGCTCGGCGCCGCGGTCGCGGCTCAGTTGGTGCCAACGCTTGGCGATCTCCTCGAGTTCGCGCGCCCCGATCTGCTTCGCGGACGCCATCACCTCGGCGAAGTTGTCGAAGTAGCGACTCCAGTAGCGGTCGCTCGCGGCCAAGAACAGGTCCTCCTTCGTAGCGAAGTACTTGTAGATGGCGCCTTTCGAGTACCCGGCGGCCTTGGCGATGTCTTCGAGAGTCGCTGGGACGAAGCCCTTTTCGGCAAACACCTCTTCGGCGGCGTCCACGAGCAGCGAACGGGTGCGCTCGAGGCGTCGCTCCCGGGTCCACGGCTCGACCATGAGCCCATCGTGCCACAACAATTGACCGGTTGGTCATCTAGATACCCGCTGGTATATTTTCGGAGCATTGGCCACCAGGAGCGAAGGACGGTGTCATGAGCGAGCTGTCACACAAGACCAAGGCGGGCGTCACCGAGCCTCTGGGGGCGACGGCCGTATTGGGTACGCAGACCCAGCCCAAATTCCGACCTGTCATGGCCTGGGCTTGTGTCGGTGGCGCAATCCTGGCTTTCCAGTTGTACGTGTGGATCCGGTGGATCACCGGACCCAACTTCGAGCGGGTGCCCCCCGGACCGAGCGATCCGCCGACGTATATGAAAGCGATCCTCCTCACGTGGACCGCGGTGATCATCGTCGGCTTGCCGATCAGCCTCTGGTACTTCATCGTCAGGCCCTGGCGACGAGAGCGGAGAATCACGCTCGACGGCATGCTCCTGGTGGCGATGGGCCTGCTGTTCTTCCAGGATCCGCTGCTGAACTACTTCAACACGTGGAGCACATACAACACCTGGATGTGGAACCGTGGCTCGTGGGTGCAGGACATCCCGGGTTGGCAGTCGTTCGGCGAGCCGGGGCGCATGATGGCCGAACCCATTCTGATGAATGCGCCCGGTTATTCGTTCGGAGTCCTCTTGTGCACCATCCTCGGCTGCTGGGTCATGCGCAAGGCGAAGTCGCGATGGCCCAACATCAGCAATCTCCGTCTGATCGGCGTCGTGGTCGTGTGGGCGTTCGTTTTCGATTTCGTCATCGAGGGCTTGTTCTTGATGCCGATGGGCCTTTTCACCTACCCCGGTGCCATCAAGTCGCTGTCGATCAATGCCGGCACCTACTACCAATGGCCACTGTATGAAGGAGTGATGTGGGGCGGCGTCCAGGCGGGGCTGTGTTGTCTGCGCTACTTCACCGACGACCGCGGCCGGACATTCGTGGAACGCGGGCTCGACCGTGTCCGAGGCGGCATGGTCAAGCAACAACTCACGCGCTTTTTGGCAATATTCGCCGCGTGCAGCGCCTTGTTCTTCGTGGTCTACAACCTTCCCTCGCAGTGGTTCGCGATGCACGCCGAGCGATGGCCTGACGACATCCTCAAGCGGTCGTACTTCTTGATGGGCATCTGCGGCGACGGGACGGATCGCCTGTGCCCCGATCCCGCAATCCCGATGCACCGCAATGGATCCGGCTACATCAACGGCGATGGGCAGCTGGTCCTCCCCGAAGGGGTAGAGCTGCCGAAGATCGTCCCGGTCGAGCAAGGACGCTGATGTTGACCAATAGTCACCCCACCGCTTTGCACTCTGCCTCCGAGGCGCCGTTCTACCGTGCGGTCGGCGACGAGGTGGAGGTGTTCCGCGCGGCGGCCCGGCGAGGTCTGCCCGTCCTGTTGAAGGGACCCACGGGGTGCGGAAAGACTCGGTTCGTCGAGGCGATGGCCCACGAGCTCGGTCGCGATCTGATCACCGTTGCAGGCCACGAGGACATGACATCGGCCGACCTGGTCGGCCGATTCCTCCTGAAGGGCGGCGAGACGGTCTGGGTGGACGGGCCGCTGACCCGGGCCGTGCGCGACGGCGCCATCTGCTATCTCGACGAGATCGTGGAGGCGCGCCAGGACACCACCGTGGTCATCCACCCGCTCGCAGACCATCGCCGGGAGCTGCCGGTCGATCGCCTCGCCACGACATTGCCGGCGGCGCCCGGCTTCCAGCTGGTGATCTCCTACAACCCGGGTTACCAGAGCGTGCTGAAGAACATCAAAGAATCGACGCGCCAACGTTTCGTGGCCATTGAGTTCGACTTCCCGTCCATCGAGACCGAGACGGAAGTGGTTGCCCACGAAGCCGGAATCGATCGCGAGACGGCGCGTGCTCTGGTCACGCTCGGTGACGCCATCCGGAAGCTGGACAACTCGCCGCTTCGCGAAGTGTCCTCCACCCGGATGCTGATCCTCACCGGCGGCCTTGTGGCCGAAGGGCTCAACTTGCGCAGTGCCGTCCAGTCGGGAATCGTCCAGGTCCTCTCCGACGACGCTGACGTCGTCCATGCACTCGGCGAACTCGTCGATGCCGTCCTGCCCCGCACGTGACGAATTCCGATCCGGACGATCCTGACCGGTTTCGACTGCTCGCCACCTTCATTGCCGGCAGGTCCATCGACATCGCGATCGCACCCTCCGGCCACGCGTCGCATACCAACGGCCGCACCGTACTCGTCTCGGCCGGCCGCGGCGTCGCGCAGCAGCGTCGCGAGATGCTGGTCCAGAGCGCGCTGCTCGGTGCCGGAAGCCTCGATGCACGGCTGGTGAAGCCGTTGCGGGCACGCCCGTCGGTTGCGCGACGCTACCTGACGATCGAAGGTCGCCGCGCCCTCGCCGCACTCGCCGAACGGCTTCCGCTCGCAGCCGAGCTCGGCTCGCACGGCGCGCCGAGCACCGCGACCGCCGACGAGTCACTCGAAGTGGCCAGGGGCCGAACGAAAGTCGCCGACCCGCCGGAGTGGTTCGGCGTCATCAGACCCTCCCAGCTGCTGGGGGCTTCGGCCGGGCCGGGTGCAGAAGCCACCGACAAAGAGTTGCGCTTGGAATTCGATCCGATTGACCTGCCCGAGGCAGACGACGACGCCGAGCAGCAATCCGGCGAGAGCAAAATCCTCAAACTGTTCGACAATCCGCTGTTCACGTCGCAAGCTCTGTCGGACTATCTCCGCAAGCTGCTCGGCAACTCGCGTTCCACCGGGGACGACGCACCCGGCGCAGAACTGAAGGTGCGCTCGGTTCGGCGAGCGCAGGGGCTCGGCCCACACGCCCGGCCGCTTCCCGCGCGGATCCACTTCACCGATGACGACACCCCCGGCGCCGCCGCAGGCGTGGGCGGTGCCCTGTACCCGGAGTGGGACGTCTACAAGAACAGATACCGGCCACAGTGGTGCCGGGTCATCGACTTTCCACTGACGGTCGGAGCCGACATCTCCGCCGCCGGCGTTCCGCACGACGAGGTGCTCCGGCGACGGCTGTCACGGGTGGGCCTCGGCCCAAAAGTGTTGCGCGGCCGCCCCGATGGCGACGACCTCGACATCGAGGCACTCATCGACCTGTTCGTCGACCTGCGCTCCGGCTACTCACCACCCGAACACGTCTACACCGAACGCCGCAAGCTGGCTCGCAACCTCGGCGTCCTCATCTTGCTCGACGCCTCCGGGTCGGCCACCGACACCGACCCCGACGGCCTCGCCGTACACGACCACCAGCGGCGGGCGGCCGCCACATTGGCCGCGACCCTCGAAGAGCTCGGCGACCGTGTCGCGGTCTACGCATTCCGGTCACAGGGCCGACGCGCCGTGCATCTTCCGGCGATCAAGACCTTCGCCCAATCGTTCAGCGCGGTCGGGCGAGCCCGCCTGAACGAGCTTCAGCCATCGAGCTACACGCGCCTCGGCGCCGCGATCCGCGGCGCGGGTGAAATTCTGAAAACCGATGCGGGAACACCGAATCGGTTACTGCTCGTGCTCTCGGACGGCTACCCCTACGACGAGGGTTATGAAGGCCGCTACGCCGAGGCCGACGCCCGTAAGGCCCTCGAGGAGCTCCGCATGGACGGCGTGGCGTGTCTGTGCCTTTCCATCGGGGCCGGGACCACCACCGATGTGCTCGAACGCGTCTTCGGCTCTGCCAGTCATGCCAGCGCGGCGACGCTGGCCGACTTGAGCCCACGCATGGATGAGTTGTTTCTGTCGTCCCTGCGCGAGCTTGCCGCGCCGAGTCCGTCGAGGGGATGACGCATGAAGGTGATGGTGACCGGAGCGTTGGGCAACATCGGCTTCTTCACTTTGGAGGCGTTGCTCGCAGAAGGTCACGACGTCGTCGCCTTCGACCTCGAATCTCGCAGAGCGCGCAAGCTCGCATCTCGATTCGATGGGCGAGTGCAGTTCGTGTGGGGTGACATCACCGATTCGGCGTCGCTCGGGCACGCGCTGGCGGGTGCGCACGCAGTGATCCATCTGGCGGCCATCATTCCGCCTGCTGCGGACCGGGCACCCGATCTCGCGCGGCGGGTGAACGTCGACGCCACACGCGGCCTGATCGAACAGATGCAGGCTTCGCCGACGGCCGACCGGCTGGTCTTCGCGTCATCGCAGGGAGTCTTTGGCGATGTCCAGGACCGTGAGCCGCCGCTTCGCGTCGACACGCCTGTCGCGCCGACCGACACGTACGGGCACCAGAAGGTCGCGTGCGAGCAGGCGATCCGACAGTCGCGGCTGCAGTGGAGCATCTTGCGGCTTTCGGCTGTGACGCCGATTCATCTTCAGGCGCAGGATCCCAGCATCATGTTCGAGTTCAGTCCGGACGCGCGGTTCGAGTTCCTCCACCCCGCCGACGCCGGGACCGCGTTCGCCCGTGCGGTGGCCTGTACGGACTCGATCGGAAAGACGCTGTATATCGCCGGCGGCGAGAACTGCCGCATGACCTTTCACGAATTCGTCGACGCCCTGATGGGTGCGATCGGGATCGGCCCCATTCCGGTCGACGCGTTCGTGCGGACACACCCGGCCCGCTTCTTCGGCGACTGGGTCGACACAGAGGAGAGCCAGCGCCTCCTGCAGTACCAGAAGCGAGGACTGCACGAGCAACTGGAAGATATGAGACAAGACTTCGGCATGCTGGTGCCCGCCATCCGCCTCGTGCGCCCGCTCGCGACGTGGTTCGTGACCCGCCGCTCGGCCTACCTCGAACAGAACCGCCGGTCAGCTTCGGGCTGAGTTCTCGACGATGATCTCGCAGGCCGTCTCGTAGAAGGCGCTGATGAGCGTGGAGAACGAAAGCTGGAACGGGTAGATCATGTGGACATCCAGCGGCTCCGGCGTCCAACCCGGCAGGACAGGCACGATCGTGCCTTCGCGCAGCTCCTCGGTGCAGAGGATCTGAGTGGGCATCGCACCGATCCCCAATCCCTGCACGATGTACTGCTTGCACACCTGAAAGTTGTTCGCACGCGCGCGAACTGGGGGTGACAGCTGGTGGTGCTGATCGTCGCGGGTAACGGTGAGCTTGCGCTGCCCGGTGTAGAAGCCCATGTCGATGAACGGCAAAGCGTTCAGCTGCGCCGGGTCGGCGATCGGCTCGCTCAGTTGCTCCACGAATTCCGGCGACGCGCACAGGAAGAGTTCGAGGCCGAACACCCGGCGTGCGATCAGCGTCGAATCCTGCAGCGGCCCGGTGCCGAACACCACGTCGAAGCCGTCTTTGATCGGATCGACCACGTTGTCGACCAACCGGATGTCGAGTCGCGAATGCGGATAGCGCGCCAAGAACATGCCGCCGACCCGGGCCGCGTAGTCGATGCCGACGAAAATCGGTATGGCGACCCGTAATTCGCCCTGCGGCTCCGCACGGCTCGCTTCCACCAGTGCGCGCACCGCGTTGGCCTCCGACAGCACCGCGACGGCGTGGTCGTACACCTTCTCCCCGAGGTCCGTGACGGTGAGCTGGCGGGTGTTCTTGCGCAGCAGCTTGATCCCGAGGTCGGATTCCAGCCGGGCCAGCTTGCGGCTGACTGTCGACTTCGTCATTCCGAGCACCGCGGCCGCCTTCGACAGGCTGCGCGTCTCCACGACCTTGCCGAAGACGAGCAAGGCGCCGAGGTCGAACGCCACGTTCTGTTCCACTGTTGCAAATATGCAACAGGGTGTTGAGCTTTTGCAGCTGTTTTCCCGATTTCGGCGGCGTTACCGTCGGCGCAGATCAGGTTCGGGCCGGCGGCGAGGAGTGCACTTGACCCACGACACGGCGGTGACCAAGCCCGCCAGCGGACATTGGACCGATGCGTATCCCGAGCTGGGCCGGGGCCCGGTGTCGCTCGACGACTGCGTGTCCGAGGAGTTCTATGCGAAAGAGCGCGAGCACGTCTTCAAGAAGACCTGGCTGTATCTGGGCCGTGTCGAGCGGGTGCCGAAGTCGGGCAGCTACTTCACCCGCGAGCTGAAGTTCCTCAACACCTCGATCATCGTGGTTCGCGGCAAGGACGGCGTGATTCGCGCCTTCCACAACATCTGCCCACACCGCGGCAACAAGATGCTGTGGGAAGACGACCCGTTCGAGGAAGTGGCCGGCCGGGCTCCGCTTTTGTACTGCCGCTTCCACGGCTGGCGCTACAACCTGGACGGCTCGCTACACTCCCCCACCCGCACCGACCTGCTGCTCGACTTCGACGCCGACAGCTGCCGCGTGCCGGCAGTCCAGTGCGAAGTGTGGGAGGGCTTCATCTTCGTCAACCTGAACCCGGACAACAGCGAGCCGCTGCGCGACTTCCTCGGCGAGCTTGCCCACGGGATCGAGGGCTATCCCTTCGGCGGGCCGCACCAGGTGTACCGGTTCAAGGCCGAATTGGCATGCAACTGGAAGATTTTCGTCGACAGCTTCGCGGAGAGCTACCACGGCCCCTATCTGCATGCGTCGTCGTTCGGCAACCTCACTGCGGAGGCCAAAGAGGCGCTGAACCAGCCGAACCCGTTCACCGACGCACTGGCGTATCAGCTCAAGGGCCCCCACCGGATGTTCTCGTTCGCCGGAGAGCCCTCGCGCAAAACGCCGTATTCCAAACCCATCGAATGCGTGATGGAAGCCAGCGCGGCCGGCCCCTGGACCAAGCGCGCCGACCGCGGGCCCATGCCGCCCGGGCTCAATCCCACGCGCGCGCAGAACTATGGTTTCGACTCGTTCCAGTTCTTCCCCAACTTCGTGCTGATCTTCGGCGCGTCCGGGTTCAGCACCCACACCCACTGGCCCACCGGTCCGCACTCGCACATGTTCGAGGTGGAGATGTTCTACGCGCCGCCGACCACTTACCGTGAGCGGTTGGGCCAGGAGCTGACGGTGACGTTCCTCAACGACATCATCCTCGAGGACGCGAGCCCGTGCGAAGGCGTGCAGGCGATGCTGAACAGCCGCGCACTCTCGAATTTCCAGATGAACGACGAGGAGATCCTGCTGCGCCATCTGCACAAGACCGTCGCCGACTATGTCAGCGCCGGCGAGGCCGGCCGATGAATACGGCACTGCCACAGCAGTTCTCGCAGCTCGAGCATCTGGTGGCAGAGTGGGCCATCGAGGACGGGCACGAGCGATACGTGAAGCGCGTGAACAGTTCGATGGAGCAGATCCGCGCGTTCTACGACGAGGTGTTCCCCCACGCCGAGGCGGCGGTAGCCTATCTCGACGAGTTCGACTACTCGCAGCCACTGCCCGACGACGCCGCCAACCTGCGCAACCTGCTGTACTCGCTGATCACCGTCTCGCTGGCCGTCGAGTTGTGGAACCAGCCGCGAGTGAAGAACTCGGCGAACACCATCCTCACCCGGGTGAGCTGATGGACGTCACGGACTGCACGCCGGCGATCGGCAGTGAGATCAAGACAGATCTGGACGCCCTGCTGTCCGGCCGCGACGCAGATCACATCCGCGCCACGCTCGAGCGGCGTGGAGTGATCTTCTTCCGCGGCTTGGAGATCGGCGACGAGCAACAGGTCATCATCGCCCGCGCGCTCGGCGACATCGTCGGCAACGAGGGTGAGGGCGGCATCTACAAGATCTCGCTCGACAAAAACGTCAATGCGCGAGCCGAGTACCTGAAAGGCTCGATGTTCTGGCACTTCGACGGATCGCTTCAGCCGTACCCGAATCTTGCGACCCTGCTGCGCGCGGTCAAGCTGTCAGACACCGGGGGCCAGACCGAGTTCTGCAACACCTACGCGGCATACGAGGACCTGCCCGGCACCGACAAGCAAACCATCGACCGGCTTCGGGTGGTCCACAGCGCGGAGCGATCGCAGTACTACGTGAACCCGGAGATGAGCTACGACGAGATCGCGTTCTGGCAGAAATCGCCGACGAAATCCTGCCCACTGGTGTGGACGCATCGCTCCGGGCGCAAGTCCCTGCTACTCGGCGCCACGGCCGACTACGTGATCGGAATGCGGGCAGAAGAAAGCCGCGCTTTGCTTGCGCGGCTTCGCGATTGGGCTACCCAGCCACAGTATGTGTACCGGCATGAATGGCAGGTCGGCGACTTGCTCATCTGGGACAACACCGGCACCATGCATCGGGCCCTGCCGTATCCCGTCGACAGCGGCCGGTTGATGCACCGCACCGTGCTGGCGGGCGAAGAGCCTCTGCAGTGAAGCTTGGCATCGCCACGCCCGTCGTCACCAACGTCGGAGGCGCGCCCCTGACGTGGGAGAGGGACGCCTCCATCGGGGACATCGGCCGCGTCGCCGAAACCGCGGACCGACTCGGCTACCACCACCTCACGTGCAGCGAGCACATCGGCGTCCCGGCCGCCGAAGCAGGCCGGCGCGGCGCCCGGTACTGGGACCCGCTCGCCACGCTCGGCTATGTGGCGGCCCGCACCCGGCACATCCGGCTCGCCACGATGACGCTGGTGCTCGGCTATCACCACCCGCTCGCGATCGTGAAGCGTTACGGCACATTGGATCACGTCAGCGACGGCCGGGTGATTCTCGGTGTCGGCGTCGGCACGCTCAAGGAGGAGTTCGACCTTCTCGGCGCGCCGTTTGGCGACCGAGGCGCCCGGGGCGACGACGCGTTGAAGGCGCTTCGCGCCGCGCTGGCCGACAACGAACCGGCGTACGAGGGCGAGTACTACTCTTTCGGCGGCCTCATCGTCGATCCCTGCGCTCTGCAGCCGCATATGCCGATCTGGATTGGCGGCCGGACGCGCCGGTCGTTGCGACGGGCGGCGACGCTCGCCGACGGCTGGTGCCCGTTCAACGTATCGATCGCCACCGCCGCCGAATGGCTGAAAGCGTGGGACCTGCCCGACGGGTTCGAGGTGGTCCTGCCGGCCGACCGGCCGCTGGATCCGGTGCGGGAGCCGGCGGCGACGCTGGACACGCTGCAGGCGATGAAGGCTGCGGGCACCACCGTCGTGTCGGCCCGGTTCGTCCACCGCTCGCTGGAGCACTACCTGGAGCAACTCCACGCGCTTGCCGAGCTGCACGTGGCGCGCTAGTTAGACATAGGTCAACTTGCTATAGTCGCATCCGTGCCTGGCAGTATCGCGCATACCGGTGCTGACCGCAGTCAGCGCAGAGCCTCGTATCAGCGGGCCCGCTCGGTCGAGACGAAACGGTCGCTGGTGCACGCCGCGATGGCACTGTGGCGCACGAACGGCTATGCGAACACCACGGTCGCCGACATCTGCCAGGCCGCCGGGGTGTCGAAGGCGCTGTTCTACTTCTACTTCCCCCGCAAGGAGGACGTCCTGTTCGACGTCGGCGTGCTGTCGACCCAGTCCGCCCAGCGCGTCATCGACGAACTGATCGCCAAGCCCTACGAGATCTCCGCGGTCGTCGGCGCCGCGCTGAGTGCGCTCGAGCGGTCGATGGCGCGCAACCCGCCCGAGCTGATCATCCAGACGATCCTCGAGGGCTACCGACACGAACACCGCATCCTGGCCGGCGAGCTTCCCGGTGACCCGGCGCTGAGCATGTTCACCGGGCTCTTCGAACGGGCACAGCAGGACGGCAAGCTCGCCGGGCACGTCGACGTCGGACGGCTGGCGGACCTGGCCGGAACGCTCGTCAGCGAAGGCGCCCGGCACTGGGCGGCGGGCAGTTTCGGCGACCGCTCGTTCGCCGAAGTCGTCGGAGCCGACATCGCGGCCCTGATCGCCGGCTACAGCACCCGATCTAGGTGAGGAGACACCATGGCGTGGGATTTCCAGACCGACCCCGAGTACCAGGAACTCCTGGACTGGGCCGGCACTTTCGTGCGCGAGGAGGTCGAACCACTCGACCACGTCTGGCCGCAGCTGCAATACACGCCGCCCGACGACGCTAGGCGCAAGGCTATCGAGCCGCTCAAAGAGCAAGTGCGGCAAAAGAATTTGTGGGCCACCCACCTCGGCCCCGAGCTGGGCGGGCAGGGTTACGGTCAGCTCAAGCTCGCGCTGCTCAACGAGATCCTCGGGCGGTCGCAGTGGGCGCCGATCGTGTTCGGCTGCCAGGCGCCCGACACCGGCAACGCCGAAATCATCGCCCACTACGGCACTCCCGAGCAGAAGGACCGTTATCTGCGGCCCCTGCTGGACGGCGAGCTCTTCTCGAGTTATTCGATGACCGAGCCGCAGGGCGGGGCGGACCCGACGCAGTTTTTGACCCGGGCCGCGCGCGACGGCGACGACTGGGTGATCAACGGCTGGAAGTACTTCTCGTCCAACGCCAAGACGGCGTCTTTCTTGATCGTCATGGTCGTCACCAACCCCGATGTCAGTCCCTACCAAGGGATGTCGATGTTCTTGGTGCCCACCGACACGCCCGGCGTGAACATCGTCCGCAACATCGACCTGGCCGGTGTCGAGCATGAGGGCTCGCACGCGCTGATCCACTACGACAACGTCCGGGTGCCGTCGTCGGCGCTGCTCGGCGGCGAGGGGCAGGCGTTCGTCATCGCCCAAACACGCCTCGGCGGCGGTCGCATCCACCATGCGATGCGGACCATCGGCCTGTCGTCGGCAGCGTTGGACATGATGTGCGAGCGCGCGT
>DATBFF010000182.1:0-9031 GCA_036558625.1 Mycobacterium sp. | reverse complement strand
GCCGGCCCGATGTCCACGATCCAGTCGGCATGGGCGATCGTGTCAAGGTCGTGCTCGACGACGATCAGCGTGTTGCCCAGATCCCGTAGGCGCAAAAGTGTTTCGATCAACCGGCGGTTGTCGCGCTGGTGCAGGCCGATGGACGGCTCGTCCAGCACGTACAGCACCCCGACCAGTCCGGAGCCGATCTGCGTCGCAAGCCGAATGCGTTGCGCCTCACCGCCGGACAGCGTCGCGGCAGCGCGAGACAGCGACAGGTAATCCAGCCCCACGTCGAGCAGAAACCCGAGCCGCGACTGGATCTCCTTGAGCACCTGCCCCGCGATGGCCTGCTCGCGACTGCCGAGTGTCAACGCATTCAGGAACTCGGCGCAATCGGAGATCGACAGTTCTGCGACTTCGGCGATCGACTTGGTGCCGTGCTTTCCCGCCGCCAGCGTGACCGCAAGGATTTCCGGCTTCAGCCGTGTCCCTTCGCATTCCGGGCACGGCACGTCGCGCATGAAGCCTTCGTAGCGCTCCTTCATGGTCTCGGAGTCGGTCTGCTCCATCTTTCGCTGGAGGAAGGCCATCACGCCTTCGAAGTCGGCGTAGTACGAGCGGGTGCGCCCGTAGCGGTTGCGGTACCGAACGTGCACCTGCTCGTCGCAGCCTTCGAGAATCGCCTTGCGCGCCTTCGCCGGAAGCTTGCGCCACGGGGTGTCGACGTCGAAACCCATCTGCTCGCCGAGGCTTGCCATCATTCGCGTGAAGTAGTCGGCCGTGTGGCCGTTGGACCACGGCGCGACCGCTCCCTCAGCCAATGTCAGCTCGGGATCGGGCACGACGAGATCGGGGTCGACTTCCTTGCGGATGCCCAGCCCGGCGCATTCCGGGCACGCGCCGTAGGGCGAGTTGAACGAGAACGACCGCGGCTCGAGATCGTCGACCGCGAGTGGATGGCCGTTGGGGCAGGCGAGCTTCTCGGAGAACCGCTGCTCGCGATGTGGGTGGTCGTGCTCGTGATCGACGAACTCGAGCACGACGATGCCGTCGGCGAGCTTCAGCGCAGTCTCGACCGAGTCGGTGAGGCGCTGCTTGGCCGACGCCTTGACGGTAAGCCGGTCGATGACCACCTCGATGTCGTGCTTCTCCTGCTTCTTCAGCTTCGGCGGATCGGTCAGCGAGTGGACGACCCCGTCCACCCGAACTCGGCTGTAGCCCTGCGAATTCAGCTTCTCGAACAGGTCCGCGAACTCGCCCTTGCGGGTACGCACGACTGGGGCGAGCACTTGGAAGCGGGTGCCCTCGGGCATGACAAGCACCTGGTCGACGATCTGCTGCGGGGTCTGGCGGGCGATCCGCTCGCCGCAGACCGGGCAGTGCGGCGTGCCGGCGCGCGCGTAGAGCAGGCGCAGGTAGTCGTACACCTCGGTGATGGTGCCGACGGTGGATCGCGGGTTGCGGTTGGTGGACTTCTGGTCGATCGACACCGCGGGCGACAGGCCCTCGATGAAGTCGACGTCGGGCTTGTCCATCTGGCCGAGGAATTGGCGGGCGTAGGCCGACAGTGACTCGACGTAGCGGCGCTGGCCCTCGGCGAAGATCGTGTCGAAGGCCAGCGACGACTTTCCTGACCCGGACAATCCGGTGAACACGATCAGGGCGTCGCGCGGCAGCTCGAGGTCGACACTTCGCAGGTTGTGCTCGCGAGCACCCTTGACGATCAGGCGATCAGCCACCCATTCCCTCCAGAAGACGCAGTCCCCAGTCCCGTGCCCATGCTAAGTGCACCCTGTGACATCCCCGGCCGGGGTTACCTTTGACCACATGACCGTCGTCACCGACAACTACACCGGCCACGTCGACCCCGGCGCCGCCACCCGTCGCACGCTTCCGGGCGCGACGATCATCAAGGCCTCGGTGGGCCCTATGGACAACAACGCGTACCTGGTGACGTGTTCCGAGACTGGCGAGACACTGCTGATCGATGCGGCCAACGACGCCGACGATTTGGTGGCTCTGATCCGCGAACACGCGCCGAAGCTGGCGTTGATCCTGACCAGCCATCAGCATTTCGACCACTGGCAGGCATTACAGGCTGTGGCCGAGGCGACGGGTGCGCCGACCGCCGCACATGAGATCGACGCCGACGGGCTGCCGGTGACACCGGACCGGATGCTGACTCACGGCGACACCGTCCAGGTCGGCAACCTGACGTTCGACGTCATCCACTTGCGCGGTCACACGCCGGGGTCGGTGGCGCTGGCGCTGAACGGCGTCGGAGACGCCACGCAATTGTTCACGGGCGACTGCCTGTTCCCGGGCGGGGTGGGCAAGACCTGGCAGCCGGGCGACTTCGACCAGCTGCTGTCCGACGTCACGTCCCGGGTGTTTGACGTCTACGACGACTCGACGGTCATCTACCCGGGCCATGGCGACGACACGACGCTGGGCGCCGAACGCCCAAATCTCGGCGAATGGAAAGAGCGAGGCTGGTGACCCTAGTAGGCCCCGGCAGGGTTGCCCCCGTTGAAGTACCCGGGGTTGTCTGAGTCGGGACCGTTATCCGTGCCCGTGCCACCCGCGGGGTCGCCTCCGTTGAAGTACCCCGGGCCAGTGCCCGTATCGGGTCCGGCGTCTGCTCCCGTGCCACCCGCAGGATCGCCTCCGTTCCAATATCCGGGGTTGTCCGGCTGGGAGCAGGCGTTAGCGTGCACTGCGTCACACGACGGGGGATCCGCCGCAGCAATCGGTGTACCACCTATCGCGACTGCGGCGCCCGCCGCGCCCAGATATGCGACATGTCGGAATCGAACTCGCATTACCGGCTGCCATCTCATATCTTCAGGTTACCTGTGAGAGCGCGGCTCACCTGCTGAATTGTCGAACCGGTGCCGGGGATAGGCCTACCAGACGCGGATGTAGTCGACGAGCATTTGCGCCGGATATTCCCCCGCTCCGGGATCACCGCCACCGGAGCCGGCGACCGCAAGGTTGAAGATCGGAAAAACTTTGTAGCCGGGATTGTTGAACGGCCAATCCGCCAAAGAGTTCGCTGGAACGGTGAAGTACGGCTGCGCACCGTCGGTGTAGTCCTGCCAGAAGCGCATACCGGCGTCGTCCCACTGAACTCGCCAGGTGTGCCACGCGCTGTCCAGCGCGAGGTTGTGCGTCTTCCATTCCGAGCCGTTCGCTTTCGCGTGGACGGTCGTCGCGGAGGGCCATTTGCCGTTGCCGTACCACTCGACGACGTCGATTTCGCCGTCGGCATCACTGGACAACCAGAAGGCGGGCCAGGCACCTGGGGTGAGGCAGTCGAATTTGATCTTCGCCTCCCACGTGTGGCCGATGCCACCCTCCCACGTGGTGTTCACCTTGCCGCCGTAGAAGGTGTTGCCGTCCTTGAAAGCCTTGATGACGAGGTTGGAGTTTCCGTCGAGGAACACGTTGCGACGGTCGTCGCGGTATTGGCCGACGTTCTCCGGCAGCTCCCAATACGTCGGGTCCTTCATGGACTCGCGGGCCTTGGACACCATCCACTTCGACGAGTCGGGTGCCGAACCGGCCGGCCCGTCGAACTCGTCGTTGAACAGGTACTTTCCGCTGGGCGCGGCGCCCGCCTCGGGAAGACGGATCGTGGCTGCCAGCGCCCCGACACCCGCCATCATCATCATCTGGCGGCGATTCAATTCGGACACAGCCACCCATTAAAGCTGAACGCGACTCCGATATCACATACATCATCTGACCTGCGGTGACACGATATCGGCGTGGACACCAGCCTGTCCTGTGGGTCGTGCGGCACTCAGCTGGGCGCGGGAGCCAAGTTCTGCAGTGAGTGCGGGACATCCGTCACCGCGGCCACTCCCGCCGAATACAAGCAGGTGACGGTCCTGTTCGCGGATGTCGTGCACTCGATGGACATCGCGGCCACCGTCGGCGCTGAGCGGCTGCGCGAGATCATGAGCGACCTGGTGATGTGCGCGAGTTCGGTCGTCCAGCGCTACGGCGGCACCGTCGACAAGTTCACCGGCGACGGCATCATGGCGGTCTTCGGCGCGCCGGTGGCGTTGGAGGATCACGCCGTTCGGGCCTGCTTGGCGGCCTTGGCCATTCAGCAAGAGGCCGGCACCGATCTGCAACTGCGCGTCGGCCTGAACTCCGGGCAGGTGATCGCAGGTGAAATCGGCTCTGGCGCTTTGGGTTACACCGCTATCGGTGAGCATGTCGGGATGGCGCAGCGGATGGAATCGGTCGCTCCGCCGGGCGGCGTGATGCTCAGCGCGTCAACGGCGCGACTGGTCGACGGGGTCGCCAGCCTCGGTGAGCCGGAGTCACTTCAGATCAAGGGAGCCGACCAACCGGTGCCGGCCCGACAACTACTGGGCATGGCGAAGGATCGCGCCGTGCCACGGGCAGAGTCGAAGCTCGTCGGTCGACACTGGGAGATGTCGGCCGTCGAAGGTTTGTTGGACCGGGCGGTTGACAGCCACGGCGCGGTGGTTTCAGTGGTGGGTCCTGCCGGCATCGGCAAGAGCCGACTGACCCGAGAACTTGCGGCGATGGCTCACGCACGTGATGTAGACGTCTTCATGGCGGTCTGCGAGTCGCACACCAGCCAGGTGCCGTTCCTGGTGATCAGTCGGCTGCTGCGCGCGGCCACCGGCGTCGACGGCCTGGACCCGCCGGCGGCCCGGGCGCTCGTCGAGGGCCGGGCGTTCTCGGACGCCGAGCCCGACGACGTCCTGCTGTTCGAGGACTTACTGGGCATTGCCGATCCGAACACGGAGATGCCACGGATCGATCCGGATGCCCGTCGTAGGCGACTGACGGCCATGGTGAACTCCGCAACCCTGGCCAACCAGACAGCGGCGGTCTATGTGATCGAGGACGCTCACTGGATAGACGAGTCCAGCGAGTCGTTGCTCGCCGGCTTCCTCACGGTTGTCCCGCAGACGCGTTTGCTCACTGTGATCACCTACCGACCTGAGTATCGCGGCGCGCTGTCGCACGTGCTTGGTGCGCAGACCTTGGCCCTCGCCCCGCTGACAGAACACGAGACCGCCGTTCTGGTCGCGGACTTGCTCGGCCCGGATGCCTCTATTCGCGAACTCGGCCAGAAAATCTCCGAAAGAGCTGCCGGCACACCGTTTTTCGTAGAGGAGATCGTTCGTGAGCTTGCGGAACGTGGTGTGCTGCAAGGGAAGCCGGGCGCGTACATGTCGACGGCAAAAGCCGCCGAGGTCGCGGTGCCCGCGACGTTGCAGGCAACGGTCGCTTCCCGCATCGATCGCCTCGACCCGAAGGCGAAACGCACGCTGAGTGCCGCAGCGGTCGTCGGCACCCGGTTCGGGTTGGAATTGCTGACGCGACTGGGTGTAGAGCCGCAGGTCGACGACCTTGTGGCCGCGCAGTTCATCGACCAAGTGACATTCGGCCGCCACCCCGAATATGTGTTCCATCAACCGCTGATTCGTTCGGTGGCCTACGAGGCTCAGCTCAAGTCCGATCGCGCCGAGTTGCACCGGCGGGTGGCCGTCGCCATCGAAGAACGCGATACCGACTCTCCTGACGAAAACGCCGCGCTCATCGCCGAGCATCTGGAGGCCGCCGGCGATCTGCAGGCGGCGTTCGACTGGCACATGCGCGCCGGGGCATGGTCGACCAACCGTGACCTATCGGCGGCACGGGTCAGTTGGGAGCGCGCCCGCGAGGTCGCCGATGCCCTGCCCGATGAACTGCCCGGCGGCGCGGCGATGCGCATCGCGCCGCGCACCCTTTTGTGCGCGACCGACTGGCGAGCACACGCCGACAAATCTGGGGTGCGGTTCGAGGAGTTGCGCGAATTGTGCGCGCTCACGGGCGACAAGACATCGCTCGCGATGGCAATGATGGGCCCGATGGGATGGCACGCCCAGCGCGGCGAGGTCCGCGAAGCACAGCGACTCGCGGCCGAGACAATTGCACTGCTCGAAGCGATCGGCGACCCGTCGCTGACTGCCCAGGTGGCGTTCGGGCCGATCGGCATCAAGGTGCTGGCCGGCGAGATGGACACGGCATTGCGTTGGGCAGAGGCCACCATCGAATGGGCCCACGGCGACCCCACGAAAGGCAACGTGATCGTGGGGTCGCCATTGGCGGTGGCATTAGGTATCCGCGGGCTCGCTCGAATTTGGTTCGGGCTCACCGGGTGGCGGGAAGACCTCGATGACGCGATGGCCTTCGCGGAAGACAGCGGCGAACCGTTCACCCTCGCCATGCTCGTGTCATGGAAATACGGGTTAGGGATGTGGAACGGTGTGTTCGCTGTTGACGACAGCGCCATACGCACATACGAAAGCTCGGTGCGCACCCTTGAGGCATCCGGGGACGACTACGCCGTCGTCATGGTCACGAACCTGCTGGGCTGCGCCTTGTTGTTTCGAGAAGACTCCCCGGCAGACCGGCAACGCGGAATCGAGCTGTTAACGGAAGTCCGCGACATCGCCATCGAGCGGGACTATCTCGGCTCGGAGCTGTCGATCATGGACATCTACTTCGGGCGGGAGCAGGTCAGAGCCGGTGACCCTGACGGCGGTATCGAGGTGCTGCGGAAATCGGTGGACGACATGATGTCTCGCGGTCAACTCGGTTACTACATTCCAGCAACCGGCATTCTGGTGGAGGCATTGCTCGACCGCGGTACCGATAGCGACGTGGCCGAAGCCGAGGCCGCGATCACCCGGCTGGCGGCGGCGCCTGCGGAGGGGTCAGTGATTCGCGACGTGTGGCTTTTACGCATGCGGGCGCTACTCGCGCATGCCCGCGGTGATGACGCCGCGTACCGCGACTTCAAAGACCGCTATCGCGCCAGGGCGACGTCACTGGGTTACGAAGGCCATATGGCGTGGGCCAAGGCCATGCCGTGACGGTCTCCCCTTCTCGCCGAGATCAACGTTTCGCAGACAGCTACTCGCACTCACTCTGCGAGACGTGCGTTTCGGCGAAGGGCTACGTGGTGTGGACGATCAGCACGTCGGTCTGGGACCGGCGCGAGACGTTCGCCGGCACCGACCCGAGGATCCGGCCGGTGATCGTGCTAAGGCCGACGTTGCCGACCACCAGAAGATCTGCCTTGACCTCTTCGGCGAGTTCCACCAGCGCGTCCACCGGCGCGCCGACGATCGGCTTCTCCTCGACGTCCTTGGCGCCCGCGGCGCTGGCCCGCTCGTGGGCTTCCTTCAAGATCGCGTAGATCGGGGCAGCGCCCGTCGTCTTGTATCCCTCGTCCTTGAGCACGTCTGCTGCCCGCGGATCGTCGTGCTGGGGAAAATACGCTGTCGCGATGAACAGTTTCGCGCCCGATTGGGCGGCAATGGTCCCCGCTCGGTCGACCGCACGCAGCGATGAGTCCGAGCCGTCGGTGCCAACCACCACGGTCGTATAGGCGCTCATTTACCCTCCCAGTCCTCGGTTGCTACACCAACCCAAGACACTAGCCCACGTGGCCTGCAAAAACGGGAGCGATTGGCCACACACTTCGACTTCGGGGTCGTCAATTAGCCGATTCGCCCCGCCACAAAGCGGGTAGTGACGAGTCATGCGGACCACAGCACAAGGTGCGCAGGACTTCGTCCCGGACACACGCGAATTGGCCGGCCTTGCCGCCGCTGCACAAGGGTGCCGTGGCTGCGATCTCTATCAAAATGCGGACCAAGCGGTGTTCGGCGCCGGTTCCGGTGCCGCGCAGATCGTGCTGGTGGGTGAGCAGCCCGGCGATCAGGAGGACCGGGCCGGTCTGCCGTTCGTCGGCCCGGCGGGAAAACTGCTCGACAAAGCACTCGTGGCGGCCGGCATCGATCGTGACCAGGTTTACGTGACCAATGCGGTCAAGCATTTCAAGTTCACTCGCGCCGAACGCGGGAAGCGCCGCATCCACAAGACGCCGAGTCGCACCGAGGTGGTGGCCTGTCGGCCCTGGCTGATCGCGGAACTGACATCCGTGCAGCCGGAGTTGGTTGTCCTGCTCGGCGCGACAGCCGCAAAGTCCTTGCTGGGTAACGACTTTCGGATCACCGCGCATCGTGGTGAGGAGCTTCGGCTAATGCCGGATGACGAAACGGTTCGGCTGGAGATCGACCCGCGCATAGTCGCTACTGTGCACCCATCGTCGGTGCTGCGCAGTCCGCCCGAGGAGCGTCAGCATGCCTTCGACGCGCTGGCCGCCGACCTTCGGTTCGCGGCCGGACTGCTGGGGTGACGACCTACGGGCGCTTCCGGAACAGCGGATAGGCCTGCGGGTTGCCGTGGATATCCAGCGACGCCGACCAGTGGTAGAGCGTCCAGCCGGCGTCCTCGACCGCCTCGATCATCTCGGCCCAGCCGGGGATGGAGCCCGGCATGTCGTGGCCGCCGGTGGTGGTGAGCGTCGGCGTGAAGATCCAATGACCTTGCTGCAGCGCACGCTCGGCTTCGATGCGAAGCATTGCCGCCTTCGTGTCTTTGACGATCGCCATGTGCGCGATGGTAGCCACCAATTCCCGCCGGTCCCGTCGCGTAATCGCATGTCGTCAAAGCGATAGGCAATCGTGTCCGTCACGGAGTCCAGACGCCGTATCGCACGTATGGAAGGGTGCCGAACGGCACACCGGATTCGCGCCCCCGATCGACCGGTCTTGCGGGTAGACGGTGACGGGCCCCCGGCGGTTCAGCGCGTAAATTTCACCGCGGTTCGAAAGGTTCACTTCGAGTTGGGTCGGCGGTTACCTTCTAGCGGTGATCAACGCCCTCAGTACGCCACATCAGGTCAACGCTGACATTCAGCAAGCCGAGTACTTTCTGGCTGTCCTCGGCCACGAACGCGCAGAGGCCGGCGAGCTGCTGGCGAAGCACCGGACCGAGTTGCTCATGTATGAGCACATCGGCGACGTCGCGGCCGTCCGCCGCAGGAAGCGGGTGATCCGGGCGCTCGAGAAGGACGTCTTCGCCATCGACCAGATGGTCAGGGCGCTGTGGCAGAAAGTGGCACCAACCGAGGAGCCACCGGCGTGCTGAGGCGCGGCGCACCGCG
>DATBFF010000181.1:0-12175 GCA_036558625.1 Mycobacterium sp. | reverse complement strand
CTCCCCCGGCGGCCTCCGGATTCGGGTCCGCCAGCGCGTACACCACCCGTGACACGCCCGCCGCGGCGAGCGCGTCTACACACGGGGGCGTCCTGCCGTGATGGTTGCACGGCTCGAGCGTGACGACCGCTGTTCCACCACTTGCCAATTCCCCCGCTCGGCGCAGTGCCACCACTTCGGCGTGCGGGCCGCCGATCGGCTCGGTGGCACCGACGCCCACCACCTCGCCCGCGGCGTCGAGGATCACCGCTCCGACGGGCGGATTCGGATACGTCGAGCCCTTGACGCGCTCGCCATGCTCGATGGCCAGCCGCATGGCGTCGTCATACGAACTCATAGCCGCAGATGCGGGGATGCGGCCGCGGCTTGGCGGCGCAGCGCCTGCACGGCCGCGGCGGGATCGTCGGCGCCGTACACCGCCGACCCGGCGACGAAGCAGTCCACCCCTGCCTCGGCCGCTTCCTCGATGGTGTCGTCGTTGATGCCGCCGTCGATCTCCACCAGGATGGTCAGTTCGCCAGAGTCGACCAACCGTCGCGCAGTGCCCACCTTGACGAGTACTTCGGGAATGAAGGACTGGCCGCCGAAGCCCGGCTCGACGGACATGATCAGCAGCGTGTCGAACTGGGGCAGGATCTCCAGGTAGGGCTCCAGCGGCGTGCCGGGTTTGACGGAAAGTCCCGCTTTGGCGCCGGCCGCCCGGATGTCACGCGCGACGGCGACGGGATTGTCGGTCGCCTCGGCGTGGAAAGTGACGTTGTACGCGCCCGCCTCGGCATACGGCGGTGCCCACCGCTCGGGGTTCTCGATCATCAGGTGGCAGTCCATCGGGATGTCCGTGACGGCGAGCAGACTCTCGACGACAGGCAGGCCGATGGTCAGGTTGGGCACGAAGTGGTTGTCCATCACGTCGACGTGCAGCCAGTCGGCACCCTCGACGACGGCTGCCTCGTCGGCGAGACGAGCGAAGTCGGCGGCGAGGATCGACGGCGCAATCAACGGACGCGTCATGTGTTCACCCTAATTTGCGCAACGCAGCTGCGAACATCGCGTCGGTGCCGTGTCGGTGCGGCCACAGCTGCACATGCGGGCCGTCGCCAAGCTGATCGGCCGGCGCGAACAGCGGCCGCGCATCCAGCGCGGTGACTGGGTGGCGGCGCAGGGCATCTGCGACGACACCGAGGGTCTCGGACAGGTGCGGTGAGCAGGTCGCATAGAGCACCAGCCCCCCGAGCCTCACCAACTCGATCGCCGACGCCAGGAGTTCGCGCTGCAGCTTCGCCAACGCGGGCACATCGCCGGGGCCGCGGCGCCAGCGGGCTTCGGGCCGGCGCCGCAGAGCGCCCAGGCCGGTGCACGGCGCGTCGACGAGCACGCGGTCGAATCCCGGGTCCGAGCCTTCCGATGAGCCGCTTGCGCGAAGAGCATCAGCACAGTCTCGCCCGTCGACGCGGAGCACCTCGACGCCGAGACCGCGGGTGTTCTGTTCGACGAGTTCCGCGCGGCGCGGCGCGGGCTCGACGGCGCTGACGCGGACGCCCTGCGGCGCACCCACAGCGGCCAGCAGGGCCGTCTTGCCGCCCGGGCCCGCGCACAGGTCCAGCCAGCGCCCGCCATCGGCGCCGTCGAGTTCCGCCCGCGCCAGCGCGAGTGCCACCAGCTGGCTGCCCTCGTCCTGGACCAGCGCGGCACCGTCGCGTACCGCGTCGAGACGGCCCGGGTCGCCGCCCGGGAGGTAGACCGCATACGGCGAATACCGCCCGACGGTGCCGTTCACTGCCGCGGCGAGGTCGTCGGCAGTCAAGGCGCCGGGGCGCGCAGCCAGGTGCACGGCAGGGCGGGCGTTGTCGCTCGCCAACAGCGCCTCCAGCTCCCCTGCGTCGCGGCCTAACGCGTCGGTGAACGCCTGAGCGATCCACCGGGGGTGGGCGTGCACGAACGCGGCGTGCCCGACAGGGTCGGTCGCCGGATCGGGTGCCAGCTCGGCGACCCATGACTGCTCGTCACGCGAGGCGATGGTGCGTAGCACGGCATTGACGAAACCTGCTCGCGCCGCATCGAATTCGATCCCCGCCTGCTCGACGGTAGTGTCCACGGCCGCATGCGTTTCGACGCGCGTGCGCAAGAGTTGGTAGGCGCCGAGGCGTAGTAAGTCCAGCAGAACAGGATCGATACGCTCGGCCGGCCGGCCTGCGGCCTGCGCGATGACCGCGTCGAGCAGCCCGCGGGTGCGGGACGCGCCGTAGGCGAGTTCGGTGGCGAATGCCGCGTCGCGGCCCGTGATTTTCCGTTCGCGCAGCAGCGCGGGTAATGCGAGATTGGCGTATGCGTCCCGCTCGGAGACAGCGCGCAGGAGGTCGAATGCGGCGCGGCGGGCGGGATCGAGCGGCTTGCGTCGCGCTGGCTTGCGCCGCCGGTCGGCGTTCATGACGCGTGTGCGGAATCGTCGAGCCGGGCACCTCGGGCCCAGTTCGCGGCGGGCATCGGCTTCTTCCCGGGCGGCTGCACCTGCCCGAGCAGCACCGGCTGCGACCCGGTGCCCACCCTCACCCCGTGCCGGGTCACCTGCAGCCGGCCCGGTTCGAGCGGTCCCGCGGCACTGTCGACGGTCACCGGTCCGATCTTCACTCGCACGTTGCCGACGAGTGACCACGCACCGGGATCCGGTGTGACGGAACGGATGCGACGCTCGACTATCTGTGCGGGTAGGTCCCAACGCACTCGTGCATCGTCGACGGTGATCTTCGGTGCAATACTCACACCCTCCACGGGCTGAGGCACAGCCACGAGCGTGCCATTGGCGACGCCGTCGAGCGTCGACTCCAGAAGCTCCGCCCCGGACAACGAGAGTCGTTGCAGCAGTTCGCCTGCCGTGTCGTCCGGGCGGATGCCTTCGGTGACGACGCCGTACACCGGACCGCTGTCGAGGTCTCGCTCGATGCGGAACGTAGTCGCGCCGGTCACGGTGTCGCCCGCGGCGATCGCCGCCTGCACCGGCGCGGCACCGCGCCATGCGGGCAGCACGGAGAAATGCAGGTTGATCCAGCCGAGCGACGGGATGCCCAACAGCTCGTCGCCGAGCAGCGCGCCGTAGGCCACCACCGCGCAGCAGTCAGGCGCCAGATCGGCCAGTTCGGCGGCGAATTCGTCGCCGTTCGGATGCCGCGGTGTCAGCACGGGCACGCCCTCGTCGTGAGCAAGACGGGCGACCGGGGACGGCGTCGGCTTCCCGCGTCGGCCCGACACCGCATCCGGACGGGTCAGTACAGCGATCACGTCATGGCGTTCGGACGCGATCAAGCGCCGCAGCGACGGCAGCGCAGGTTCGGGTGTCCCCGCGAAGACAAGTCGCACTACCGAGGATTCCCTTCGCGTCGCGGTCGCACCTGCGCATCGAACGCATTCACTGCGGCACCTTGTAATACTCGCGCTCGTGTACCCCGGCGGCACCGGCCATGAACATCCATGGGATTGTCGTGGCAAGTCGGTTGTTGGTGGCCACCGCGTCGTTGTAGTACTGCCTGGCGAATGCCAACTTGTCTTCGGTATCAGCCAAATTATGCTGCAGGTCAAGGAAATTCGCTGAAGACTTCAGGTCCGGGTACATGTTGCCCAGCGCAAGCACTCGGCCGACCGCGGTGTCCAGCTGCTTTTCGGCGGCGCCGCGCTGTGCGACGGATTTGCCCGCGGTGGCACTCGTCAGGGCGGCTTGCGCCTGGGTGACGTTCTCGAGGATCGCCTTCTCGTGGGCGGCGAATGCCTGCACGGTGTTGACCAGCCCGGGAATCAACGACGCGCGCCGCGTCAACTGAACGTCGATGCCGCCCAGCGCCTCGTCGACACGCACATCGGCGCCGCGAATCTTGTTGTAACCCAGCACGAAGACCACCAGCACCGCAACCGCGATCACCACCGCGACTATCAGCCAAAGAGTCACCACGAACCGCCTCCTCCTCCGCCCCCGCCCCCTCCGCCTCCGCCTCCGCCTCCGCTACCGCCGCTGCTCGACGACTGGGAAGCGGAGTAGGCGCCGATCGACGATGACAGCGTTGACTCGAAGCTGTCGAAGCCGCCTTGCGAACCAAACAGACCGTGGCCCACCGGTGTGGTGCTGTGGTACCAGTCCGGCTGCGGTGCAACCGTTCCCGTGGCGGCTTCATACTTCTTCGCCCACAGTGCCGCCGCGCCCGCAGCCACCGCGAACGGCACGTATGCGCTGTATAGATCTTTGCGGGCGCCGAAATCGAATCGGGCCTCGGCCGAGTCGGTGGACAGCATACGGTGGAATCCACCTACCCGGGACCACAATTCACGGCCAGCGGCCGTGCGGCGGCTGCCGAGGCCCGGAAGCCATCCGGGCAGCGTGACCAGGAAGAAAACCGCGAACGGCAAGCCCCACAACGTGATCCCGAACCCCCATGTGAAAAAGCCGCACACCGCGAGCACCAGCGCGGCCAAGTTCGCAAACCGCACCCAGAATTCGACGCGCCGCGCCGTGACCAATTTCTCTTTCTTGGCCCACTTGCGGACTTCGTCGGTGATGTCAGTTTTGGCAGCAGACAACGTTTTACCGGAGCTCGCCGTGTTATTCGCCTCGAACGTCGCGCCTTGCTGCATCACCCGTAGCGCCTTGCCGACCGGTCTACTTACCGGGTCGACCTGGGCCCAGCCGGCGGCATCGACGAGGCCGCGAACGGTCCAGTGCTTGTCGCCGACCTGGGTGAGTGAGATCAAGCCTCGCTCGGCAAGGTAGAACAGCGTCGCGGTCAGCGCTGCGCGTGGGACGTCTTCGGTGCGGATGTACTCACATTGCACCGGCCCGAGCCCCTCGGGCGGCGCGTACTGCAACGGGAACGGCGGCTTGCGCTCCGTGGTGGTGCGCAGCCAGCCCATCCCGACGAGCCCTGCCACCACGGTTCCGGCGAGCAGGCCGATCACCTTGTTCCATGACCGGCCCAAGATGCGATCCCACCGGTACGACCACGGCATCTCTTCCCTTGGCGGCGTGGCCACGTCGACGCCGGCGCGGAGGGTCACCGGCGTGCGTGCCGCGAGATCGGGAATCGTCATCTGGATTCGGTCACCGTTGACGACAGGCTGCGGGCACGCGTTGCCCTTGCCCCACCCGATCGAGCACTGGACACCGCGAACCGGCCCCGGCAGTGTGACCGAAATGTCCGCACGCTCCATCCGGTTGTTCCAGCTCTTCACCACGAACCAGTAGAAAACCGTTGGCGCGCTGCCGGTTTCGCCTGTGGATGAGGCGAAGGCAAGGCCGCCGCCCACCGTCGACGGCGCGAGTGCGTTGGGCAGGACCGAATGGATGACGTATTCGTGCGTGCCCGGGGTCAAGTACGTGTCAGGGTCGCCGATTTTCGCCGTGACGATCCTTTGGTTACTTTCCCAGGATGTCTCGTACTGTGCGGGTTCACCGTCCACCGACACCGACGTGACCGTCGGAATCATCCGTACCTTCGGATCGTGCGGTGCAGCCACATCCCAAAACTCGAAGATGCCGTGCTTGCCGCCCGGAAACTCTGCGGTGATGGTCTCGGTCACGTCGACGCGACCGTCGACGTTGACGTGGTAGTCGGCCTGGTAGTGCGAGAACCACACCGGGTCGTCCGTGTCGCCCGGTTGCGAAGCACCGGTGAACGCAAGCGGCCAGACCAGACCGATGACGATGAGCGCCAACGCAATCAACCACGTCAACGCGCGGCGGGCCCGGCTCATCCGCACCTCCTCGGCTGCTTCGCTCGTTGCGTGCGCGGCCTGTACCGCCCGGCCCTCACCCTATGTGCAACGGGTCGATTTGGACGCGCACCGCCTCATGATCATGCTTCGCGGACATGACGCCGACCGCTCGGCGAAGCGCGCCCGCCAGCGCCAGCCCATGATCGCGGCCGACCCGCACCAGCATCCGGATGACCACATCGACTTCCGAAGCCCCGGCAGGGCGGCGCGCGGACACTGGGAGTTCGACCGGCCCGAGCACGTCGGTGCCGTCCGGTAGGTTCGCTAGCTCGAGCAGTGCGTTGACCGCGCGAGGCGGACCGTCGAGCGCGCCGATGTGCACGCTCGGCGGCAACCCGACGTCGATCCTGGCCTCGAGTTCGGCGTCGGCGTGACCACCCGGATCCCAACGGATCAACGCCTGCACAGTGGGAATCACCGATTCGGCTACCAGCGCGACGACCCCGCCGTCGCCTCGACTTCGCACGCGCGCCGCGGCGGCCATCCAGCGCCGCAGCGTGTCCTCGGCGGCCCGCAGATCCTGGCGGCCGAGCAGCGCCCAACTGTCCAGCAGCAGCGCGGCGCCGTAGCCGCCGCAAACGTCCGGTTCTGCACCGGGGGTCGCGACCACCAGCACCGGCCGGGCCTCGACCTCGCGAACGATGCTCTCACCGCCGGAGGTGACCACCGCGGTGCCCGGAAATGCCCGGCCCAACTCCTCAGCGGTGCGCCGTGCGCCGACGACCACTGCGCGCACTGCCTCCGCACCGCACCGCACACACCTGCGGGTGGTGTCCACGCGCCCGCACCACCGGCACACCGCGCCCGTGAAATCAGCGTCGGGCAGCGACAGCGGGCCGGTGCAGTGCCGGCAGCGGGCGATCGTGCGGCAACGCGAGCAGGCCAACGCGGGCACGTATCCGCGGCGCGGAACCTGAACCAGCACAGGCGATCCCGCATCCAGTGCGGTGCGGGCTGCGCGCAGCGCGATCGACGGCAGCCGGGCGGTGCGGGCAGCCGGGTCGCGAGCGTCCGCATAACCGCTGTCGTCGAGGGCGATCACCCGCGGTGCGCTCGCCCGTACTGCGGGCCGAGCCGCCACCACGTCGTGCGCCCAGCCGCTGCGCACGAGCGCGTGCGCCTCGGCCGTTCGCGCGTACCCGCCGATCAGTGCGGCACAGCGCAGTTGATGCGCGCGCAGCATGGCCACTTCCCGTGCGTGGGGATAGGGGGTGCGAGGCTCGGCAAGGGTGTCGTCGCCGTCGTCCCACACGATGACGAGGCCGAGGTCGGCGACCGGCGCGAACACCGCGCTGCGAGTCCCGATGACCATCCGCGCGCGGCCGCGCAGCGCGGCGAGCCAGCGCCGGTACCGTTCCGCCGGGCCGAGACCCGCAGACAAGGCGACCACCGAGGACGGGTCGATGCGGCGGCTACTGGCGGCGAGCAGCACGTCGACATCGCTCTGGTCCGGCACCACGGCGAGCACCCCCCGGCCGGCACCGACGACGACGGCCGCGGCATCGGCGACGCGCGCGGCCCATTGCTCCCCCGGCAGCGCCTGCCACACCGCGCGCGCGGCGCGCCCCTCATCCAATGCGGCCAGAAACCGCTCGCCCCGCTGATACACACTCCAGGCGCCTCGATCGACGGGTGCGGCCGGCGCCGGTTCCGGCGTTTCGCGGACCTCGCGTTCGACTCGCGCGTGCCGCGGCGGCACCGCGAGCCGCAGCACATCGGCGCGGGTGCCCGCATATCGTGCCGCGACCGCGTCGACGAGACGACGGATGTCTGCGCTCAGCACCGGCTCTGGCGACACGATCCGATCTAGCCAGCCGAGCTCGCCGACATGATCTGTGTCGGAACGTCGTTCGAGCACGAACGCGTCGACCAGACGGCCGTGGAAACGCACCCGCGCGCGCACACCGGGCTGTGCGTCGTCGGACTGGTCGGCGGCGACGCGGTAGTCGAATTCACGGTCCAGGTGCGGCACGGACAGCATCGGCAGCACCCGGGCGATCGGTTCGAGCTCGGCGGGTCGCCGGTTGCTGGTGCTCACTCCGCCTGTGTATCAGCGGTGTCCGACGAAACGTGCGCAGCGCGCCCGAAGAAGAACCCGGCGGTGATCAGCACCTGCGACATCGCGTACGCCCACCAGATCGGGACCGCGAGCAGATCGGACTGCAAGATGAACCGGTCGATGCCGATCAGCGCGTCCGACACCGCGAAAGACACGGCACCCACCGCGGTCCAGATCGTCGGCAGCCGCGCCAGCAGCGCCGCGCACACCATGGCGCACAGCACCGCGATGTACACGGTGACGGGCACCGTCAACCCCTCGGGGCCCAGACGCGGCCAGAACCACAGCAGCAGTGCCATACACAGCGCGCACATCACGGCCACCGCGACCAACCGCCACCGAGACCGCACCGCCAACGGCACCAGTGCGCCCAGATAGCACAGATGCGCAAGTAGAAAGGCGCCGAGCCCACCGACGAACGACGGCCCCCACCACGGGACCGCCAACAGGAAATCCCCCGCCGCCGAGAACACCAGGGCTGCCATCAACCAGCGCCGCTCCCGCACGATCGGGTGTACGGCGGCGGCGAAGGCCAGCAGCACGGCCATCAGCACCTTCGACACCGGTTGCCCGACCCAGACACCGGTCAACGGTTCACCGGGCGGTGAGCGCAGAGCGACGACGGTCAAAAACACCCCGTAGGCGACGGCCGCCCATCCCGCGGCGACCCAGGCGCCGACGAGCAGGCGCGGCCCGTACGGTGTTTCCGTGTCTGCCGCTGAGTCTGCTGCTGACGAAAAACCGGGCGTTGACGCCATCCTGCAGAAGGTACTGGAAGCGGTGCCGTTCCGACTGACCGCCCACGGCGGTGTCGCGGCTGCGCGTCAGCGCTTCCGAGACCTGCCCCGACGCGAGGTGCACCCCGATCTGCGCGTCGAAAGCCACGCGGTAGACGGGCCGGCCGGACCGGTACCGACGCGGGTGTACTGGCCGTCCAACGAGGACACGACCGCGCCACCGATCGTCATCTTCATCCACGGGGGCGGTTTCGCGGTGGGCGACCTCGACACCCACGACCGCGAGGCACGCCTGCACGCGGCCGGCGCCGGGGCGGTGGTGGTGTCAGTAGATTACCGACTGGCGCCCGAACACCCCTTTCCTGCCGCGGTCGACGACGTGTGGGCGGTGACGCAATGGGTGGCAAGCCACGGTCGCGACTTCGGCGCCGACCCATCGCGGCTGGCCGTGGCGGGCGACTCCGCGGGCGGCACGTTGTCCGCGGTCGTGTGCCAATTGGCCCGCGACAACGACGGCCCGCCGATCGCCTTCCAGTTGCTGTGGTATCCGGCGACGACGTTTGACGCCTCGCTGCCGTCGTTCACCGAGAATGCGAACGCGCCGGTGCTGGACACCGCGGCGACCGCGGATTTCACGCGGTGGTACGTCGGCGACGTCGACCTCGATGATCCGCCGTCGACGCTTGCGCCGGCGACCGCGAGCGACTTCTCGGGCCTGCCGCCGGCCTACATCGCTGTCGCCGGCCACGACCCGTTGCGTGACGACGGGATCCGGTATGCCGAATTGCTCAGTGCTGCAGGAGTTCCCGTCGAGCTCGACAACGCCCAGGCCCTGGTACACGGATACCTCGGCTACGCCGGCGTGGTGCCCGCGGCAACCGAGGCGATGCAGAAAGGGCTGCGCGCCCTGCGCAGCGCGTTGTCCGGCGCCTAGCACCGAACGGACTAGACAGAGGCCTTCAGGTCGTCGACCATGTTCGTGCGCTCCCACGGCAGGTCGACGTCGGTTCGACCGAAGTGACCGTATGCGGCAGTTTGGGCGTAGATCGGCCGCAGCAGATCCAGGTCGCGGATGATCGCTCCGGGCCGAAGATCGAACACCGAAGTGATGGCCTTCTCGATGCGGGCCGGGTCGACGCTCTCGGTGCCGAACGTCTCCACGAACAATCCCACCGGCGCGGCCTTGCCGATCGCGTAGGCGACCTGCACCTCCACGCGTTCTGCCAGACCCGCTGCGACGACGTTCTTTGCCACCCAGCGCATCGCGTACGCCGCGGAACGGTCCACCTTGGACGGATCCTTGCCGGAGAACGCCCCGCCGCCGTGACGGGCCCAGCCGCCGTAGGTGTCCACGATGATCTTGCGGCCGGTCAGACCGGCGTCGCCCATGGGCCCGCCGAGCACGAACTTGCCGGTGGGGTTGACCAGCAGGCGGAAGTCGGAGGTGTCCATGGTGTCGTGGTTGAGGTCGGCCAGCACGGTGTTGACGACCTTCTCGCGGATGTCGGGCGTGAGCGTGTTCTCCAGGTCGATGCCGTCAGCGTGCTGGGTCGACAGCACGACCGTGTCCAGCCGGATCGGTGTGCTCCCGTCGTACCCGACGGTGACCTGGGTCTTACCGTCTGGCCGCAGGTAGTCGAGCACGCCGTTCTTGCGGACCTCGGTGAGCCGGCGGGACAGCCGGTGCGCCAGTGCGATCGGCAGCGGCATGAGTTCGGGGGTGTCCTTGATGGCATAGCCGAACATCAGCCCCTGGTCGCCTGCGCCCTGCTTGTCCAGCGGGTCACCTGCGCCTTCGACACGGGTCTCATGGGCCGTGTCGACGCCCATCGCGATGTCCGGTGACTGCGCGCCGATGCCGATGTTCACCCCGCACGACGCCCCGTCGAAGCCCTTGTCGGACGAGTCGTAGCCGATGTCGAGGATCCGGGCGCGCACCGTGTTGGTGATGTCCGCGAACGCCTCTTTGGCGGTCGTCGTGACTTCGCCGACGACATGCACCTGGCCGGTGGTCACCAGTGTTTCGACCGCCACGCGGGACCGGGGATCTTGGGCGAGCAGCGCGTCGAGCACCGAGTCGCTGATCGCATCGCAGATCTTGTCGGGATGCCCCTCGGTCACCGACTCGCTGGTGAACAACCGACCTGTTGAGCTCACGTCCTGAATCCCTCCGCGTCCCAAAAACTTAGCTTATCGAATAATAACGTGACCGCCCGAAACGCAGGCGTTCCGCGCGGCGAGGCCGGCAAGCCCAGGCCGCTACGGGCGCCCCAGGAAGGCCACGATCGCGTCCACAATACGGCTAGCGATCAGCGTCTTCGAACCGTGCTCCAATGCCGCCTCGGTTCCGTCGGCTGCCAGCAGCCAGCCGTCGTTGCTGTCCACCTCGAATGCCCGGCCCTCCCCGACGGCGTTGACCACGAGCAAATCGCAGCCCTTGCGGCCGAGCTTCGCGCGGGCGTGGTCCAACACGGTCCCGTTAGCGTCACCGGTCTCCGCGGCGAACCCCACGATCGCGCGCATGTTCGGCAGCTGGCCCTCGGCGCGGGCGCGCACCGCCCCGCGCAGCACGTCGTCGGTCCGGGTCAGTTGGATGGTCGGCGGCTCAGAGCTGCCTTTTTTGATCTTGCTCTGCGACATCTGCGCGGGCCGAAAGTCGGCGACCGCGGCGGCCATCACCAGCACATGCGCATCAGGTGCGTGCTTGGAGACGGCGTCGCCCAACTGCTGCGCCGAACTGACGTGGACGACGTGTGCGCCGGCTGGGTCGGCGAGTCCCGCGGTGTGCGCGGCGATCAGCGTGACGTCCGCGCCTCGCTGAGCGGCGACCCGGGCCAGCGCGTAGCCCTGCTTGCCGGAGCTGCGGTTGCCGATGAAACGCACCGGGTCGACGGGTTCACGTGTGCCCCCGGCCGTCACCAGCAGTTTGCAGCCCGCCAGGTCGTACGGCAGGGCGTCACCGCGGGCGAGCAGCAGCTGCGCCAACGTCGTGATCTCTTCGGGCTCGGGCAGCCGCCCGGCACCCGTGTCGGACCCGGTCAGGCGGCCCGATGCCGGTTCCAGCACGACGGACCCGCGGCCCCGCAGCGTCGCGACATTGTCCGCGGTCGCGGGATGCAGCCACATCTCGGTGTGCATCGCGGGCGCGAACAGCACGGGACATCGAGCGGTCAGCAGCGTGGCGGTGAGCAGGTCGTCGGCGCGGCCGTGGGCGGCACGGGCGATCACGTCGGCCGTGGCCGGAGCGACGACGACGAGGTCGGCAGTCTTGCCGATCTGTACGTGCGGGACCTCGGGCACGTCTGCGAAAACATCTGTGTGCACCGGTTCACCGGAGAGCGCCTCGAACGTGGCGGCGCCGACGAACCGCAACGCGGACTCGGTGGGGATCACCCGGACACTGTGTCCGGCCTCGACGAGCTGGCGGACCACCGAACAGGCTTTGTAGGCGGCGATTCCACCGGAGACGCCGACGATGATCCGCTTGCGGTCCATGTCAGCTCAGGCCGATTGCCGTTCGCCCATAGGGGCTCATCGCTGCTATTCGCCTTCGGTGTGCTCGAGCAGGTCTGAATGAATCTCACGCAGGGCGATCGACAACGGCTTTTCCTGCAGGCCGGGCTCG
>DATBFF010000180.1:0-12010 GCA_036558625.1 Mycobacterium sp. | reverse complement strand
ATCGCGGGGCAGGTGCTCAAGGAGATCCAGTCGCGGCTCGGTTTTCTGCTCGACGTGGGGTTGGACTACCTGTCGCTGTCACGCGCGGCCGCGACGCTGTCCGGTGGTGAGGCACAACGCATCCGGCTCGCCACGCAGATCGGCTCGGGGCTCGTCGGTGTGCTGTATGTGCTCGACGAGCCGTCCATCGGGCTGCATCAGCGAGACAACCGCCGGTTGATCGAAACCTTGCTGCGGCTAAGGGATTTGGGCAACACGCTGATCGTGGTCGAGCACGACCTCGACACGATCGCCCACGCCGACTGGGTGGTCGACATCGGGCCGGCCGCGGGGGAGCACGGCGGCCAGATCGTACACAGCGGCACCTACGACGATCTCCTGCGCGACAAGCGTTCGATCACCGGCGCGTACCTCTCCGGCAAGGAGAGCATCGCGGTGCCGCCCATCCGCCGGCCCACGGATCGTCGTCGCCAATTGACGGTCGTCGGGGCCCGTGAGCACAACCTGCGCGACATCGACGTGTCGTTCCCACTCGGGGTGCTGACGTCGGTCACCGGGGTCTCCGGCTCGGGCAAGTCGACGTTGGTGAACGACATCCTCGCGTCGGTGCTCGCCAACAAGCTCAACGGCGCGCGCCAGGTGCCCGGCCGCCACACCCGCGTCACCGGTCTGGACAAGGTCGACAAGCTCGTGCGCGTCGACCAGTCGCCGATCGGGCGCACCCCGCGGTCCAACCCGGCCACCTATACCGGCGTGTTCGACAAGATCCGCACGCTGTTCGCCGTCACCACCGAAGCGAAAGTGCGTGGCTATCAACCGGGCCGGTTCTCGTTCAACGTCAAGGGCGGCCGCTGCGAGGCGTGCACCGGCGACGGCACCATTAAGATCGAGATGAACTTCCTGCCGGACGTCTATGTGCCGTGCGAGGTGTGCCAGGGTGCCCGCTACAACCGCGAAACCCTTGAAGTGCACTACAAGGGCAAGACCATCGCCGAAGTCCTCGACATGTCCATCGAGGAGGCGGCCGAATTCTTCGAGCCGGTCACGTCGATCCACCGCTACCTGCAGACGCTGGTCGACGTCGGGCTGGGCTATGTGCGCCTCGGCCAGCCCGCGCCGACGCTGTCCGGAGGCGAGGCGCAGCGGGTGAAGCTGGCATCCGAACTGCAGAAGCGCTCCACCGGCCGCACCGTGTACATCCTCGACGAGCCGACCACCGGTTTGCACTTCGACGACATCCGCAAGCTGGTCGGCGTCATCAACGGCCTTGTGGACAAGGGCAATACGGTGATCGTCATCGAACACAACCTTGATGTCATCAAGACGTCCGACTGGATCATCGACATGGGCCCCGAAGGCGGTGCGGCGGGAGGCACGGTGATCGCACAGGGCGCACCCGAGGACGTGGCCGCGGTGTCCGAGAGCTACACCGGACACTTCCTCGCCGACACGCTAGGAGTGGCGCGGGCGACGACGCGGCGGCGGCGCCGGGCCAGCGCTTAGTAGCCGATCGACGGCAAGTACGCGCCCTGCGGCTCGTTCGGGTGTGCCCGGCTCGACGGGGAACGAGTGGCGCGTCGCAAGCGCCTCAAAGGCGGCGAACATGATGCGGGCACACGACTCGGCGTCGTCGTACGTCGCGGGGCGGATCTGCAACGACGTCATGTGGGAGATTTTCGGCTCCCGGCTCACGTCTGGCGACTGCAACGCGATAGGTTCCTTACCGAAAGCCATACCGTTGTCAGATCGGTCGGTGAGGAGAGCATGGCGAGAACTGTGGTGATCGGCGCATCGAGCGGCCTCGGGCGCTGCATTGGTGTCGGCCTGGCGCAGCGCGGCGACCAGGTGGCCCTGCTCGCGCGTCGACGCGAGCGCATCGAGGCGGCCGCGAAGGAAGCGGGCGGCAAATGCGTCGCGGTCGAGTGCGACGTGACAGACGAGTCGTCGGTGCAGACCGCGATCGGTGCGGCGGCGGATGCCCTCGGCGGTATCGACAATCTGGTCTACACGCCTGCCATCGGACCGCTCATGCGGATCGCCGACACCGATGCCGATACCTGGCGGCGCGTGTTCGACACCAACGTCATCGGTGCTGCCGTCGCCACCGCGGCGGCGATCCCGCACTTGACGAAGTCGTCGGGCAAGGTGGTGTACCTTTCGTCGCCGGTGGGAACGCATGGCCCCTCGTGGCCCGGTCTCGCGGCCTACGGCGTCAGCAAGGCCGCTCTCGAAAAGCTCATCGACGCCTGGCGCACCGAGCACCCGGATGTCGGATTTACTAATTTGATCGCCGGAGAATGCGCGGGCGGCGACGGCGACTCGGCGACCGCATTCAACGTCGGCTGGGACCGCGAGCTGATGATGGAGACCTATCCCCTCTGGGTCGCGCGCGGGTGCATACCCGGCCGACTGATGCCGGTCGAAGACCTTGTCGCCATCGTGCACACCATCTTGCAGACCAATACCTCCACATCCATGCCGGTGGTGGTGGCGCGAGGTGCGCCCGCGATCAATCCCGCGTGAGCTTCGAGAGCGGCGACGGGAAGCGCGGCGCTACCCGCACGCCGTCGAGCCACGCCGTGAGCTCATCGGCACGACGCTGAAGAGCCCGCCGGCCGTCCCGGCCCGGATCTTCGAGTAGCTGCAGCTGCACCCGGCCGTCGATGTCCTGCCGCCAGCCCCCCACGACGCGTCCGCGATGCCACGCCGTCGGGCCGGCGTTGCCGTTCGCATCGAAAACCTCTGTCCGCCAAGGGCCGAGGTACCAGTCGCGCTTGGCCCAACCCATGGTCGTCACGTCGAGTGCCGGAAGCAGCGCACATGATGGTTCCACGTCGGACTCCGGCTCCAGGTCATCGGCGAGGGCGAATCCCGGCTCGCCGTGAACATCCACCTCGACGGCGGCGATGTCGCGCAGCGCCTGCCGCACCGCCGTCAGCGTCGCGCCGAACCACCACTTGACGTCGCTGAGGGTCGCCGGCCCGAATGCGTGCAACCATCGGCGCACCAATTCGGCGCGAGCCTCTGCCGCCGGCAACAGTGGTGATCGGTCGCCGAGCCAGTCGGCAGTTCGTGCCCACTGAGGCCGTGACACGGTCCAGGCGCCCTCATTGGGGCCGCGCATGATGTCACCTTGCACGGACAACACAGTGAATACCCTTGGTGCCAAAGGTATTTCACCACCCCAGCGCTTACCGGGCGCGGGGTCGTAGGTGCCTTGAAGTGCCGGGAGGGCAGCGCGGACATCGGCGACCTTGGCCGGCCCGGTCTCGGCGAGGTGCGCGACGACGGCGGTACACGCGTTGTCCAGCCACCGCTCGCCGTCGTCCGCGACGCCGGCCTTCTGGACGTCGGCGACCAGCCGACGCCGTTCGCTCTCGGCGACCCGGTCACTGGCGGCGGGCTGGATAACCGTCAGGTCGTCGGCTCGCACCACCCACAGTGTTCGTCGCATCGCGAGATGCTTGACCAGTGACCGCCGCTCGTACAGTTCGGCGTCGAGATCGCCGACTGTGAAGCCGCGAACCCGCGCCCACAGTGACAGATACGGCGTGGCCGGGTCGGTGGCGTGCAGGCCGACCATCGCTTCGGTGACGGTGGCGACCGAGGCAGCCGTGCCGACGAAAAAATGCCTACGCGTCAGGCGGGCGCGCCGCTCCGCGACGGTGAACGTGCGCACCGTCAGGCGTCGTCGTGCCCGGACTGCATCGACTTGCGGATCTGGGCCAGGCGTTCCCCCGCAGCCTTCTGGCGCTGCTCGTACTTCTCCTCCACCTCACGACCCTCGGCGCTTTCCGCATCCAGTTCGGCGGCGCCCACCGAGGTGCCGTACCTGGTCTCGATCTTCTCGCGCACGGAGTCGAACGTCGGCACACCCGAATCGTCGTATCCGGGATCGGGCGCGGCCGAAGGCTCGTCGGGCATGCCGCCACGGTACGCCGGTGCTACTTGCGGGCCGCCTGCAGTTGTGGGGACGACGGCCGCGTCGGCGCGGTTGCGGACGGGAACGGGATCCGCGGCACACCGGGAGTGCCGATCTGTCCGGCCAGCCACGGCAGCGCCGCCGCGAAAGCGTGTGCGGCGAACGGCCAGTCGTGCTTGCCGGTTTGCGCCACCACCGCGCAGTGGATGCCGTTGGCACTGCCCAACCGGCACAGCGTGTTCGCAGCCACAGTCTGGTCACCTGGATTGGGGTTGGGGTCACGACCGCCGCCGTAGCGCCTCCTGGCGGCCGGACTCACATGTGGCTTTGGTTGCGGACTCCCGCTGATCGCGAACCACCCCGAGACGCCGTTGTACGGTCCGTGTTTGGCGAGCACCGCCGACGGGTCGAACTCCGCATACGCAGCGGCGTTTCCGCCGTAGAGGCGAGCGACAGTCTGCGCCTTCGTACCCGAGTTGGGTGCAAGGTCACCCGCGATGTCCTCGAAAGCGCTGAACAGGTCCGGGTGCATCACGGTCAAGTCGACTGCGCAGGTGCCTCCCATCGACCACCCCACGACGCCCCAATTCGAGCGATTCGGGCTGACTCCGAAATTCGAAACCATGAATGGCACAACATCTTTCGTCAGATGGTCGGCAGCGTTACCGCGGCGGCCATTGACACACTCGGTGTCGTTGTTAAACGCGCCGCCGGAGTCGACGAACACGAGCACGGGTGTGATGCCGTGATGCGCCGCCGCGAAGTCGTCGATCGTTTTGATCGCGTTGCCCGCGCGCAACCAGTCCGCGGGCGTGTTGAACTCACCCCCGACCATCATCACCGTCGGCAATTGCGGCGGGGGATTGGACATGAACCAGGCGCGCGGAAGATACACATATTCAGTGCGGTGTTTGAAGTGCGAGGCCTCATCGCCGATCGTCACGGGCACGACCGTGCCCTCCGCGGGCACTACGCCGTTATGTTGCATCGCTTCGACATCGGCCCGGCTCTTCTGGCCGGGCAACGGTCCTGCGGTGAGTTGATTCCAGGCTGTCTGAACAGTGGGGAAATAGCCGACCCACTGATTCAGCGCCACCCCGGCGGCCAATAGGCACAGCGGAACCGCGGCCACCGACGCGCCGCGCCGCCACCACCGGACATGGCGCCACCCGAGCACGACCACCGAGATCGCGAGGCCGGTCAGTCCGACCCAGATCGACAGCGACCGCGGAGCCGGATCGCCCGCCATGCCCTGCGAGTTGATGAACCAGTCTGTCCACCCGGCCGCTCCGATGCCGATCATGACTGACAACGGCAAGAACAGCATTCGCCAGCGGGCGGACCGCCAGCCGATCGCGATCAGCAGAATTGTGATCGCGACGGCTTGCACGATTCCTGGCACCCAGCCGTGCATCATGGAGATCCGTTGTGCCGACTCCGGGGTCACGCACTCATCGTGACTGCCGATGCTGGGAGGTTGCTGTGGGTCAGCGCGGCTTGGCCAGTGGGAACGGCAGCGTCTCGCGAATGCTGCGACCGGTGATCATCATGACAACCCGATCGACGCCCATGCCGAGTCCGCCCGTCGGCAGCATCGCGTACTCCATCGCCTGCAGAAAGTCCTCGTCGAGCTCCATCGCCTCGGGGTCGCCGCCGGTAGCCAGCAGCGACTGCTCCTGCAGGCGCCGCCGCTGCTCCACTGGATCTGTCAACTCGCTGTAGGCAGTGCCGAGTTCGACCCCCCACGCCACCAGATCCCAGCGCTCCGCCAACCCGGCCTGGCTGCGATGAGGACGAGTCAGCGGAGACACCGATGACGGGAAATCCTTGTAGAACGTCGGCGACTCGGTGCGGTCCTCGACGAGGTGTTCGTACAACTCGAGCACCACTGCTCCGGCATCCCAGTGCGTCAGATAGGGAATGTCCGCGCCGTCGCAGAGCCGGCGCAGCGTGGCGAGGTCGGTCTCGGCGGTGATCTCGTCGCCGAGCGCTTCGGATACCGCGCCGTGCACAGTCTTGACCCGCCAGGGGCCGGAGATGTCGACGGGTTCGAGCGTGCCGTCGTCGCGCGGGCGCATCACGACGGGCTCACCGTTGGCGGCGATGGCGGCGTTCTGGATCAGCTCGCGGCAGCCGTCCACCCAGACCATGTAGTCGGCGTGGGCCTGATAGGCCTCCAGCAGTGTGAATTCCGGGTTGTGGCTGAAGTCGACTCCCTCGTTGCGGAACGCTCGGCCCAGCTCGAAAACCCGCTCGACACCGCCGACGCACAGCCGCTTGAGGTACAGCTCCGGCGCAATGCGCAGATAGAGGTCGAGGTCGTAGGCGTTGATGTGGGTGAGGAACGGGCGGGCGTTGGCGCCGCCGTGAATCTGTTGCAGGATCGGTGTTTCCACCTCGAGAAAGCCCTTGCCCACCAACGTCTCTCGGATCGCATGCAGCACTTTGCTGCGCGCCGTTATCAGCTTGCGGGCATCCCGGTTGATCGCGAGGTCGACGTAGCGTGCGCGCACCCGCGCCTCCGGATCGGCCAAACCTTTCCACTTGTCCGGCAGAGGCCGTAGACACTTACCGATCAATCGCCAGCTGCTCACGATCAGTGACCGTGTTCCGCGCTTGCTGATGCCGACGGTGCCGTTCACTTCGAGCAGATCACCGAGGTCGACCGCAGCTGTGAAGTCCGCAGTCGATCCGGTGTCGAGATGTGAATTGTCAAGCAGCAGTTGAATATCCGCCGACCAGTCGCGGATGTCCGCGAACAGCACGCCGCCGTAGTCACGGGTGCGCAGCACCCGGCCTGCGACGGAGACGGTGGTGCCGTCGGCTTCGCCGACCGCGCTGGCGATCGTGTGGCTGGGAGGGGACCCGACGGGATAGGGGTCGACCCCGTCGGCACGCAGGGCTGCCAGTTTGCCCATCCGCGCCCGCATTTGATCCGGTAGTCGCGGGGGGGTGCCCGCGTCGTCGGGCACTGTAGCGAGATCCGGCGCGCTGCCGTCGTGGTGCAGCCTCCCGGTGGCCATCACCGACTGGGGCACCGCGGGATGGTGACCGGTGTGCGGCTTCTTGCGCCGGGAGAACGGCAGCACCAAAAAGCCCTCGGCGATCACCGATGCCACCCCGACGCGGGGGACCAGCCGCGCGTCCTCGTAACAGGCGTAGCGCGGTACCCACTGCGGCTGATACTTCATGTTCGACCGGTACAGCGTCTCGAGTTGCCACCACCGGGAGAAGAAGACCAAGAACGCTCGCCACAGCCGCGCGACCGGGCCCGCGCCCAGTCGCGTACCCTCTTCGAACGCCGAGCGGAACATCGCAAAGTTCAGCGAAATGCGAGTCACGCCAAAGCGTTCCGCTTGCATGCACAATTCGCTGACCATCAGCTCGATGGTGCCGTTCGGCGACTGGGGCGAGCGGCGCATGAGATCCAGTGACGCGCCGGTGGCACCCCACGGGACCAGCGACAGCATCGCCACCACCGCGTCACCGTTGACGGCCTCCACCAGCAGGCAGTCACCGTCGGCGTCGTCGGCCAGCCGGCCCAGCGCCATCGAGAAGCCGCGCTCGGTCTCGGTGTCGCGCCAGGCATCCGCCCGCCTGACAACGTCGGCCATCTCGTCGGCGGAAATATCACGGTGCCGCTGGATGCGCACCGCCAACCCGGCACGACGGGCGCGTGTCACCGCCTGGCGCACGGCACGCATGCTGGGGCCGGACAGCCGGAACCGGTCGGGGTACAGGATCGCCTCGTCGCCGAGCTGAAGCGCGTTGAGTCCGGCCACCCGGAACGCCTCGGCCCCCTCGGCACTGGCGCCCATCACGCCCGGTGCCCAACCGTACGTCTGGCACAACCGCAGCCACGCGGCGATGGCCTGCGGCCACGCCCGCGGATCACCGACAGGGTCGCCGCTGGCCAGGCAGACACCGACCTCGACGCGATAGGTGATGGCCGCGCGGGCGTTGTCGGCGAATACGACGGCCTTGTCGCGCCGCGTCGCGAAGTAGCCGAGCGAATCGTTCTTGCCGTACGCCTCGAGCAGACCCCGGATCGCCGACTCGTCCTCACCGGTCAGTGCGTTGTCGGCGCGCTGCGACAGGAACAGCACAACGGCCGAGGCCATCAGTGCGAGCGCACCGAACAGGCCGAACAACGTGGCCAGCACGACGTGCGGGTGGCCGGTGAAGAAGTCCGGGTCGGCCAGCGCGAAGCCGCTCACCCGGTTCAACGCATAGGCCAGACGCTCGTCGCGCGGCAGCGTGCCGGGGAACGTCTCGAGTAATCCCCACGCGAGCAGAGTCCCGATCGCCATCCCGACGACCAGGACCCCGGCGGCTCGCCACAGCGCGCCGCGCCGCACCCGGGCATAGAACTCTCGATAAGACACCACTAGCAGTCCGATGACCGCCACGTGCAGCACCAGGCCCAGCGATTCGCCGAACCTCTCAAACGGCGTGCCGCCGTCGAGCAGGTCGCCGATGTTCCAGCCCACCGCGAACACCAGGTTCAGCGTCAGAATCCACCAGGCAATGCGCTTGCGAGCGGCAAGCGCCGCGGCGAGCAAGGCGAGCACGAACGCCCATGCGAAGCTGGTGTCCGGGAAGTTGAACAGATAATCGTCAACGAACTCGCGCGGAACTCTGACGACCCACCGCATCAGTGGCGACACGCTCGCCAGCAGCGACAGCGTCGCGATGATGCCGACCACCCACCCTGCGGTAGCGGGGACCCAGGCAAATCGGGAAGTCGGCCGCGCGGCTGTGACGGTCATCAGCCGCAGGATATGCCTGCTAAACTGGCCTGCGCGACCGTTCCTGAGTGTGTCAGGGACAGCAAGTGGAGTCCCGCTCCCACCGTTGGCCACACCGGCTCAACGGTCCGGTCACCGGCCCTCGTGGGCTGGTTCCGCACCTCGCGGACGGCGAAAAGCCGTGATCGGTCGGTATCGGGCCCCGCAGCAGCGGGGCCTTTTTGCTGGCAGCGTGGCCTCTAACCGCTGTCCATCGATCTCATCCTGGAACCCGTAGGAACTGTTTACGAACTAGGGAGGCCCCATCACCACTGAGACCCGCGTCAACGAGCGCATTCGAGTACCAGAAGTCCGACTGATCGGACCCGGCGGTGAGCAGGTAGGAATCGTGCGTATCGAAGACGCCCTTCGCGTCGCCGCTGACGCCGATCTCGACCTTGTCGAAGTCGCTCCGAACGCCAGGCCTCCGGTCTGCAAGATCATGGACTACGGCAAGTTCAAGTACGAGACAGCTCAAAAGGCGCGCGAGTCTCGCAAGAACCAGCAGCAGACCGTCGTCAAGGAACAGAAGTTGCGACCGAAGATCGACGACCACGACTACGAGACGAAGAAGGGCCACGTGGTCCGCTTCCTCGAGGCCGGCTCGAAGGTCAAGGTCACGATCATGTTCCGCGGCCGCGAGCAGTCCCGCCCCGAATTGGGCTATCGGCTGTTGCAGCGGCTGGGCGCCGACGTCGCCGAGTACGGCTTCGTCGAGACGTCCGCCAAGCAGGACGGCCGCAACATGACGATGGTTCTGGCGCCGCACCGAGGCGCGAAGACTCGTGCGCGGGCGGCGCAACAAGCTTCGACCGACACGTCACAGAACTGAGGACCCCATGCCCAAGGCCAAGACCCACAGCGGTGCATCAAAGCGGTTCCGGCGCACCGGAACCGGCAAGATCCTGCGTCAGCGCGCTAACCGCCGCCACCTGTTGGAGCACAAGCCCACCAAGCGCACCCGCCGACTCGAGGGTCGCGTCACGGTGTCGACCAACGATGCAAGGCGAATTCGCAAGCTACTCAACGGCTGAACCGCATTTCTGCACGAAACGAGATAGGAACAACTAGCCATGGCACGCGTGAAGCGGGCAGTCAATGCCCACAAGAAGCGGCGCACCATTCTGAAGGCCTCCAAGGGCTACCGCGGACAGCGTTCACGGCTGTACCGCAAAGCCAAAGAGCAGCAACTGCATTCGCTGAACTACGCCTACCGTGACCGGCGCGCTCGCAAGGGCGAGTTCCGCAAGCTGTGGATTTCGCGGATCAACGCCGCCGCGCGCGCGAACGACATCACCTACAACCGGCTGATCCAGGGCCTCAAGGCCGCGGGCGTGGACGTCGACCGCAAGAACCTGGCGGAAATCGCAGTCAGCGACCCTGCCGCGTTCACTGCGCTGGTCGGGGTGGCGCGGGCCGCGCTGCCCGACGATGTCAACGCGCCGACATCCGGAGAGGCCGCCTGAGCCAGCCCGGGCTGCTCACCGAACGTTCGTCGCGGGTCGTCGCGGCGGCGAAGCTGCACCGCCACATCGGACGCAGAAGGGCCGGCCGGTTCCTGGCAGAGGGGCCCAATCTCGTCGAGGCCGCGCTGCGCGGCGGTGTGGTCAAGGAAGTTTTCGTCACGGAATCGGCCGTCGAGCGATTCGCCGCATTGCTGGCCGATACCGAAGTGCCTGTGCTGCTGGTGACCGAACGCGCCGCAAAAGCGTTGTCGGACACCGTCACACCGGTCGGGTTGGTGGCGGTATGCGAACTGGCCCCGGTGACCTTGGATGCGGTGACGAATCCGCGTCTCGTCGTCGTCGGCGCCGGAATCTCTGAACCGGGAAACGCGGGCACACTGATCCGGCTAGCGCACGCGATGGGCGCCGCGGCCGTCGTGCTCACCGCTCACAGCGTCGACCCCTACAACGCCAAGTGCCTACGCGCTTCTGCGGGAAGCGTATTCGCGCTACCGGTAGTGGTCGAAGATGACGTCGATGCGGTCATCGCAGCGCTGCGGGCGATGGGACTTGCGGTGTTCGCGACCACGGTCGACGGCGAGACGACGCTCGACGACGCAGAGCCGTTGCTGTCCGCACCCACCGCGTGGGTGTTCGGGGGTGAGGCGCGCGGGTTGCCGGCGGATGTCGCGGCACTTGCCGACCGGTGCGTCCGGATACCGATGCCCGGAGCGGCGGAGAGCCTCAACGTCGCCGCTGCGGCAGCGATCTGCCTGTATGCCACCGCCCGCGCACAGCGGAAGCCTTGAGGTCAGGCCGCGCGGCTGCGCCCGCGGGCCGGGCGCAGACCCGCCAGCGAGAACGTGGTGTGCACCAGAGAACCGGCCCGCTCGACGAGCGTCTTGCGCCGCGGGAAGTAGTGCATGGGTAGACCGCGCCGGTCGCGTGGCGGGCCCATGAATGCGGGCGCCTCGGTCAGCGGCGCGTCGGCGGCCAGCTTGCCCTCCGCCCGCTTGTACGCATCGAGCGCGCGAGGGTGCAGCCGGATCTCGTCCGGCACCACCCAGAATGCGACCTCGACAGCCTTGCCGAACAGCCGCAGCAGCACCTCGTCACCCGGCGTCCACCGCATTCCGGCTTTCTCACGCACCACCGGGTCGAACAAGCCGGCGGCAATCCAGCGCTGCCCGGCGATCAGCGGCTCGAACATCCGATCCCAGACCGGGGTGGGCATCAGCACGAATTTCGGCTTGGGAATTCGGATCTGGAAGATGTCGAGCGTTGCCCGGTTGATTTCGAGTTCCTCGCGGCACACCCGGTGCCAGTACTCCTGGAACTCCTCCCACGACTGCGGGACCGGCCGCATGCTCATGCCGTACATGCGGTACCACTGCACGTGCTCGTCGAAGAGCTGACGTTTCTCGGCCTCGGTCAGCCCGCCGCAGAAATACTCGGCGGTCTTCAGCACGAGCATGAAGAACGTCGCATGCGCCCAGTAGAACGTTTCCGGGTTCAGCGCGTGATACCGGCGGCCGGCACCGTCCACACCCTTGATGGTGGTGTGGTAACCGCGAATCTGCTCACCGGTCTGCGATGCGCGCTCCCCGTCGTAGACCACCCCCATGATGGGATACACCGAGCGCGCCACGCGCTGCAGAGGCTCGCGCAGCAGAATCGAGTGCTCCTCGACGCCGGCACCCAATTCGGGATACATGTTCTGCAGGGCGCCAATCCACACACCCATCATTCCGGTGCGCAGGTCGCCGAAATACTTCCACGTCAGCGAATCGGGGCCGAGGGGCTCTGGGCGCGACTGCAGCCGCGTCGATGCGTTCGAGATGGATGGCGCACTCACG
>DATBFF010000179.1:0-64440 GCA_036558625.1 Mycobacterium sp. | reverse complement strand
GCGAAGGTGGGGGACTGAGGCCGGCCGGGCGCAGCGGGGTGGGCAGATGAGATTGGGCGTGATGATCGGAGCCGAGAGCGGCGACATGGCGCGCAAGGTCAAGAAGCTTGTGGCCGACATCGAGTGGGCTGAGTCGGCGGGCTTGGATTCTGCGTGGCTGCCGCAGGTGCCGGACGACTTCGACGCGCTGGCCATGGTGATGTTGATGGCTGCGCGCACCAGCCGCATCGAGCTGGGTACCGCCGTGGTGCCCCTGCAGGCACAGCATCCGATAGCCCTTGCGCGCCAAGCATTGTCGGCCCACGCGATCGCGGGCGGCAGACTCGCGCTGGGCGTCGGTCCGTCGCACCACTGGATCATCCGCGACATGCTCGGCATCCCGTATGACAAGCCAGCCGCCTACACCCGCGACTATCTCGAGGTGCTCAACGCCGCGCTGGCCGGACCGGGCCCGGTGGACGTGCAGAACGATTCGTTCACCGTGCACAGCCCGATCGCGCTGGGCGCCGAGACGCCAATGCCGGTGCTCGTCGCCGCCCTCGGGCCGGTGATGCTGCAGATCGCAGGTGCACATGCCGACGGCACCGTGCTGTGGATGGCTGACGAGCGCGCTATCGGCGACCACATCGCGCCCAAAATCACCAAGGCCGCCGCTGACGCCGGGCGCCCGGCACCGCGCATCGTGGCGGGCATCCCGGTGTGTTTGTGCGCGAACTCCGAGATCGAGGCCGCCAAAGCCCGGGCCAACCGGATTCTGGCCGAGGCGGAGACCTCGCCGAACTACCAGCGCCTGCTCGAGCGCGGAGACGCCCGCGACGTCGGCGATCTGTGCGCGGCGGGTGACGAAGAGTCAATCCTGGCCCGGTTCAAGCGATTCGCCGACGCGGGCGTCACCGACCTGTCGGTGCGACTGCTGCCGATCGGCGACAACCGCGACGAGCTCGTCGCATCTAAGTACCGCACCCGCGAGGTGATCGCCGAGCTGGCCACTCAGGTGCGATGAGCCGCTTGCGCAAAGAGAAACTCCACCGATGACAGCTCCGCTTGCCGGCATTCGCATCCTGGAGGTCGGCACCATGCTCGCCGGCCCGTACGCCACGATGATGCTGGCCGACCTCGGCGCGGAGGTGCTCAAGATCGAGCCACCGGGCGGCGAGATCTCCCGGCAAGTCGGCGACAGCTACTTCGCCAGCCTTAACCGCGGTAAGCGCAGTGTCGTACTGGACCTGAATTCCGAAGCCGGACAACGACAACTCGGTGAGCTGGTCGCCCAGTCACATGCGCTGCTGGTCAACCTGAAGCCGTCGGCGATTCGGCGGCTCGGTCTCACCTACGACAGCTTGAGCCGTCACAACGCGGGCATCGTCTGCGTCGCACTCACGGGGTACGGGCTCGACGGTGGCGACGATCCGGCGTTCGACTACGTGGTGCAGGCGGCCACAGGTATCGCCGCGCTGACCGGCGACCCGGAGGGCCCGCCGACACTGCCCGGCTACTCCTCCGCCGATAACTCGACCGGGCTGACGGCTGCGTTGGGCCTTCTGGCGCAGATCGTCTCGGGTCGCGGCGGCCAGGTGGACGTGTGCCTGCAGGACGTCATGCTGTCCCAACTCAACTATCGTGCCTCGGCGTACCTCAACGACGGTGCCGAGCCTGCGCGGCTGCCGTTCGGTGCGCACTCCTATTACGTCCCGGCGCAGCTCTTCGAAACCGCGGACGGATACCTCGCGCTGTTCATCACACATGACGGCTTCTGGAAATCCTTTGCGGCCGAGGCGAACATCACCGGCTTCGAGACGATGGCCGAACGTGTGTCGCGCCGGGCCGAGGTACTGGCCGTCGTCAGTCAGGCGCTGGCGAGCGACACGGCGAAAGGCTGGGAAGTGCGATTGCGCCCACTGGGAATACCGGCCGCCGCGGTTCGCTCACTGCCGGAAGCGTTGGAAGCCGACCCTGGAATCGTCGTCACGGCAGGCGATTACAAACTCGTCGGCAGTCCCATCCGCATCGTCGGGTACACCCCGGACTACCGGCCACCGCCCAAACTCGGTGAGCACTAGGCCCAGGGCGTCACTCGCACGCTGAAATGCACGTTACGCAGGCCGCTACTCGAACTTCCTCTGCTTAACGTGAATCTCGACGGCTAGACGGGCTACTCGTAGACCACGGTCACCGAGTCGGTGTCGGGCACGCCTTGACAGGTGAGGATGTATCCGTCGGCGATCTCGTCGGGCTCCAGCACGTCGTTGTTGCGCATCGTCACCTCGCCCTCGGTGAGCTTCGCGATGCAGGTGCCGCAGTTGCCGGCCTCGCAGGAGAACGGCGGTGAAAGTCCCGCGCGCCGAGCACTTTCCAGCAGCGTCTCGCCCGCCACGCGAGGTACCTCCGTCTTCCTGCGGTCGAGGTGAATCGTCACTGTCCCACCCGCCGAGGGCGATTCGGCCGGCGCGGACGGCGCCTCGGGCACCTTGGCCTCGGGCACCTTGGCCTCGGGTACCTTGGCCTCGAGGTCGAAATCCTCGACAAAGACGCGTCCAGGTCCGGTCAGTGCAGGCCTCACCACCGTCATGAAGCCGTCCGGACCGCAGACGTAGCAGTCGGCATCGACATCCGGGCCGACGAACATGCGCACCGTGGTCGCGTCGACCAAGCCGTGCTCGTCATCGAGATGGCGGACGATCTCCAGCCGGTCCGGGTAACGGTCGACGAGTTCGGACATCACCGCGTCGAAGATCACCGACGAGCGGTCGCGGTCGGCGCACAGCAGCCGTACCTGCCTGTCGGTTGTCGCGAGCGCACTTTTGGTCAGCGACAGGATCGGAGTCACGCCGCTACCACCGGCGAACCCCAGCAGCGGAGCCGAGCTGGTGTCGAGGCAGAACGTGCCCGCCGGCCGGGTCAGCACGACCTCATCACCCTCGGTGAGGTTGTCGAGCATCCAGTTCGACACCTTGCCGCTGGGGACCCGCTTGACCGTGGTCGCCAACTCGGCATCGGTCTCCGGGGCGCTCGACATCGAGTACGAGCGATAGAGGTCCTGGCCGTGGACAGTGACCCGGAAGGTGCAGTACTGCCCGGCGCGGTATGGAAACGGCTCGTCCGGGGCCAGAACGAACGTGCGCGCGTCGGCTGTCTCCTTGATGATCCGACTCACGGTCGCTCGATGGAACACGTGGGTGATCGCCATGCCGCCTCCCCTTTGGTAGTAAGATTCTATCAATAAGAGAATCAGATTCTCAATCCACGATAGGATTCTCGCGTGTCAGTGACGGCGACGACCGACGACCGCCCCGTGCTGGCGTTTGGGGAGCGACGGTACAGCGTGGCGCAGCTCGAGGGGCTCGCCGACGGCATGGCGTCGACTCTCGCGAAGCGGGGGGTGCGCAGTGGGCAGCGAGTCGCGTTGATGTCGTCGAACCGGGTCGAATTCGTCGTGGCGGTGCGTGCGATCTGGCGACTCGGTGCGGCGGTGGTGTTGCTGAGCCCGGCCTGGAAGCGCGCCGAGGTGGATCACGCGCTGGCGCTGACCGACCCGGCGCACGGGGTCGGCGACCATCCGGTGCTGGCGGAGGCGATGCCGATGCTGCACCTCGACGAGTCCCTTGCGCCCGGTCGCGCCACGGTTGCGCCGCTCGACCCGCGTGCCGACGCGCTGCTGGTGTTCAGTTCCGGAACCACCGGCATGCCGAAGGCGGTCCGGCACACGCATGCCTCGTTCACGGCCGCGATCCGGCACTGGCAGGCTGCGCTGCAAATGACGTCCGCGGACCGCATGCAGATCGTCACACCAGCGTCGCACATCCTCGGTCTGCTTAACATCATGACCGCGCTGCGTAGCGGCGCCTGGCTTCGCCTGCACCAGCGATTCGACGTCGACGCGATGCTGCACCACGTCGAGGCCGACCGCGTCACCATCGAAATGACCGTCGCACCAATAGCATTCGCGCTGGCCTCGCACCCGAAGCTCGAGAGCTTCGACCTGTCGTCGCTGCGCTACATCATGTGGTGCGCAACCCCGGTCGCTCCCGGTGTCGCCGAAACCATCACCCGGCGAACAGGCGTGAACTGGCTGACCGCCTATGGCACAAGCGAATTGCCTGTGATCGCATGCAGCCCGCTCGACAATTCGCGCCTGGACACGGTTGGCCGCCCGGTGCCGGGTGTGCGGGTGCGGATCGGCGAACAGGATGAAATCCAAGCGCGGGCGGATTCGCTGATGGCGGGATATGTGCCGGCGTGTGCCAACACGGACGCATTCTGCGACGGGTGGTTTCGCACCGGGGACGTGGGCAGCATCGACAACGGCTGGCTGCGCATCACGGACCGGTCGAAGGAAATGATCAAGGTGCGTGGGTTCCAGGTCGCCCCGGCCGAAATCGAGGCGGTGTTGCACGGGCATCCGGCAGTCGACGACTGTGCGGTATTCGGTGCGGCCGATCCCATCGACGGCGAACGGATCGTCGCTGCCGTCGCCACCCGTGAGTCGGTCACCGCCGAGCAAGTCACGGGGTGGGTCAGTGACCGGCTGGCGTCGTACAAACGCTTGGCCGACGTCGTGTTCGTGTCTGAGATCCCTCGACTACCGTCCGGCAAGGTGCTGCGCCGAGTTCTCAAGGAGCGCTATGGATGTCCGTCTGACCATTGAACAACGCCAATTGCGCGATGCGGCAGCGAAATTGGCCGACGACCTCGGTCCTGGCTCCGTGCAGGAGCTCTCCGACGATAGCCGCAAAGCCCGCCTGGAAAAGGCGGTCGACGCGACGGGCTGGCGGATGTTGCGCTCTGACGGCGCCTCGGGCGTCGAAGTCGCCATCGTCGCCGAGGAGTTCGGGCGCGGGCTGGTCGATGTGCCGTTCGTCGGGCCGGTACTCACCGACGACCTGCGGCGGGCAGGCGTGACCGGTTCCCCGAGCGAACAGTACAGCGAGACCGCTGATCTCACGCGGGCGATGGCGCAGATGCCCACCGCGGAAGCGATCGAAGAGCTGACCGCCGAAGACGCCGAACGCTTCCGGGCACTTGCGCTCGTGGCGACGACCGCAGACGTCCTCGGCACCGCCCGCGGCGCGCATGCGCTCGCAACCGACTACGCGAAAATCCGTGAGCAGTATGGCAAGCCGATCGGCTCGTATCAGGCCGTGGCGCATCTGCTCGCGGAAGGCCTGGCGTTGATCGAGGGCTCGATCAGCGTGCTGCGCCACGCCGCGTGGGCCGTCGACGAGCTCGAGCTGGTCGAAGCGATCCGCGCAGCGTCGATCGCCAAGGTCTACTGCCTTCGGGCGGCCCGCACGGTATGCGAGACCGCGATCCAGGTACACGGCGGGATTGGCAACACGTGGGAGTGCCTTGCTCACGTGTATCTGCGCAGGGCACTGGCATCAGGAGAGACATTCGGAATCCGGTTGAAGGAGATCGACTTTGGACTTTCGTGATTCAGCAGACGAGGCCGCGTTCCGGGACCGCCTGCGGAACTGGTTGAGCGAACGCTGCGGCCAGTTCGCGACGTCCGGAGACGAGTACTGGGCCCGGCAGGGCGAGTGGCATCAGGCACTGTACGAAGCAGGGTTCTTCGGGCTTTCGTGGCCGAAGGAGTTCGGCGGGCACGAACTGCCGCCTGTCTACGACGTGATCGTCGACGAGGAGCTGGCGCGAGCGGGCGCACCGCCACGGCCGAGCCTGGGATATCTTGTCGTCGGCCTTGGCGAACACGGCAGCAAGGAACTCCAGCAGCGGTTCCTGCCCGGCATGATCAACGGAACCGAACGGTGGTGCCAGGGCTTCTCCGAACCCGGCGCGGGTTCAGACCTCGCCTCGCTGCGGACAAAGGCCATCAGGGACGGCGACAACTATGTGATCGAGGGCCACAAGATCTGGACGAGCTACTCCGACGTCGCCGACTGGTGCCTGCTGCTGGCGCGCACCGATCCGGATGCGCCGCGGCACAAGGGCATCTCGGCATTCGTCATCTCGATGCACCAGGACGGCATCGAGCAGCGGCCGCTGAAGATGATCAACGGTGTCACAACCGAATTCGGTCAAGTAGCTTTCGACGGTGCGGTAGTTCCCGCGGACCAGGTGGTCGGCTCACCGGGTGAGGGTTGGGCGCTGGCGATGACGGTGGTCAGCCACGAGCGCGAGCCGTCCACGCTCGGGTATTCCGCCAGATACGGCAAGCTGGTGCGCCAGATGGCCAAGCGGGCGGGAGGTGACATTCCCGAGGAACTGGCCTGGGCCGCCGTCGAATCCGAGATGCTGCGGCTTCACGTGCGGCGCCGGCTGTCCGAACAGCTCGACGGGTTGTCACACGGGCCGGACGGGTCGCTGGACAAGCTACTGATGACGTGGGTGGAGCAGTCGGTAGGGCACGCGGCGCTCGCGGTCGCGGGCACCCAAGACCCAGACCTGCTCAGTGCTTATCTGTACAGCCGCGCGCAGAGTGTCATGGGTGGCACATCGCAGATCCAGAAGAACATCATTGCTTCTCGCATTCTCGGATTAGGAGTCTGACCGTGTACGACATGCCGAACGAAGTCCAGGTCGAGTCCGACGGAGCCCTGCGCATCATTCGGCTGAACCGGCCCGATGCGCTGAACGCCGTCAACGACGATCTGCATTGTGGATTGGCATCGCTGTGGACTCGCCTCAATGAAGACCGCACCGCGCGTGCGGCGGTGATCACCGGCAACGGGCGCGCGTTCTCTGCGGGAGGTGACTTCGGCTATCTCGACGAGATCAGGCGCGATCCCGACCTGCGGGCGAAGACGATTCTGCACGGGCGCGAGATCGTCCTCGGCATGGTGCGCACCCGAATTCCCGTGATAGCGGCCGTCAACGGGCCGGCGGTCGGACTCGGATGCAGCCTGGTCGCGTTGAGCGACATCGTGTACATGGCCGAGAGCGCTTATTTGGCCGATCCGCATGTGCAGGTGGGTTTGGTTGCGGCCGACGGCGGTCCGCTGACCTGGCCGCTGCAGATCAGCGTGTTGCAGGCCAAGGAGTACGCGTTGACGGGCGCGCGCATCTCGGCGCAGCGGGCGGTCGAGATCGGTCTGGCTAATCACGTTGTGGTCGACCCGGTTTCGGAGGCCATCGCATGCGCGAAGAAAATCATGGAGCTGCCGCGGCAGGCTGTGGAAAGCACCAAGAGGATGCTCAACATGCACGTCGAGCGCGCAGTGCTGAATACGCTCGACTACGCGAACGCCGCCGAGGACCAGTCGTTCCAGACCGACGACTTCCGCCAGATCGTGGAGCGGCTCAACGCGCCGAAGTGACTATTTGAGTATGTCGTGCGCCAGTTCGAGCAGATGCTTCACTGTGTGCGTCTGGCTCTTGGTGTACGCGTCGACGACCTTATTGACAGTCGCATCGAGGTCCTTCTGCGGAGTCTTCTTGTCAACGCCGTAGTAACGCAGGTTGATTCCGACGTGCATGGCGGCCAGTTTCTGCATGACGTACACAACGGTCGTGCTGTTGGCGAAGACTCCGGTACCGATGCTGCCGGTGTTCAGCGTGCCGACGTTGTGGTCCTTGGCCGACGTGAAAGCCGCGACGAAGGTGTTGAACAGGTCGTCGATGGTCGGCTGTGCCGCTTCCTGACCGGCCGGACCGTCGGCCAGATTAGCGACGGCAACTGCGAGCACGTTGAGTTCCAGGTTCTTCTCGAGCGGAGCGGTCGCGTTGTCCGGGAACACTGTTATCGTGCCCTGACAGTCGAACCTGACTATTAGCCGGAGAGTTCTTCGGACCGTTGCACGGTTCCGGTGACGCCGCCGGCGTCCTGACGGGCGAGCAACCCTGCTGCGTCGGCTATCGCATCGGGCGGCTCGACCATCTCGGACGGAAATTGTTGCCCGCCACCGCCGGCCAGTCAACCCTCCGTGACGACTCGCGACGGATTCAGGCACCAACCAAGCGCGCCCATCTACTTCGGGGCGAACCGCAGCGCTCCGTCGAGCCGAATGACTTCGCCGTTGAGGTAGTCGTTTTCGACGATGCTTGCCACCATCGCCGCGTATTCAGGCGGCTGGCCCATCCGCTTCGGGAATGGGATCTGCGGGCCCCAATGCGCCTCGAGTTGTTCAGGCGGCACCGGATACGCAGGCGTCAGGAACATGCCTGGCGCGATCGTGACGACACGGATGCCCAGCGGCGAGAGGTCGCGCGCCGCGACGAGCGTCATGCCGATCACGCCACCCTTCGCAGCGGAGTAAGGAATCTGGCCGATCTGGCCCTCGTAACCGGCGATCGAGGCGGTGTTGATGACCACGCCCCGCGCTCCGCCGTCGAGTGGTTCGGAGCGCGCGATCGCGGCTGCCGACAGCCGCATCACGTTAAACACCGCAACCAGGTAGTACTCGATCGTCGTCTTGAACCCGTCCAGATCCAACGGCGAGCCGTCCTTGCCGACAAGGCGGCCGCCGCTCGCCGGGCCTCCGTGGGCGTCCACCGAGATCCGCAGTGGACCGAGGGATTCCGCTTCTGCGAGCGCGGCGTTGACGTCTTCCGGGCTGGTGGCGTCGGTGCGGACGTACCGGATGCCGAGCTCGCTCTCCAACGCCTTTCCCTTGTCGTCGGCGACGTCGGCGACGACGACCTTCGCGCCGGCCCCGTGCAGACGACGGACGGTGGCCTCGCCGAAGCCTCCCGTGCCTCCGACGACGATCGCGGAACTCCCGCTGATCTGCATATGGTTCCCCTTCTTGCAACTCGGACTCTCAGGCTGAGAGAATATCATTCTCATACTGGCCGAGCTGGAGAGCACCCTGTCCCGATGCGCGATATCCAGGAGCTGATCGCGGCGGCGCGAGACGGGTCTACCCGGGCCGCGGGCCGGCTGCTGAGCCTGGTCGAAAGCGCGCGTCGCGACGAGGTGCTGGCCGCCCTGGGGTCGTCGACCGCGCGGGTGGTCGGGATCACCGGTCCGCCCGGCGCCGGCAAATCGACGACGATCGCGGTTCTCGTCGGCGCCTACCGCGAGCAGGGGCTGCGGGTAGCGGTACTGGCCGTCGACCCGTCGTCGCCGTACAGCGGGGGCGCGCTGCTCGGCGACCGGATCCGGATGGCCGCGCACATCAACGATCCCGGTGTGCTGATCCGGTCGGTCGCAACACGCGGTCACCTCGGCGGGCTCGCGGCCGCCGTGCCCGCCGCGATCCGGGTGCTCGCCGACCTCGGATATGACGTCGTGTTGCTCGAAACGGTGGGAGTGGGGCAGTCAGAAATCGAGATCGCTGCGGTGGCAAGCCCGACCGTGGTGATTCTTAATCCGGGCGCCGGCGACGCGGTCCAGGCGGCCAAGGCAGGTCTGCTCGAGGTGGCTGACATCGTCGTCGTCAACAAGGCCGACCGCGATGGTGCCAAGCAGACCATCCGCGATCTGCGGGCGGAAACCGACGCGCCGATCGTCGCCATGGTCGCCGCGCGCGGTGAGGGAGTACCGGAACTGGTCGACGCCATCGACACCCATTGCCGCACCGACACCCGCGCGCGGCGTGTCGCGCGGGCGCGCGCGCAGATCCTGTCGCTGGCGCAGAGCAAGTTGCGCGGCCACGCCGAGCTCGACACGCTGGCCGCCTCGGTCGCCGACGGCCATCAGGACGCCTATGCGGCGAGTGACGCGCTGATCGGCGAAGGGCGCGCTGCCGAGATGACTTTGGGCCGGCATGCCGTACGCACGCCGGACAAGGCCGCGATCGTGATGGGTGGCAGCGGCGAGGTGGTGACGTATCGAAGCCTCGAAGAGCGGTCAACCCGGTGCGCCCGCGCGTTGCGTGCGCGAGGCCTGCACATCGGCGATCACATCGCGATCCTGATGGAGAATAGCCCGGCATTCCTCGAAATCGCTTGGGCAGCACAGCGTTCCGGTCTCTACTACACAGCGATCAACCGCCACCTGCGTTCTGGCGAGGTACAATACGTGCTCGACGACTGTGGCGCGAAGGCACTTTTCGCCAGCAGCACGATGACCGACGCGGTCGGCGGCCTGGACCTGTCGCGGATCACCGCGCGGGTCGCCGTGGGCGCCGAGTTCGCCGGATTCGAGCGCTACGAGGACGTCTTGGCGGCGGAGCCCGCGACGCCGTTGGTCGACGAGTGCGAAGGCCGCGAGATGCTTTACTCGTCGGGAACGACCGGCCGGCCGAAGGGTGTCCGCAAGGCATTGCCAGGAACGCCGCTGGGGGATCCGACGTCGGCGCCGGTGCTGATTACTCGCGGCCTGGCCGCACGCGACTCGGGGGCGGACGTGGTGTACCTGTCGCCCGCACCGCTGTATCACTCAGCGCCGCTGGTGTTTTCGATGTCGTGGCAGCGGCTCGGCGCGACCGTCGTGGTGATGGAGAGGTTCGATGCCTCAGAGTGTCTGCAGCTGATCGAGCGGTACCGGGTGACGCATGCCCAATTCGTGCCGACGATGTTCATTCGGATGCTGCGGTTGCCCGAGGCGCAGCGGCTGCGCTACGACGTGTCGAGCCTGCGCAGCGTCACGCACGCCGCCGCCCCGTGCCCGATCCCGGTCAAACGACAGATGCTCGACTGGTGGGGGCCGATCATCGACGAGTATTACTCGGGGACAGAGGATCTCGGCTCTACTCACATCTCGGCGCAGGAGTGGCTTGCGCACCCGGGTTCGGTCGGCCGGCCGCTGGACGAGTGCCACATTGTCGGTTCGGGCGGAGAGGAGCTGGGGCCGGGACAGATCGGCGTCGTGTACTTCGCGGGTGGTCGCACATTCGAGTACCACAACGACCCGGAGAAGACGGCGTCGGTGACCAATGCCGACGGCTGGCGAACGCTGGGGGACATGGGTTATCTCGACGATGACGGGTACCTGTATCTCACCGACCGTCAGGCCGACATGATCATCTCCGGCGGTGTGAAAATCTATCCGCAGGAAGCGGAAAACGTCCTCGCGAGCCATCCCTCGGTAGTCGACGTCGCCGTATTCGGTGTCCCCGACGACGAGATGGGGGAGGCGGTCAAAGCCGTCGTGCAGCCGGCGGGCGTCGCCGCCGACGGTCTGGAGGCGGAGCTGATCGCGTACTGCCGCGCGGAGCTGGCCACTTACAAGTGTCCTCGCACCATCGACTTCGTCGACGAGTTGCCCCGCGATCCGAACGGCAAGCTGTACAAGCGATTGTTGCGTGAACGCTACTGGCAAGGTCACGAATCGCGTGTCATCTGAGGATAATAAAAGCCCAACGGGGGTAACCAATGCCGATGCTGACCGTCGTACTCGCAGTGGCAGTCGTTGGCATTGTGCTGCTCGGCGCGGCAGTGCTGACCGACAGCACGATCGTCGCGATCATCGTGATCGTGATCGCGCTCGTCGGCCTCGGCCTGTTGGCCCGTGATTGGCTGGCCAACCGCGGCGCCGGCGAATCACGAACTCAACCGGAGCTCGACGATGCCGAATCCGGGCACGCCTCGGAGCGGTCGCTGGAGCCCGACGAGTTCGAACCCGACGTGCCCTATGAAGAGTCCGAGACGCACGCCACCAAACGTGACGACACCTAGAAGGCCGTGGCCGCAACGCTGGGGGTAGCCGATCCGGTTTGACCTAGGCCGGCCGTGAGCCAGTTGACCAGCTCGGTTAACAACACGGCTATCGGCGAGGCTTGGTGATAGGTATCCGGAAGTGCGAACGCGGCCGCAGTTCCGGCGGGAGTGTCGATTGTGAACACGTCACCGGGCGAGGCGTAAACCCCGTCACCGGTTTCCAGGAACATGTCGTTGATCCAGCCCACGGCGAGCATCTGGAGCGCATCGATGTTTTTGGCCTTGGGGAAGCCGGAGACGAAGTCTTCGATGAACTGCATCAGCGGGTTGCCTCCCCGCACCGCGTCGCTGTGCGAGCCCTGATCGAGAACGACTCCGACGAACTTGCCGGGGCGCGCTGCCGCTAACGCCTCCTCATCGGTCCCGACCTGATTCCAGAAACCGGGAGGCGACCCGACCATGAACGCCGGAAGGTCGGATGAGAGCTTGCCCAGCGCGGTGGGTAGCGCGTCGTCTTGGCCGGCGGAGTGCGCCGGGTCGAACAGCACCACACCCTTGAGATCATCGATAGCAGCGCTGCCGCTGGCGGCGAGGTAGCCCGCGACTTCGGTGACGAATACCCCTCCGAGAGAATGCCCGACGAGCACGAAGCTCTGCGGCAGCGTCACGGCGTGGCCGGCTGCGGCGCTGGCGCTGGCCGTCAGTGCCGATCGGTCACCCTCGAACAATTCAGCGGTCGCGAGCTGCAACGGCGTCCCGCCCAGCCACATGCCGCTCGGGTCGAAGCCGTTTGTCGACATCGTTGGCGCGACGACGATGCTGTTCGTTTCGGCGGCGAGCGCTGCTGCGGTGTAGCTGTACATCGACGCGACTGCCAAGGCGCCATGCTGAAGATAGATGAGACCCGTCGGCGGCTCATCCTCGTTGGGGAAGTACCAATCGGCTGGCACCGTGATGTCGCCGACGACCAGCGTCGATGCGCGGACAGTCACGGAGCTGCCGGGCGGGACGACCGCAGGTCCGGCGAACACGCTCGTCAACACGGACAGAGCGCTGAAGATCAGGTTTCCGATGAATCTCGTCAGCGACGGCGGCGGCGAAGCAGCAGCCGCGGTCACCGTGGTGGCCGAAACCGTCCGCATTGTTGAAGGCAACGGTTGGGGGGCTGGGAGGGTTGGCGTCGCGCTCTCGGCCGATGGGGTTTGGATCTGGGACCCGGTTGTCTGCGGACCGTCTCTCGTTGTCCGCGTCGAGTTTTCGAGCGTTGACAGGCGCCCTGAGTTTGCGAGCGAAGTCATCCGTTGCTGTACGCGCTGCGTGTTCGTCAATGCTGAGTTCGCGCCCGGCGACCCGATCTGCTGCTCGTCGCGGGACGAAGCCGATGAGGTGAGCGACCGGCCCGACGGCCCGGAGAGCAACGTCGTCGACGTCTCTTCCGGCCCTGTCGCCGTGTTCGACGAGTCAGCTAGCGACACCTTGCGATCAACACGCGGCGACAAGATGTCGTTACGGGGCAAGCGTGCGTCCGCATTTTTTCGCTGCGACGCGCCACGATCACTGGTCTTCGTACCCAATGACCCCTCATCGCCGGCTCCGAGTTGAGAATGGGGACGGCCGGGTCTGTCAAGGCGGTTGTGCGGATGATGACGCTCGCCGACGCTGTCGCCGCTGGAGTTCGATGAGGCGCTAGTACCGCTCGTGTCGGAAGGACTGGGACCCGGATCTGCGGCCGCGCCAGCAGATCCCCAGCCGATAGCAATCGCCAATGCGGCGGCGACCGCTGCCAGCCTCAATCCCGGCCACAGGCGAGCAATAGCCACAACGCTGTCCTTTGGTCGACAACTTTCATAGCGCCCATCGGGAATCGACATGCCGATAACAGCCGGATTGTGTCAACCGGGTAAATCAACCAGACGGCGCATGTAGCGCAGCACCTGTTCGCGCAAGTGGTCGTCGTCGACATCGGCGACGAGCGGATGCATGACCGCGGTGCTGATCACACCCGACAGCATCGCCGCCTCGACCCGCGCCGCGGTACCGGTCTCGTCGCCCAGCAGTGCCCCGTACAACCGATCGATGAACTGCTGGAACGGTTCATGTTCGGCCAGCAGGCGCACGATGACCGGGTCGAACTGCAGGGTGCTGACGGCGCCGCGGCGCTCGATCGCGAGGTCGACCACCCGCGTCAGCAGCACCTGTCGTGCCCGCAGCCGGTTCTCTTCGGCCTCGGCCGCCTCCAACGCGTCGGCGAGCCTGTCGAGTTCGCGCTCGGTGAGGGCGATGACGATCTCGTCCTTGGTCTTGAACTGGTGGTAGACAGCGGCTTTCGTGACGCCGACGGTATCGGCGATCATCTGCAGCGATGTGCCGCTGACACCGTGCACCGAAATCAGGTCCAATGCCGCGTCGAGTACGCGGGTCTGGGCAGCTGTCCTGCGCGCGGACGTCAACCGAACCTTCGGTTCTGCGGACACCATCCCCCGAGGATAGCCGATCGGCTATTGACTTCCCTAGCCGATCGGCTACCCTGACCGCGGTGGACATACGCGCACAGTGGATCAGCCTGTGGATCGTGCCGCTCTTCGGCGCGCTCATGCTCGTCTGCTTTCTTGCTTTCCCCGGCTTCATCCCGCCCATGTCGCCCGGAATGACCGCTCACGAAGTTGCCGCCTTCTACGCCGAGAACACGACGATGATCCGGTTTTCCATGATCACGTTCAATCTTTGCGCGATCATGCTGATTCCGTTCTTCATGGTGATCGTCGTGCAGATGAAGCGGATGGCGACTCCCAGCCACGTGCTTGCTTACAGCTACCTCGCCGGTGCCACGACTGGCGCGACGCTTTTCGCGATCGCGGACATCTTCTGGCTTGTCGCCGCGTTCCGGCCCGACCGCGACCCGCAGTTGATCATGCTCCTCAACGACATGGCCTGGCTCATCTTCATCGCGCCGGTCGGCATGTTGGTTGTGCAGAATCTGTGTCTGGCGCTGGCCATCCATCTCGATGCGCGTGTGCAACCGGTATTTCCGCGCTGGGTGGCGCATTTCAACGTGCTAACGGCCGCGGCGATGACACCTGCCGTCTGCGCGGTCATTTTCAGGAGCGGGCCGCTGGCGTGGGACGGCGTGGTGTCGTTCTGGCTGCGCATCGGGGCCTTCTGCCTCTACATCACTGTCATGTTCTTCGTCGTGTGGGCCGCGATCAAACGACAAGCCTCCGAAGCGCAAGGGGACGACGACGCTTCTGAGCCGAAGGTCGCGGAGAGGGTGACGAGTTGAGCGGTCCGGTGATGGCACCCGTGGCGGACACTGTCGCCGCCGGCAGCATCCGACCGGCGTGGACGCAACGCCCCAAGATTGACCAGTGGATCTGCTGGTGGACGATCCCGGTGTTCTACAACATCTTCGGGCTGATCTTCGTCGTCCTGACGCGCGTGATGCCGCCGCCGCGGCCCGACGTCGGCCCTGATCAGATTGTCGCGTTTTTCGACGCGCATTCACTGACCATTCGGATCGGTTTCGGCCTGCTGATGTTCTTCATCGGGTTCACGGCGGTTGCCAACGGCCTCATTGCATTTCAGATCAAGCGGATGTCGGTGACCCCGGTGTTTGCCTACGCGTACATCGCTTCGCTGGCCGTGGGGGCGATCCCTGGATGTCTGTTTGCCGCATTCTCATTCGTGGCCGCTGCGTTCCGCCCGGATCGTGATCCACACATCGTTGCGATGCTCTACGACTTGGGATTGCTCTCCTTCGTCGGCTCCCTGGGCTGTTTTGCCACGCAGAACATGGTTCTCGCACTTGCTATTTTCCTGGACCGCAACGACATCCTGCCGAAGTGGCTGGCGTACATGTCGATCTGGATGATCGTGACTGAACTGCTGGCCGGGCCAGTGTTCGTCTTCAAGTCCGGCCCGCTGGCGTGGAACGGATCGATCAGTTTCTGGGTGGGCACCGCAGTGTTCGTGTTCTGGGAGTTCTGCATGATCAAGCTGCTGTACTCGGCAATCAAAGGGCAGCCGCCCGGCGAACGGGTTCAGGACTGATTGATGACGAACGCCGAAAAGGCTCGCGTCCACCTGCCAGGCGACGCCAACATGTGGTTCTTCGTGCTGGGGGATCTCGTCATCTTCTCCAGCTATTTCATCATCTTCATGGTCTACCGCAGCCAAGAGCGCGAGTTGTTCTTGGCGTCCCAACAGCACCTGAGCCTGAACATCGGCGTCGCCAACACGCTTGTGCTACTTGCAAGTTCGTGGTTTGTCGCCCGCGCCGTACAGATGACCCGCGAAGGCGAGCATCCTCGAGCAGTGCGGCTGGTCATCTATGGCGGTGCATGTGGCGTGCTGTTCGCGTTACTCAAGAGCTACGAGTGGACCAGAGAGATCTCACGTGGGTACACATTTCCGCACAACGACTTTTTCATGTTCTACTACATGCTCACTGGCGTGCATCTGTTCCACGTCCTGCTCGGACTGGTATTCCTCGGGGTCGTCTTCCGGGAACTGAGCACTCGGGACCGGCCCCGGGTGTCGATGGTCGAGACCGGCGCGACCTATTGGCACATGGTGGACCTGCTCTGGATCGTGATCTTCGCACTCTTGTATGTGATGAGGTGACATGGCAATCGCGCGGACGCACGGAGTACAACGAGCTGTGGTCAGGCTCACCTCGGTATGGGGCCTTCTCTCCGCGATCACCGTCGCGGCGTGGTGGTTGGGCCCGGCTCACGCACACGGCACCGTCACGAGCAGCGTCGGGATCACGATCGCCGTCCTTGCCATGGGATTCGTCAAGGGGTGGTTGATCATTCAGAACTTCATGGAAGTTCGCACCGCGCCGATGTGGCTACGGCTGTTCACCGACGCATGGCTGGTCGTGCTGTGGGGGGCGGTGCTGGCAATCTACCTGTACTAGGCCGCGCCGCAGCGTCTCGCAGCCAAGGCGGGGGTTGACGTTTCGACAGGGCTGGGCGGATGATTTTTCATCGCTCTCTGAGGAGGAAATCACATGGCTACCACAGAGGAAGTACGTGCTGGTTCTCCCGTACACGACCGGTTGCAGATTAGCGTCGTTCGGCAAGAGCCAGGCCATGTAACTATGTCCATGCCACTCACCGACGACATAAGAGGATATTTCGAGGGCAGTATTCACGGCGGGGTGCTGGCCACATTCGCGGACATCGCTTGCGCCTTTTGCCTCGAGGGCTGTTACGACTTCGGCCGCGAGTTCACCGTCACCACCGATATGCACAACCGGTACTTCAGACAACCGCAAGGCGGACCCCTCGTCGCTGAAGCCACGATGGTGCATCGTGGTCGCAGGGTCATGAGCGCCGAATGCTCGATTGCCGACGCCGCCAACCGCATCCTGGTCCGATCCACAGCCACTTACATGGTCATCCCCACCGACGGTATGGTCGTCGCCTCCAGCGGCTGACTAGTCGACAGACCGCCCGGTCGCTGCCGCATGGCCGGCGCGGTACCCGAACACCATTGCGGGGCCGAGGGTTCCGCCGGCCCCGCCGTATGCCTTCCCGGTAACGCCCGCCATCGCATTGCCCGCCGCGTACAAGCCCGGGATCACGCGGCCGCTGACGTGCAGGACGCGGCCGTCGCGGTCGGTGCGGGGGCCGCCCTTGGTGCCCATCGCGCCCACCGCGACCGGCACCGCGTAGTACGGCGCGGTGTCGATGGGGCCCAACGTCTTCGAGGCAGGTGTCGCGGCGCGCTCGTCACCCCAATAGCCGTCGTATGCGCTCGACCCGCGGCCGAAGTCCGGATCGATGTCGCGCGCGACGTTTCGGTTCCAGGCCTCGAGGGTCTGCGCGAGTCCGTCGGCGTCGATGCCGATCTTGGTTGCCAGCTCCACGAGATCGCCTGACGGGCAGAACCATTCCGGAACCGGATCACCTGAGGCCACGCCGAGGAAGCCGTACCGCTTGAGGTGCAGCGAGTCGAACACGATCCACGCCGGGTCGTTGACGTAGCCGCCGCGTGGATCGAGGTAGTGAAACGCCCCCGCCATCGAGTTGTACTCACCGGCCTCGTTGACGAATCGACTGCCCGCGCGGTTGACGATGATGCTGCGCGGCCGGGTGCGTTCGAGTCGCACGCTTCTGCTGCGCGGCTTGCCATCGATAGTGTCGCCCGGAATCTGCACGATCGGCACCCACCACGCCTCGCCCATGTTGGCCAGGTCCGCACCGTGGGACATCGCCATGCGCAACCCGTCGCCCGTGTTGTTGGGCGGAGAGACCGGACCGTGCATCGGCCCACGCAGGAACGCGGCGACGAGCGCGTCGTCCCATTCGAAACCGCCGGTGCCCAGGATCACCCCACGCCGGGCGCGAACGGCCATACTCTGGCCGTCGACGTCGACCCGCACACCGGTGATGACGTCCGCGTCGGCGATGAGTTCCGTTGCCCGCGAGCACGTCCGAGGAACCACGCCGAGGTCGAGAAGCCCCTTGAGGAGGCCGGCGATCAGCGCCGTGCCCGCGACGCAAACCGAAGCGTCGTCGACTGCGGCGTGGATGCGCGCTCGCGTTTCGGCGTCGATGCCGACATTGCTGAAATCGGCCGGGAACGAGGTGATCTTCTCCGCCCACTCGCCGACTTGCGACAAGTCGTAGGGCACGGCGTTGAGCGACCGGCCTCCGCCCGGCCGCCCGCCCGGCAATTCCGGCTTGTAGTCGGGGAACCCCTCGGCGATCTCGAAGCGGATGTCGCTATGTGCCTCCAGGAAATCGAGCATCTTCGGTCCGGTGCGGACGAAGGTCGAGACCAACGCCTCGTCCATCGCACCCAACGACTGCGCGCGCAGATAGCTCATCGCATCGTCGACGGTCAGGACTTCTCCGGGCATGCGTTGATGCGCCGGGATCCACACGATTCCGCCCGAAACCGCGCTCGTCCCACCAACTGTCGCAGCCTTCTCGTATACCTCGACCGACGCGCCGTCGACGGCCGCGGTCAATGCCGCAGTGATACCTGCCGCACCGCTACCCAGTACGACGATGTCGGTCTCCCGATCCCAGTGACCCATGGAGTCCTTTCAGCTCAGAATCTCGGACAGTTGCTTTGCCGCTTTCACGACTGCGTCCCTTCCGCGCTTCACCACATCCTGCCGGTGAGAGATGAGGTTGATGCACGTCGGCGGCGACGGCGGCCGACGACGCACCGGCACCGCCAACCCGTAGGTGTTCGGCTCGATCTCGCCGTGGGTGATCACCCATCCTTGTTTTCGCGCCTGCGGCACCAGATCTCGCTCGTCGGGGTGGGCCGGCATGCTCGCCAGCAGCGCCACACCGGCTGCTCCGCGGCTGAGCGGGTACCGGCTGCCTTCGTGGAAGGACAGCTGATACGACACCCGGGTCGGCACGATCACCGCCACGGCCACTTGCTGGTCGCCCTCGGCGACGAGCAGCGACACAGTGGTCCCGAGTTCGTCGGCAAGAGTTCGCAGGGTCGGCACGCTGAGCTGACGGAGATTGTTGTCGAACGACGCGCCCAGGACGGCCAGCGCGGCCGCGGGCCGGTAGCGGCCGTCCTCGCCCTTGGCCACGAGCCGGAATTGGGCCAACGTCGACAGCAACCGGTACGCGATCGTCCGGTGTACCCCGATGCGCTGGGCGACCTCGCCCACCGTGACTCCGCCTGGGGTGGCGGCGACCTCTTCCAGCACGGTCAAGCCCCTGGCCAGGGTCTGCGACCCGGGCGCAACGGTGATTTCGGCCCTCGCCTCCGTCATGGCTGCCTTGACACAGGCCCTGGTGAGAGCGATGCTCTAGAGATAGTGCACATCAGTGTGCGATATTAGCACGCCCATTGTGAGGTGACGAGTGGCCGAGCACGAGAGCATCTGGAGCGATCTCCAGGGTGTCCCGTTCTCGCAGGGGTATCTCGACGCGGCCGGCGTCCGCACCCGCTACCTGTGCGCCGGTGATCCGGCGAACCCTGTGCTCATGCTGTTGCACGGTTCGGGTGGGCACGCCGAGGCGTACGTGCGCAATCTGGAAGCGCACGCCGAGCACTTCTGGACGTGGTCGATCGACATGCTCGGCCACGGCTACACCGACAAACCCGGACATCCGCTCGAAATCCACCACTACGTCTCGCATCTGATGGCCGTGCTCGACACCATCGGCGCGGAGCGGGCCAGCATCAGCGGCGAGTCGCTGGGTGGCTGGGTCGCCGCCCGCGCGGCCGTCGACCACCCCGACCGGGTCCAGCGACTGGTTCTCAACACAGCCGGGGGTTCGCAGGCCGACCCGGAGGTGATGAAGCGGATCATCACGTTGTCGATGGCCGCGGCAGAGGACCCGACATGGGAAACCGTGCAGGCGCGGATCAAATGGTTGATGGCTGACAAGTCAAAGGATTACGACGACCTCGTCGCGAGCCGGCAGCGGATCTACCGCCAACCCGGATTCGTCTCCGCGATGCGCGACATCATGGCACTGCAGGACCCGCAGATCAGGGCGCGCAACCTTCTCGGTCCCGACGAATATGGCGCGATCACGGCACCGACGCTCGTGCTGTGGACAAGTGACGACCCCACAGCTGACGTCACCGAAGGTCGCAGGATTGCGTCGATGGTCCCCGGCGCGCGATTCGAGGTCATGGCGGGATGCGGCCACTGGCCACAGTACGAGGATGCAAAGACGTTCAACCGCTTGCACATCGACTTCCTGTTGGGGCGCTAGACGTGGCCAGTGATTTCGACGTCGTCGTCGTCGGGGCCGGACCGGTGGGGCTGACGCTCGCGAACGTCCTTGGCTTGCAAGGTGTCCGGACCCTGGTCGTCGACGAACGAGACACGCTGATCGACTACCCCCGCGGGGTCGGCCTCGACGACGAGGCGCTGCGCACCTTCCAGGCGATCGGCCTGGTCGACGCGATCCTGCCGCACACAGTGCCCAACCAGATCCTGCGGTTCTTCGACGCCAAGCGCCGGTTGCTCGCGGAGATGGCACCGCCCGACGCGCGCTTCGGCTGGCCTAAGCGCAACGGCTTCGTCCAGCCGCTCGTCGATGCTGAATTGCTCAAGGGACTGGACCGTTTCGACAATGTCGAGGTCCGATGGGCCCACCGGATGGACGACTGCACGGAGTCCGCCGACGGCGTCGCGGTGCAACTCGCCGATGGCTCGAGCGTCACGGGCCGGTATGTCGTCGGCTGTGACGGCGGACGCAGCGCCACCCGCCGGGCGATGGGTGTGTCGTTCGACGGCACCACCTCGCCGACGCGCTGGCTGGTGATCGATGTCGCCAACGACCCGCTGGGTCATCCGAACAGTGAGGTCGGCGCGGACCCGGCCCGGCCCTACGCGTCGATCTCCATTGCGCACGGAATCCGGCGGTTCGAGTTCATGATTCACGCGGACGAGTCCGACGAACAGGCCGAGGCCCCGGCATTCATCAGCCGGATGCTCGGTCTGTTCGTGCCGCACCCCGAGCGCGTCGACGTGATCCGGCACCGGCTGTACACCCATCACTCGCGAATCGCCGGGGCATTCCGCAGCGGCCGGCTTCTGCTCGCGGGCGATGCCGCACACCTGATGCCGGTGTGGCAGGGACAGGGATACAACAGCGGCATCCGCGACGCCGCCAATCTGGGCTGGAAGCTCGCCGCCGTGGTGCACGGACATGCCGACGACGCGCTGCTGGACACCTACGACCTCGAACGGCGTAAGCATGCGCGCGCGATGATCGACCTGTCGACGATGGTCGGACGGGTGATCTCACCGACGAATCGCCGCGTTGCAGCGGTGCGGGACACGGTGATTCGGGCGGCATCGGTGGTGCCGACACTGAAGCGTTACGTGCTGGAGATGCGGTTCAAACCGATGCCCCGCTACGAGCAGGGTGCCGTGGTGCACGGCCAAACCCGCTCGGTCACCTCACCGGCAGGAACGCTGTTCGTCCAACCCCAGGTCGATACCCGCGAGCGCGCGGACGTCCTGCTCGACGACGTGCTCGGTCCTGGCTTCGCCGTCTTGTGCTGGAATAACAACCCACGCGCCCTGCTGGACGCTCCCACGTTCGATCGCTGGAAGGCGTTGGGCGCCACGTTCGTCGAGGCTCGACCCGCCACTCAGCTGCACTGGCCCGGGCACGACGACCCAGATGTCGTGATCGTCGGGGACCGCAGCGGCGGACTCAAGGCGTTCTTCGACGCGCACACCGAATCCGTGCTGTTCCTGCGGCCCGACCGCTGCATCGCGGGGGCCTGCATCGCGCAGCGCGCCTCGGAAGTCAGCGCGGCAGTCTTCAAGGCTCTCTACGTGACTACGGAAGGAGGTCTTGTTCCCGATGGCGACACTGGCGCTGTGCTGTATGTCCCACAGCCCGCTGCTGAATCTTCCCGGACCGTCGCAGGATCTCCTTGACGACATCAACGGGGCACTCGCGCAGGCGACAACGTTCGTGCGCGAGTTCGACCCACAGCTTGTCGTCATCTTTTCCCCCGACCACTACAACGGCTTCTTCTACCGGCTGATGCCCCCGTTCTGCATCGGCACCAGCGCCACCGGTGTCGGTGATTTCGGCACGCAGGCAGGACCACTCAACGTGCCCGAGGACATCGCCACCGATTGCGCGGCCGCGGTGCTTGATGCCGGTGTGGACATCGCGGTTTCGGCGACCATGGAGGTCGACCACGGCACGGTCCAGCCACTGCAGACATTGTTCGGTGATGCCGCGCAGCGCCCGGTGATCCCGATCTTCATCAATTCCGTCGCCACCCCACTGGGTCCGCTCACGCGCACCAGAGCGCTCGGCGAGGCCGTCGGCCGATTCGTCGCCGGCCTGGACAAGCGGGTCCTGCTGCTGGGATCCGGTGGCCTGTCCCATGATCCGCCGGTGCCGACACTGACCACCGCACCGCCGGCCCTCCGGGGCCGGATCGTGCACGGCGAGCCGATGACGGCCGAGCAGCGGCAGGCGCGGCAGAGCGCAGTTGTGGGCTTTGCCGAAGAGTTCGCGCACGGCCGCGGGCCGATGCATCCGCTGAATCCGGAGTGGGACGGCCGTGTGCTGGACATCCTCGACCGCGGCGACCTCTCCGAGGTCGATCGCTGGTCAAATGAATGGATCGCCGGCCAGGCCGGAAATTCCGCACACGAAATCCGTACCTGGATAGCCGCGTTCGCCGCACTCGCCTCACAGGGATCCTATGAGACGTCAGCACGGTATTACCGTGCGGCGCCCGAGTTGATCGCTGGTTTCGCCGTCAGAACTGCGAGGCTCGCCGGTGAGTGATGCATTCGATCACGTCGTCGACGTCCTCGTCATCGGCTCAGGTGGCGGAGGCATGACGGCCGCGCTGGCAGCCGATGCCGCGGGCCTGGACACCCTGGTTGTGGAGAAGGGGTCTCGGTTCGGCGGATCGACCGCATTGTCGGGCGGCGGTATCTGGGTGCCGGGCGCGCCGGCGCAGCGCCGCGAAGGCTATTCACCTTTGCCCGACGGCGTTTTCGAGTATCTGAAACAGATCACCGATGGTCTCGTCACCGACGCCCGGCTGCGCCAGTACGTCGACGGTGCGCCGAAGATGATGGAGTTTCTCGAGACCATCAGCGGATGGTTCGAGTTCGTCTGGAAGCCCGGCTACGCCGACTACTACCCGGAACAGCCGGGAGGCTCGGCACTCGGCAGCACGATCAACGTCCCGGCGATCGACTTGCGCAAGCTCGGCGACAAGGAAGAGCATCTGCTGCAGCCGTTGGCGCTGGCCCCGAAGGGAATCTGGCTGGGTCCCAAGGATCTTCGGCTGTTCTATCAGGTGCGGCAGAACTGGCGCGGCAAGGCCGTGCTGGTGAAGCTCGTCTGGCGGATGTTCCGCGCCCGGGCGTTCGGGGACCGGATGGCCGCGATAGGTCAGTCGCTGGCGGCACGGTTGCGCCTGGCGATGGCCGATCGCGGTATCCCGCTGTGGTTGGACTCGCCGATGACCGAGCTGATCACGGACGCCGATGGTGCCGTCACCGGCGCGGTCGTCGAACGAGACGGTAGTACCCAGCGCATCGGGGCGCGCTGCGGCGTCATCCTCGCCACTGGCGGCTTCGACCACGACATGGCCTGGCGCAGGCAGTATCTGCCCGAGCTCCAAAAGGATTGGAGCTTCGGCAACTTATTGTCGATGGGCGATGGCATCCGCGCAGGGGAGAAGGTCGGCGCCTCGACCGACCTGCTCGACGAGGCGTGGTGGTTCCCGGCGATCCAGTGGCCCGACGGGCGGCTGCAGTTCATGCTCAACGAACGCATGATGCCGTCGCAGTTCGTCGTCAACGGTTCTGGCGAGCGGTTCATCAACGAAGCGGCGCCGTATATGGACTTCGCGCACGCGATGATCGCGGGCCAGCGTTCGGGCATCACCCACATCCCGTGCTGGCTGATCACCGACATTCGTTCGTTCCACCGCTATGTGGTCGCAGGGCACTTGCCGATACCCAAGGTGCCGTTCGCGCCGGTACCCACCGGCTGGAAAGTGCCGCCGTCGTGGCTTGACTCCGGTGTCGTGCACGAAGGGCACAGCTTCACCGAACTCGCGGGCAAGATCGGGGTGCCGGCCGATGCGTTGGTGCGCACCGCACAGCGGTTCAACGCGTTGGCCCGCACGGGCCACGATGACGACTTCAACCGCGGGGATTCCGTCTACGACAACTACTACGGTGACCCGACCCTGCCGAACCCAAACCTGCACCCGCTCACCAAGCCGCCCTACTACGCATTCCAGATCATTCTCGGTGACCTCGGCACATCCGGCGGACTGCGCACCGACGAATACGCGCGGGTGGTTCGGGACGACGACACCGTCGTGAAAGGCCTTTACGCCGTGGGCAACACGTCGGCGGCGGTGATGGGCCGCAGTTATGCCGGCGCGGGCGCCACCATCGGGCCGGCGATGACATTCGGGTACGTGGCCGCACAACACATCGCAGCCGCTGTTGATTCACATCGGAAGGTATCTAAATGAAGATCTCGCTTTTCTACGAGTTTCCGCTGCCGCGGCCGTGGGCGCCGGACGACGAGCACCAGCTTTTCCAGGACGGACTCGACGAGGTGGAGCTTGCGGACAGCGCGGGCTTCTCGACGGTTTGGCTGACTGAACACCACTTCCTCGAGGAGTACTGCCACTCGACCGCGCCGGAGATCTTCCTCGCCGCAGCGAGCCAGCGCACCAAGGACATTCGGCTCGGGTTCGGCATCATGCACCTTCCGCCACCCGTCAACCACCCCGCCCGGGTCGCCGAGCGAGTCTCGACTCTCGACCTCCTCTCCAACGGCCGCGTGGAGTTCGGTACCGGTGAGTCGTCGTCGGTGGGCGAACTCGGCGGCTTCGGGATCGATCCCGCCGACAAGCGCACGATGTGGGAGGAGGCGCTGGAAGTCTCGATCCGCGCCATGATCGAAGAACCGTTCACGGGCTTCACTGGCCAGCACATCAACATGCCGCCGCGCAACGTCGTTCCCAAACCGCTGCAGAAGCCCCACCCGCCGGTGTGGGTGGCGTGCACGCGTCCCGCGTCGGTGCAAATGGCCGCGCAACGGGGCCTCGGCGCGCTGAGCTTCGCGTACACCGGACCCGGACCGCTCACGGAGCGAGTCAACGGGTATTACAAGGAGTTCGAGGAGAACGGTGCACCCGTCACACCCCAGATGAACCCCAACATCCTCGCGATCGGCGGCGACCTGTCGATGATGGTCGCTCCCACCGACGAGCAGGCCGTCGATCGGCTCGGAATGGGCGGTGGATTCTTCGCCTTCGGCATCATGCACTACTACATGACCGGTATGCACACGCCCGGACGGACCGGTGTGTGGAAGCGGCATCTGGAAGAGATCGAGAAGGATCCGAGCGTCGTTTACGGGCCGGGCCGTGGGCCCATCGGCAGCCCCGCCACCGTGCGTGAGTTCTTGCGCGGCTACGAAGAGAGCGGTGTCGACGAACTGATATTGCTACTCACGCCGCGCCGCCACGAGCAGACGATGGAGTCGATCGAGTTGATGGGCAAGGAGGTGCTGCCCGAGTTCATCGAGCGCGATCAGAAGGCGGTCGTCGAGAAGGCCAAGCGCCTCGAGCCGATCATCGAGAAGGCACAGGCCCGCCGCCCGCAGTCGAAGGCACCGGCGTTCGACGAGAGTTACGCATTCGGCGGACTGCCCACCGGTCGGGAGAACTACACCGCCAATGAGGTGTCGCTGGCGATGGACGAGATGAACGCCGGCATCGAGGCGGCGGCCAAGAAGCTGAAGTCAGGGGAAGGGTGGACCAGCAGAAACCCGGCCGCTGACCGGACGTGAGGAATGGGACGAATCGACGAGCTTTGGCGCTACGACGGCAGGCGTGTCGTCGTGACCGGCTGCGCGTCGGGCATCGGTGAGCACCTCGCACGGCAACTCATCGAACTGGGCGCCGAGGTCGTAGGTCTCGACCGGCAACGTCCGGCGGTCGCTCTCAAGGAGTTTCACGAGATCGACCTGGCCGACCCGGCGTCGATCGATCATGCAGTCGAAGCGGTCGGCGATCGGGTCGACGCGCTGTTCAACGTCGCAGGAGTGTCGTCAGGAATCGGCGACCCATTGCTCGTCGTCAAGATCAACTTTCTCGGCACGCGGTATCTGACCGAGGCGCTCACCGGCGCAATCAACTCCGGAGGGTCGGTCGCCTGTGTCTCCTCGCTGGCCGCGTCTGGATACCTGGAGCACAAGGACGTCACGGCGGGGCTGGTGCAGACGCAGTCGTTCGAGCAGGGCGTCGAGTGGTGCAGTCGGCATCCCGACGCGCTCGCCGACGGTGGCTACCGGCTGAGTAAGGAAGCGATCATCCTGTACTGCATGTGCGGCGCGGTTCCGTTGGGCGCGCGCGGGATTCGGATCAACTGCACCGCCCCGGGCGTCACCGACACACCGATACTGGACCAATTGCGGTCGGCGTACGGCCAGGAATACCTCGACACGATCCCCAAACCGTTAGGACGTGTGTCCAACCCCGCAGAGCAGGCTGCGGCCCTTCTCTTCCTGAACAGTCAGGCGGCCAGCTACATCACCGGCCAGGTGCTGTGGGTAGACGGCGGTAACGTGGGCGCTAAGATCGCCGACAGCCTGCAGAAAGGTGAAAGGCGATGAGCCGCTTGAGCGAAGAGCAGACAACATGGCGAGTCTGACCGAGTTTCGGCGCCTTGCCGACGACGTGCGCAACTGGGGTCGATGGGGTGACGCCGACGAACTCGGGACCCTGAATTTCATCACCGCCGACAAAGTTCTCGAGGCAGCCAGCCTGGTCAAGCACGGCAAGGTGTTTCCGCTCGGCGTCGACTTCGGCTCGTCCGGCCCGCAGGGTGCGTTCCACTTCCGGCAGAACCCGCTACACATCATGACCATCGACGGCGGAGACGCTGCCACGTTGGTACGGTACGGGCCCAAGTGGCTGCAGAACCCGGCGGCCGGCCAGCTGAGCGAGTACTTCGAGAACGGCCCGATGCGGTTCAACGACGACGTCATCGTCATGCCGTTGCAGGCCGCCACGCAGTGGGATGCGCTATCGCACGTCTACTACGACGACAAGCTGTACAACGGTTTTCCCGCGGATTCGGTGAGCAGCCTCGGTGCATTCCACTGCGGGATCGACAAGGTCGACGGCAAGGGCATCACGTCACGGGGTGTGCTGCTCGACATCGTCGCGTTGCGCGGCGTAGAAACCTTCTGCGAACTCGGTGACCCGATCGCCCCGGAAGAACTCGACGAGGCGGCCCGGACGCAGGGTGTCACCGTCGGGCGCGGTGACATCGTGTTAGTCCGGACCGGTTGGTGGGCAAGGTTTTTGGAGCGCCACGACGGCACCGAGCCCGGCGCCGGTCTGGACTGGAGGTGCGCGTCGTGGCTGCATGACCACCAGGTCGCGGCGGTCGCCGCCGACAACCTGATGGTCGAGAACCCCGTGTCGGGCGTCGAAGGCGCATTCCTGCCGATGCACATGCTGTGCCTGCGCGACATGGGGCTGATGCTGGGCGAATATTGGGATCTCACGGCGCTGGCCGCCGACTGCGCCGCCGACGGGGTCTACGAATTCCAGCTCGTCGCGCCGCCACTGCGGGTGACCGGGGCGGTGGGCTCGCCATTGAATCCGATCGCTATCAAGTAGGTGACTATGACCAGCCAAGGACCGCTGATAGTCGGGCTCGGCGGAACATTACGGGAGAACTCGTCGACCGAGCGGGCGCTGCGATACTGCCTGTCATCGGTGGAACGTCTCGGTGGTCGCACAAAACTGTTCTGCGGCAAAGACATCGACCTGCCGATGTATGCGCCGCACGAGTTGGAGCGTACCCCGCGGGCAGCTGAGCTCGTCGGCGCGCTGCGCGGTGCCGACGCCGTCGTCGTCGCCTCGCCGGGGTATCACGGCAGCGTCTCGGGGCTGATCAAGAACGCGCTCGACTACATCGAGGATCTGCGCGAGGATCCACGGGTCTACCTCGACAACACGCCGTGGGGATGTATCACCTGCGCCTACGGCTGGCAGGCCGCGGTCGGCACTCTCAACCACCTCCGCAGCATCGGGCACGCCCTGCGCGCGTGGCCCACCCCGCTGGGGGTGGCGATCAACTCCGCTGACAAGATCTTCGACGAGAACGGCGAGTTGACGGACGCCACGATCAAGAGCCAACTCGAGATGATGGCCACCCAGGTACTGACGTTCGCTTCAGCCGCCGGGGGAGCGGCCGGGTAGTGGTGCAGCGCAAGACGATTCACGTCGACGGCCTCGTCACCAGTTTCCTCGAAGCAGGCGAGGGCGACCCGGTCGTGCTGTTGCACGGCGGCGAATTCGGTGTCACCGGGCAACTGGGCTGGGGGCGCAACATTCCCGCGCTGGCCGAACAGTACCGAGTACTGGTTCCCGACATGTTGGGCTTTGGTGAGTCCGCGAAAGTGGTCGACTTCACCGATGGTCGCGGCATGCGGATCAGGCACATCGCCCGGTTCTGTGACGTATTAAGCGTCGAGTCAGCGCATTTCGTCGGTAACTCGATGGGCGCGATCAACCTGCTCGTCGACGCGACGTCGGACAGCCCGGTGCTGCCGATGCGCAGCCTGGTGGCGATCTGCGGCGGGGGCGAGATCGAGCGCAATTCGCATACCGACGCGCTCTATGACTACGACGCCACTCTGCCGGCCATGCGGAAGATCGTCGAGGCGCTATTTTTCTCGCCGTCGTTCCCGGCCGACGACGACTACGTGCAGCGCCGCTACGAGTCGAGCATCGCCCCGGGTGCGTGGGAATCGCTGGCCGCCGCCAGGTTTCGCCGTCCTGGGCTTGAACCGCCCCCGACGCCATCGAGCGTGCGGCCATACGAACGGATCGCGGTGCCGACGCTCGTCGTGGAGGGTGCCTGCGACAAATTGCTGCCTTCGGGCTGGGCCGCCCAGATCGCCGGACAGATCCCGGGCGCGCAGTCCGCGGTGATCGACAACGCAGGCCACTGCCCGCAAATCGAGCAGGCGGATGCCGTCAACGCACTCCTGCTCAAGTTCCTCCGCGAAACCGCGGTTTCGCACGCCAGCACTCGAACTTTTCCCGCGAAACCGCGGTTTCGCGCCGAGGGGGTGAAGTCATGACTGAATTGGCGGGCAAGGTCGCTATTGTCACCGGCGGGGCGTCAGGCCTCGGTCACGCCACCGTCGAGAGGTTCGTCGCCGCGGGTGCGCGGGTGGTGATCGCCGACCGCAACGAGGAGTTGGGCGCGAAGCTGGCCGACGCCTGCGGTGACAACGCGGTGTTCCATCACGTCGACGTAGCGGACCCGCAGCAGGTGAGCACCTTGGTCACGACCGCCGTAAGCACTTTCGGCGGACTTCACATCATGGTCAACAACGCCGGCATCTCCAGCAAGATGGCCAAGAGCTTCCTGCACGACGAGCTCGCCGACTTCGATCGGGTGATGTCGGTAAACCTGCTTGGCACCATGCTCGGCACCCGCGAGGCCGGCAAGCACATGTCGCAGGTGGGTGGCGGCTCGATCATCAACGTCTCGTCGATCGGTGGAATCAAGGTCGGCGGTGGCGTCATGACGTACCGGGCGTCCAAGGCGGCGGTCCTGTTCTTCTCGAAGTGCGCCGCAATCGAATTGGCGCCCTATGGCATTCGCGTCAACTGCATTGCACCCGGCAGCATCCCGACCCCGATTCTGGAGTCGTCGGCCATGGACCTGCCCGCCGAGGCTCGCGAGCGTTTCGTGAAGTCGTCGCGCGAGGCGATGCGCGCCAACAAGCCGTTGGAGCGCGACGGCACGCCCGACGACGTTGCGGAAGCGGCGCTGTATCTGGCCAGCGACCGCTCGGCCTATATCACCGGCACGGTGCTGCCTGTCGACGGCGGCACCTCGGCGGGCACACCGATTCGCCGCCGGCCGAAGGAGGCCGACAAGTGAACGATCGCGTCGTCGTGGTCATCGGCGTCGGCGGCATGGGAGAGGCCATCGCCCGCCGGCAGGGCACCGGCTGCAAGCTGCTGCTCGCCGACTTCAACACCAGCGCAATGGAATCGGTGGCATCGCATCTACGCGGCAACGGATATGACGTCGCTACGCAGCGCGTCGACGTCGGCGCGGAAGAGTCGGTGGCTGCGCTCGCACGATCCGCGGCTGCGGCCGGTGCTGTCACGGAAGTCGTTCACACTGCTGGACTTTCGCCGACGCAGGCCAGCGCGGAAGAGATCATGCGTGTCGATCTGTTCGGCGTGGCCGCGGTGCTCGATGCGTTCGCCGACGTCATCGCCCCCGGCGCCGCGGGCGTCGTCATCGCGAGCATGTCGGGTCACATGATCCCCGCCCTGCCCCCGGATCAGCAGAAGGACCTCGCCACGGCGCCCGTCGACAAACTTCTCACGCTGCCGGCCGTGCGAGAGGCGACCCATCCCGGTCTCGCCTACGCGCTGGCCAAGCAGGCGAACATGTTGCGGGTCAAGGCCGAAAGCATCAGGTGGGGAAGGCGCGGCGCTCGGCTGAACTCCGTCAGCCCCGGGATCATCTCGACGCCGATGGGAAGGCAGGAGCTCGACTCGGACCACGGCAACCACATGCGGGCCTGGGTCGATATGTCCGGCACCCACCGGGTCGGGACACCCGGCGACATCGCGCACGCGGTCGCGTTCCTGCTCGGGCCCGAGTCGTCGTTCATCACCGGAACCGACCTGCTCGTCGACGGCGGTGTCGTCGCCGCATTGGCCGCCGGCGCCTCATAGCCGTCCCCCCGGAACGCCGTAGCCGTCCCCCGGGGAACGCCATAGCCGTCTCCCGGAACGGTAGTCCGCGCGGGAAAATGCGAGCAGAGGCCACGCGGAATACCGTTCCGGCGGGTATCGGACCCGCGAATTAAGTCAATCAGTTGACTTAATTCGTCGCGCGGTGTTGACTATGGCCATGACGACGGCTGCCAAGGTGCGCAACGACCGTGCCAGCAGCACTCGCGAGGCGATCCTGACCGCCGCCGAGCGGCTATTCGCCGAACATGGCGTCTACGCGGTGTCCAACAGACAGGTCAGCGAGGCCGCCGGCCAAGGCAATAACGCGGCCGTCGGCTATCACTTCGGCACGAAAGAAGATCTGGTTCGGGCGATCGAGAGCAAGCACCGCCTGCCCATCGAGCACCTGCGCGAACAAATGGTTGCCCAGCTCTTGGAGCCGGCGGACCTGCGTCAGTGGGTCAACTGCCTGGTCTGCCCGCTGACCGAACACCTCGAAGAGCTCGGCAATCCGACGACCTACGCACGTTTCGCCGCGCAGGCGATGGCAGACCCCGCCTACAACAGCATCGTCACCGAGGGCGCGCTGGAGTCATCGTCGCTCGTACAGGTGATCAAAGGTGTAAACCGCTGCCTTCCAGATCTGCCCAGCCATGTGCGCACCGAACGCAACATCATGGCGCGCAACCTACTGATGCACACGTGCGCGGAATGGGAACGCGCGCTGGCCGATGAACGCGAAAGCCCTCGGCCTGGTTGGCGCCGTGCGACGTCCAGCCTCATCGACGCGATCGTGGGACTGTGGTTGGCGCCGGTCACACCGCACCCCGGGGAGGAACTGTGAAAGTCACTGTCGACCAAGACAACTGCATATCGTCGGGCAACTGCGTGTTGCACACCAGCGAAGTGTTCGACCAGCGCGACGAGGACGGCGTCGTCGTCTTGCGCAACGACAACCCGCCGGCCGACGAAGCCGAGAAGGTACGACGGGCCGCCGCGGACTGTCCCGCACAAGTCATCTACATCGAGGAATGAGAATTACGCGATGCCCGACACGCTGACTGTGCCCGAGTACCCGATGGAGCGCGACGGCGGCTGCCCGTTCGCGCCGCCACCGGAGGTGCTCGAGCTCGGGACAACGAAACCTGTTTCCCGGGTGCGGATTTGGGATGGCAGCACGCCGTGGCTGATCACCGGCTACGAAGAGGCGCGCGCGTTGTTCTCGGATTCGCGTGTCAGCGTCGACGATCGTCGCGATGGTTTCCCGCACTGGAACGAGCTGATGGTGGCGACAGTGCACAAGCGGCCACGGTCCGTGTTCACGTCGGACGGCGAGGAGCACACCAGGTTTCGCCGAATGTTGAGCAAACCGTTCACGTTCAAGCGGGTCGAGGGCTTGCGGCCGGCGATCCAGAAGATCACCGACGACCACATCGATGCGATGCTGGCCGGGCCTAACCCCGCGGACATCGTCGCCGCGCTCGCTCTGCCCATCCCGTCGCTGGTGATAAGCGAGCTTCTCGGTGTTCCTTACGAGGATGCCGAGTTCTTCCAGAACAACGCCAACGTCGCGCTGGGACGATATGCAACGGCCGAAGACGTCTTCAAAGGCGCAGCGGGAAATGCCAAGTACCTCGCACGGCTGCTCGAGACGAAGATGGCACACCCCGCCGAAGACGCGGTGTCCGACCTCGCGGAGCGGGTCAAGGCCGGTGAGCTGACGGTGCGCGAGGCCGCCCAACTGGGCAGCGGATTGCTCAGCGCCGGACACGAAACCACGGCAAACATGATCGGACTGGGTGTGGTGGCGTTGTTGGAGCACCCTGACCAGCTCGCGGTGATCCGGGACGCCGACGATCCCGGCGTGGTCGCGAACGCGGTGGAGGAGCTGCTTCGGTATCTGTCCATCATCCAGAACGGCCAGCGCCGGATCGCCGTCGAGGACATCGAGATCGCCGGTGAGACCATCCGCTCCGGCGAAGGCATCATCATCGACCTTGCGCCGGCGAACTGGGATCCGAAGGTATTCGACGAGCCTGACCGGCTCTACCTGCATCGCGCGAAGGCGAATCAAAATGTCGCGTTCGGCTACGGCAGGCATCAATGTGTGGGTCAGCAGCTCGCCCGCGCCGAACTCCAGATTCTGTTCACCACACTGTTCCGCCGCATTCCTACGCTGCGCCTTGCGATTCCAGTCGACCAAGTTCCGTTCAAGCACGACCGGCTCGCCTATGGCGTCTACGAACTGCCCGTCACATGGTGAGAAAGGCCCCGCGTCACATGGAGGATCAACGATGACCACCGCAACTCTCTATCCCCCCGAAGGCTATGGCGCGCCGAAGAATCGACGGGCGCATGCGCGCGGGCTCAACGTGGGTCTGCCCGAAGGCACCGAGGTGTTCTCTGCCGACAACCACATCTCGGTCGCAGATGACATCTTCTACGAGCGGTTCCCTGATGATCTCAAGGACAGGGCGCCCCGCATCTGGTACGAGGACGGCGCATACATGGTCGGCTTGAAGGGTCGGAACTTCCTGCCCGGCGACTTCAGCCGGGTGCTGATGCAGTACGACGACATGGCAGGCGCCGCAACGAAAGACATCGAAGCGCGGGTGCGCGAGCTCCATGACGACGGTGTCGACAAGGAACTGGCGTTTCCCAATGCGGTCCTCGCCCTGTTCCACTTCCCCGACAAGGAGGTTCGCGAGCGCGTCTTCCGCATCTACAACGAGTTGATGGCCGAGCTGCAAGAACGCTCCAACGGTCACTTCTACGGTGTGGGGTTGATCAACTGGTGGGATCCGAAGGGGACACGACGGACGCTCTCGGAGCTGAAGTCGCTCGGGCTGAAGACCTTCCTGATGCCAATCAACCCCGGCAAGGACGACGACGACAACGTGATCGACTACGGCAGCACGGCAATGAGCGCGGTGTGGGACGAAATCGAAGAAGCCGGTCTTCCCGTCGCACACCACATCGGAGAGACGCCGCCGAAAACGCCATGCGAGTTCAACAGCGTCGTCGTCGGTATGATGATCAACATCGATGGGTTCCGGGAAGTGTTCTCCAAGTACATCTTCAGCGGTATCCTTGACCGCCACCCGGGCCTGCGGATCGGCTGGTTCGAGGGTGGGATCGCTTGGGTGCCATGGGCTTTGCAGGATGCCGAGCACCTGGTGGCGTCCTACCGGCATATGTTCAACCACGAGCTCGAGCACGACATCCGCTACTACTGGGACAAGCACATGAGCGCGTCGTTCATGGTGGATCCGCTCGGCCTCAAGCTGATCGACGAGATCGGCGTCCGCAAGGTGATGTGGTCCTCGGACTACCCGCACAACGAAAGCACCTTCGGGTATTCGGAGAAGTCACTGGCTTCCGTCGTCGACGCTGTTGGTCCCGAGAATGCCGTGCGCATCTGCAGCGGCAACATCAAGGAGTTCCTGGGCGTTAAATGACAACTCTTGCGACGGCGGTCCGTTCCGCCACCGACATTCCGGCCGAGCCCGATCATGCCCGGATGTACCGCGAGACCGGTGCACGGCTGCGGTCCGCGATGACCGAGGCGGGCATCGACGCGCTGGTGCTGCTGAACAACGGCAACGTCGTGTACGCGACCGGTGCCGCATGGCCGCTGCTCGATGCGGGGCTGTCCCACGTCGAGAGGCCCGTCGCGGTCGTGCTGGCCGGTGACGACCACCCCCATCTGTTCCTCCCGTTCCGGGAGGGCGCGTCGTCGGAATCGCAGGTACCGGCCGACCACATCCATCCGCCGGTCTACCTCGAATTCGACGAGGGGGTGGAGTATTTCGCGCGTAATCTGGCTGAGCTGATTCCGACCGCCGCGACGGTTGCGGTGGACGAGTTGACCGGCGCGATGCGTCGCGCGGCGAGCAGGCTGTTCCCGGGCGGCCCACCGTCGGACGCAGCGCCGGTGGTCGGTGCTGCCAAATTGGTCAAGACGGCCGACCAGATCGGGTGCATCCGCAGTGCGTGTCGAATCACCGAGGAAGCGATGGCGGACGTGCAGAAGGCGTTGGCGCCGGGCGTGCGTCAGAACGACCTGTCGGCCGGATTCGTTCGCAAGGCGTTCGAACTCGGCGCGACCGCGAACATGCTGGAGGCGATCTGGCAGGTGATGCCCGACACCAGGGCCGAGGGAGTGTGGACTACGCACGGCGACCTTGCCCTGCCGCTACTGACCACCGAGCGCAATCTCGACCGCGGTGACGTGCTGTGGACCGACGCCAGCATCACCTACGCCGGCTACTGTTCGGACTTTGGCCGGACTTGGCTTGTCGGGCAGGAGCCGACGCCGCGGCAACAGGATCAGTTCGGCCAGTGGCGGCACATTCTCGACGCGGTGCTCAGTGTGACGAAGGCCGGGGCCACCTCCGGCGACCTCGCACGCGCGGCGACCGCGGCCAACGGAGGATGCAAACCCTGGCTGCCGCATTTCTACCTCGGCCACGGCATCGGCACCAACGCCGCCGAAACACCAATGATCGGAACCGATCTGGGCGAGGAGTTCGACGACAACTTCGTCTTTCCGGCCGGCATGCTGCTGGTATTGGAGCCGGTGGTTTGGGAGGACGGCACCGGCGGTTACCGAAGCGAGGAGATCGTGGTGATCACCGAAGACGGCTGGACGCCGCTCACCGACTACCCGTATGCGCCCTATGGCCACTGAGGTACTGCCCGACAGCCAGGCACTGCGACTTGGACGGCGGGAGCGGGCGTTCGCCGAGATGGAGGCGCACGGCCTCGACGTGCTTGTGCTTGGTCGACAGGCCAACGTCCGTTATTTCACTGGCGCACCGCAACTCTGGGTCGCCGGAACCCGGCCGTTCGGGCCCATTTGCACAGTGGTCCGCGCGACGGAGCAGATCTATCTGAACAGCACGTGGGACGAGGGCATTCCCGACGACATCCCGCACGACCACCTCTACGGACTGGCGTGGAACCCGATGACACTGATCTCGGTGCTGCAGGGCATCGAGGGGGCAGCGAGCGCCCGTCGCGTCGGAACAGACGCCCTGTCACCGACGTTCGCCAAGCTGTTACCGATGGCGTTCCCCGACGCGGAATTGGTCGACGGGGAATCGGCGATGAGGGCCGCTCGCCGGATCAAGACGCCCGACGAGGTCGCAGCGATTCGCTCAGCGCTGCGCGTCGCCACCGACAGCCTGGCTGCGGCGGTCGCCGAATTGCGGCCCGGGGTCACAGAGCAGATGCTGGCGGGCGTGTTGCTCGAGGCCGAGGCAACCGCAGGGGTGTGCACACCCGCGACCCAGGATGCAGCGTGGGTGACGTCGCGGGAACATCCGTGGCAGCGGGCGACCGGTGACGGCCGGGTGCAGTCCGGTGACCTGGTCGCATTCTCGGCCGGCGTGCTGGCCGACGGGTACCTCGGCGAGGTGGGGCGGACACTGCCGGCTGGCAACGGGGGACCAACTGACGCGCTCTATAAGCGGTCAAATGCGCTGTGGGAGCGAATGGTTGCGGCCTGCCGTCCCGGTGCCGCGGCTGCTGACCTGTTAACGGCGTATGAGGCCGCCGGTGAGCCGCTGCCGCCTATGCCGGTGGCACACGGGCTCGGTCTGGGATTCGATCCGCCAGTGGTGTCGTCGCGTCTTCCCGCTACGGCGGCCGAAGAGCGCCTCGATCCCGGCACCGTGCTGGCAGTGACCGGCTATGTGTGGGAGCAAGGCGCGGGGGCCGTCTTCCGGCGGGATGCTGTGCTCATTACCGACGAAGGTACGGAGATTCTGAATGACTGAGAGCACCCGGCCGTCGCCGGAGGAGATCATTCTCTACGACAAGGACCCCAAGACCAAGATCGCGACGATCACGTTCAACCGACCCGAATTCCTCAACGCGCCCACGTCTGCCGCTCGGCTGCGCTACGCGGATCTTCTGCGCGCGGCGACGGTCGACAACGACGTCAAGGTGGTGGTGATTCGCGGCGTGGGCGACAATCTCGGCAGCGGTGCGGACCTCCCAGAGTTCATGGAGGGTAACGACAACACCGAACTGCGACTGGCCGAACTTCGGTTGGAGGACGACGGCGTCGGCGAGGTCAACTACCCACCCAAGGGGTCGTTCCGGCACGGCGCGACGATCAGCGCCTGGTACGCCAACGTGCAGGCCGGCAACCGTCCGCTGCAAGAGCTCAAGAAAATCAGCATCGTCGAGGCGAAGGGCTACTGCTACGGCTGGCACTTCTACCAGTGCGCCGATGCGGACCTGGTGATCTCCTCCGACGACGCACTGTTCGGACACCCGTCGTTCCGCTACTACGGCTGGGGCCCGCGGATGTGGACATGGGTGCAGATGATGGGGCTGCGCAAGTTTCAGGAGATGGTCTTCACCGGCAGGCCCTTCACCGCCGACGAGATGGCCCAGTGCAACTTCCTGAACAAAGTCGTGCCGCGCGAGGCGCTCGAGGCCGAGGTGGACAAGTACGCCCGTGCGTGCGCCCGAAATCGTCCGGTGGACACCGTCTTTCAGCAGAAGATCTTCTTCGAGGTCTTCAAGCAATACCAGGGTGAGTACATGGGCAGTCTGCTGTCGGCGTTCTTCGAGTCGATGGGCAGCGGTGCGGCCAACGACGATGACGACGACCTGGACATGTACGAGGCCATCGACAGCGGTTTGGCTGGGGCGGTCAACGACAACGACAGCAAATTTCCGCCCGACTTCCGGCTCAGCAAGAAGAACCGCGCGCGAGACGACTAGACGCGAACGGCAGGAGCGCAACGTTGGAAGTGCAGCCGCTGGGCGGGTACGTCGTCGTCGATCTGACCACCGGGATCGCCGGCGCCTACTGCACGAAGCTGCTCGCCGACGGCGGCGCCGACGTTGTCAAGGTTGAGCCGCCGGAGGGGGATCCGCTGCGCAGCTGGTCGGCATCCGGCGCTGACATCGATGGCGACGGGGCGCTGTTCAGCTTCCTCGCCGGTGCGAAGCACAGTGTGGTGGCCGACGTCGACACCGACATCGAGTTCGTCGACGCGCTGCTGTCCGACGCCGACGCGGTGATATGGTCGCGCGGCTCGAAACTTACTGAGCACCAAGGCTTCACGCCCGCAGCGATTCACGGCCGCCATCCACACCTCACCGTCACGGCCATCACCCCGTTCGGCCTGGAGGGCCCGTGGGCCGGCAAACCCGCGACGGAGTTCACGCTGCAGGCGTGGTCGGGGGGGATCGTCGGCCTCGGCCGCGGCGCGTCTGACCGAGCGCCGGTGTTCGTCGGCGGGCAGGTGGGGGAGTACCTCGCCGGGGCGTACGCGAGTGCTGCGACCTTGGCATGTCCGGGGCGGCTGATCGACCTGTCCATGCTGGAGACCCAAATCCTCGGGCTCACTTACTATCCGGTGACCTATTACAAGATTTTGGGCCGGCCGTGGCGTGACGCCCGGCGGCTCACTGTGCCCGGTGTGGCCGGCGCCAAGGACGGGCTGGTCGATCTGGGATGCGGCACCGCGCAGCAGTGGTTCGACCTGTGCGCGATGGTAGGCCACCCGGAGTGGATCGACGAGAGTTCCCCGTTGACTATCACCGAGCAGGCCAACGAAAAGGCCGACGAGATCTACGCGTGGGTGCAGGCCCACACCGTCGACGACGTCCGCGAACTGGCCACCGCGTTCCGGATACCCAATGCCCCGGTTGCCAACGGCGCCAACATCACCGAGCTCGACCAGTTCCGGGAACGGCATTCATTTGTGCGGAATCCGCACGGCGATTTCGTCCAGCCCGGGCCGCCGTACCGCACGACCCCCGCGTTGTTGCGTAGCCCGTCGCCGGCGCCTCGGCTCGGAGAGCACACCGACCACTACCGCCGGAACGGTATTCCGCGCGGAGAAGGGCGAGTAGCTAACACGTGGAATACCGTTCCGGCGCGGGAGTTGCCGCTGGAGGGCTTGCGGGTCCTCGATATGACGACGTTCTGGGCGGGGCCAAGCTGCACGCACATCCTGGCCATGCTCGGCGCAGACGTGATCCACGTCGAGTCCACCCGACGGCCCGATGGCACGCGCCTGATCTCGGGCGTGCCTGTCACCGAGGAATTCTGGTGGGAGAAGGCGCCGATCTTCTCGGGGCTGAACACCAACAAGAAGGGCCTCACGCTTGACCTCAGCGGCGCCCGCGGCCGCGACCTGCTCTGGCGGTTCATTGCGAGGACCGACGTCATCGTGGAGAACTTCACCCCCCGCGTCATGGATCAGATCGGCTTGGATTACGCGGCAGCGCAGGCACTCCGGCGGGACATCATCATGGTGCGGATGCCGGGGTTCGGACTTGACGGCCCATGGCGCGACAACCCGGCCTTCGCCTATGCGATCGAGGCGGCCGCCGGGATCAGCTGGCTGACCGGGTATCCCGACCTAAAGCCCTACGAGCCCTACTCCGTCGGTGATCCGAACGCCGGCATCCACGCGCTCAACGGGCTGCTGCTGGCGCTCGCCCACCGCCGCCGCACCGGCGAAGGTTCACTGGTGGAGGCAGCGATGGTCGACGGCGCCATCAACATCGCAGCCGAACAGGTCATCGAATACACCGCGTACGGTACGCTGCTGCAGCGGTCCGGAAACCGCGGGCCGACGGCCGCACCCCAGAATCTGTACCAGACCAACGAGATCGACGAGTTCGGCCGCGACGACAGCTGGGTCGCGATCGCGGTCGCGACCGACGACCATTGGCAGCGACTGTGTGCCGCGATCGGCGATCCAGCGTGGGCGACGAGTCCGGACCTGGCCACCGCCGTCGGCCGTAGCGATCACCACGATCTCATCGACAAGCACCTGTCGGACTGGTGCCGCAAGCGCACGGGCGACGAGATCGTCGCGCACCTGTGGGATGCTGGCGTTCCAGTCGCCAAGGTGATGCAGCCGCACCGCCAGACCGAACTACCCCAACTGGCCTTCCGCTGCTTCTTCGAAGACGTAGATCATCCGGTCAACGACGTTGCGCCGCACAGCACATTGCCGATGAGGCTGTCGGCAGGACCACCTCGATTTCACCGCGAGCATGCACCGCTGCTCGGACAGCACAATCGCGAACTGCTGACGGAAATCGGCTTGACCGACGCTCAGATCGACGAGCTTGAAGCCGAAGGGGTGATCGGTCACGCACCGCCGACGTAGCCGGGAGCCCGCGGTGTGTCCATCCGCGGTTCACCGTATCTCGCGCGAAAAGCTCCCCAGGGATCCGCATACCGGCCTGGCCAGTTGCGGTACGCAGCCTGACGTTTCACCATCCTGCGCGCGGCAGGACCCAATAGCCGCGTCGGGTAACGCTTCCAGCCGGTGATCGCTCGCATCTCCTCGAGCATGTCGGGCCACGAATGCTGTTGGAACGACAGGAGTTCCTGAGTCCGTGCGGTGTCCATCCAGCAGTTGAGAAACCAGTCGTCGTCGCTGTCCGGATCTCCTGGCCGGCCCATCTGTGCATCGGCGATTCCGGCCAGCCCCCTTGCGGCTGCGGGACCCTCGACGGTGTCCCGTGATGTCAAATGGTGTGACTCGTCACCGGCGACCAACAACGTCTGCCCGATGACGTCTGCGGTGGTCGCGCCCGCGAAAGCGGCTGCCACGTCGCGGACGTCGACGCTATGCACCCGCCCGTCGGTCGGTAGCGAGGACCCGAAGAAGACGATGTCGGCGTCGAAATTCTCCTCCGCCGGATCCACGGTGAACACCCCACCTAGCCGCAGGATCACCCACTCGAGTGGTGATGACCGAACCACTTCCTCGGCTTCGAGCTTGTGTCCGCCATACAGGTCACACGGCGCCAGCGGTGTGTCAGCGGAGCAGAGACCGGCGGAACGGTGCGGGTTGCGCGCGCCGTAGACGCCCGAGCTGGATGCGTGCACGAACCGGGGTGGATCGGACAGGTCTTCGGTGGCACGTACCAACGACGCCGTGCCGTCGACGTTGACCTTGCGTGCGAAGGTCGCGTCGCGATAGGTCGCCGGCGGTATGACGGCGGCCAAATGGATTATCGCGGTGGGTGATACGCCGGAGACGAGTTCGTCGACGTCGGCCGGCTTCGTCAGGTCAGCCCAGCGCACTTCGACACCGGCCGGCAGACTGTTCGCCTTCTTCCGGTTGGCGGGGCTGTTGCGAGCGGTGGCGATGACTCGATACCCGTCGGTCGCCAGCCGCTTCACCGTTGCCGACCCGACCAGACCAAAGGCACCCGTGACGAGAATCGCGTCAGACATCGTCGCCTCCGGATGGCCGCCGAGGCGGTGATTATCTCACTGGGTTGGGGCGTCGAGCTTTGTTTCGCCCAACCTTGCTCTCATGGCGCCCCACGGATCGGCATACTGTCCCGCGGAATTGCGGTAGGCCGACTGGCGCTTGGTGTAGAGCCTCACAATCGGGGCGAGCGGTGCCAACAGGTGGCGTTTCCAGCCCACCCGCGCGCGCATCTCGGCAAGCATGTCGGGCCACGAATGCTGCTGGAACTTCAAGGCCTCCTGGGCCCGGCCGGCGTCCATCCAATCGATGATGAACCAGTCGTCGTCGCTGTCCGGGTTTCCGGGCCGGCCTGCCGGCAGCACGTCGGTCAAGCCATATGCAGCGGCAAGCGCGGCGCCGACTTCGGCTTGCCTCAACTTGTGCGAGTCGTCGCCTCCGATCAACAACGTCTCGCCGACGACGTCCGCTGTGGTTGCTGCCGCGAAAGCCGTTGCGACGTCGCGAACGTCGACGCCATGGAATCGTTGGTCGGTGGGCAGTGCGCTCTCGATGTACGGTGCGTCTTCGTTGAATGGCATCGCCGACGCATCGACAGACAACACGCCCCCGAGCCGCAGCACCACCCAGTCGAGATTCGATGCCCGAACCAGGTTCTCCGCTTCGAGCTTCTGGCCGCCGTAGACCTCGATCGGGCGGGTCGGGGTGTCCGCGGTGACCGGATCGTGGCGATGAGGATTACGCGAGCCGTAGACGGCGGCGCTCGACGCGAGCACGAACCGCGGGGGGTCGGGTTGCGCCTCGGCCGCCCGGACCAATGCCGCCGTCGCGTCGACGTTCACCTTTCGCCCGACCTTGGCGTTGCGGTAGATCGGCGGCGCGATGACAGCCGCCAAGTGCACGATCGCGGCCGGTGCCACGTCCGACAGCAGCTTCTCGACCTCGGTTGCGTTCGTGAGGTCGACCCATCGCATCACAGCGCCGGCGGGCAGCTTGCGCGCCTTCTTTCGGTTCGCCTTGGTGTCGAGGTCAGTGGCCGCGACCTGCCGGCCGTCGGCGGCCAGCCGCTTCACGGTCTCGAATCCGACCAGGCCAAGGCCGCCTGTGACCAGCACAGTTGCCGACACGCTGCCCCCTGGTATGCGGATATCACATTCTCTTTTTCAGAGAGTAGCATATTCACGGCAGACGCGGGTAGCCGGGGGGATGCCGCAAGACAATCCAGGGAGTTGCAGTGAATGCCGATGACGACGCCGAGACGGCTGCGTGGGACCCGCAATTCACCGCCGCGGTGAAAGACTGGGTCGGCCCGCTCGTCAAACGCTACTTCCGGGCGCAGGTTCGCGGTTTCGACACGTTTCCCGGTAGCGGGGGCGCGCTGGTGGTTTCAAACCACTCCGGTGGCATGTTCACGCCGGACGTGCTGATCTTCGCTCCGGCGTTCTACGACAAGTTCGGCTATAGCCGTCCCGTCTATACGCTCGCGCACTACGGCGTGCTGATCGGGCCCACATCGGGGCTGCTACGGCGGGTCGGCGTGATCGAGGCGACCCGTGAGAACGCCGGGAAGGCCTTGCGGTCGGGCGCGGTGGTGTTGGTGTTTCCCGGCGGCGACTACGACTCGTACCGGCCGACGGCCGAGCAGAATGTCGTCGACTTCGGTGGTCGCACCGGATATGTGCGGACCGCGATCGAGGCCGGCGTGCCGATCGTTCCCACGGTCTCGACGGGCGCCCAGGAAAGTCAGCTGTTCTTGGCGCGCGGTGATTCGATTGCCCGGCGCCTGGGCATCAAGCGGCTGATGCGAATGGAGATCCTGCCGGTGAGCGTCGGATTCCCGTTCGGGCTGTCGATGATCTTCCCGCCGAACATCCCGCTGCCGACCAAGATCGTCACTCAGGTGCTGGAGCCGATTCACATCGCCCGCGAGTTCGGAGAGAACCCCGACGTCGACGAGGTCGACGCACACGTCCGCGCGGTGATGCAGAAGGCTCTGGACCGGTTGGCGCACGAACGGCGCTTTCCTGTGCTCGGCTGATCTAGCCTGTTGCGGTGGCGGGCGCCATCGCGGTGCCGACCACCATCGGATTCCCGGAAAACCCTGCCGCGCGTCGGATTTCGCCGAATGCATGGACCATCGCGTCGGTTGCCTCGTGTACATCGTTGAAGGTCCGGTCATCGGAGAGGATGGCGATGTCGAGCTGGTCGACGTAACTCCAGACGGTCATGTTGAACGCACTGCCCGCGGAAAGCACACCGACGGAATAGATTTCACTCACCGGCGCGCCGCCGATATGCCCGCGCTCACGCGGCCCCGGCACGTTCGACACCGCGACATTCATCAGCCGGTTGCGGTCCGCGCGTCTGCCCTGGCTGCGAAACAGTGCCGGTGCGAGAGGCGGCGGCAAGTATTCCATCATTCGGCCCTGCAGCTCCGGCCCCATCAGCTCGTAGTTCTCCTTCGCGGTGGCAGTCGACATCGCGGTCAGCCGCACCCGCTGCAGCGGATCGTCGATGTGCACCGGCAGCGACACGGTGAGGCCACCGATTTCGTTGCCCGTGACGCGCTCAGGTGACCTGTCGGTGCTCACCGGAACCGACGCCATCAGCGGGCGATCAGCGCGGCCGTCGTAGCGCAGCAACAACTCTCGCAACCCACCGGCCGCCATCGCCAGCACGACATCGTTGAACGTCACACCGAGGTGTTTGGCGGTCTCCTTGACCTCGGACAGTGCCAACGCCGCGGTGGCGAACGTCCGTACCGGCGAGACCACGTGGTTGAGGAACGTCGGCGGCGCGTTGAACATCTTCGCCATGTCGGGATGAGCCTGCCGTTGCTTGGTGACCCGTCTTACCCGAGTGATGCCACGCGCGGCATCGGCCAGCAGCCGCGGCAGCGCGGCCATCTGATGGAAATGGTCGAGCTGGGCCTCCCACAGCAGCCGTCCCTTCGACGGCATGGCACACGGTGCGTCAAGGGCGGACTCGTCGCGGGGGGCGGCCAAATCCATCAGGCGCGCAAGCAGGTTCGCCGATGCGACACCGTCGGCGAGCGTGTGGTGCACCTTGCCGATCAGCGCGAAGCGGTCGTGTGCCATTCCCTCCGCGAAGTGGAATTCCCACAATGGCCGGCTGCGGTCCAGCGGCGTGCTCGCGATCTCGCCGATCAGCTGATCGAGCTCTCGCCGCCCACCCGGGCTCGGCACCCGCACCTGCCGCAAGTGGTAGTCCAGGTCGACGTCACAGTTCTCCAACCACATCGGGTGGTGCAAACGCCAGGGGATGTCGACGAGCTTGTAGCGGAGTGGATCGAGCATGTGCAGGCGGCGCGCGATTGTCTGCCGGAACACCTCGAAGTTGAACTCGCCGTCGAACTCGGCCGCGTTGATGATCCCGACCTTCAGCGTGTGCGTGTGCAGGTTGGGCGTCTCGCTGTACAAGAGCATGGCGTCCATGCCGTTGAGCCGCTTCATCGGTTCTATCGAAGCACTTGCTCGCTACCAGATCGGTGTTTTCCGACGATCGGCCGAATAGCGCCCCGGGGAGTTCTTTTGATCGGAGAACGTGGTTCTCCGTTAGCCGACGAAGCCATGCGCGCAGAAATCCCACACCTCGTCGGCGGTGATCGGATGCGCTGCGTCGTCGGCGTCCGCGCCGGACTGCTGAGCGATGAACATGACTGTCTGCATGGTCATCGCGGCCATTCGCCGTGGGTTGACGCCCTTACGCAGCTGGCCTGCGGCGCCGGCCTGTTCCATCAGCTCGGTCAGCAGTGCATGAAGCGGCGCGTGGGCGATCTTGACCTCGGACGGGTGGGAGACCAGCAGCCGGGGGGCGAAGTCGGTGAACAACGGCCGCTTCGCGTCGGGATCGGAGCGGGAGGTCTCGTACAGCAACTTGACCGCGACTTTCACCCGCTCGAGCGGATCGGCGTGGCCTTCGGTGGCGGCCCGGATCTGATCCGCAGAGCGGCTCAGCGCGTCTTCGAAGAGCGCCAGCAGCAGTTCATGTTTGCCGTCGAACTGCAGGTAGAAGCTGCGCAACGACTGGCGCGAGCGGTCGACGACCTCTTGAACGGTGAAGTCCGTGCTGCCCTTCTCGATGATGATGGCCTGCGCGGCGTCGAGGAAGCGCTGCACCCGTTGCGCGGCGCGCAGCTTGGCGGTCTTGATCGAGCGCTCGACCGCGCGCTGTTTCCAGGCCGGCTCTTCGCTGGGGCTGGTCATTTTGCTGCTCTATGTGTGCAGCCAAATGAGAACATGATTGGACTGTACAGGAGAACGTCGTGCAAAACCGGTTTCGAAAGCCCCATCGGTCGTCGTGTCCGAGATTGTAACTTTCCCACGAAGAGAATAGTATTCTCTTCAAGCCTGTTGAGGAAGTCCTTCGTGAGGACCCGTGATGTTTCCGAAGAGCTGGGCCTACAGCTGGCCGCGGCGACACGAGCCGGCGCACCTGCGCGGGTGGACGCGGCGCCGGATCGTCGTGGTCTGGTGCAATGCACCGGCCGACGAACAGTCAGAGGGCGACGAGCCGAGGCGTTGACCCGCGGCTGCGCAGCTCCGCTCCCGCTTGCCGGGTGAGTTCCCGAGTACTGCCGAGCAGGCCGTCGAGTACGAAGACCCGACGTACATGCCGGTGCAGTTCGTGTTCGGCGGTGAAGCCGATGCCGCCGAGCACCTGCTGGCAGTGGCGCGCCGCCGTGAGGGCGGCGTGACCGGCCGCGGCCTTGGCCAGCAGGCAGGTCAGCTCATCACCGTGGCCGTCGGCATCGGCGACAGCCAATGTCGCCTCCGCGCCCTCGACGGCGACGAGCGTCTCGGCGAGCTTGTGGCGGATGGCTTGGAACGACGCCACCGGCCTGCCGAATTGCGTGCGGTCCAACGCATGCCGGCGGGCCAGTGACAACATCGCCCGGCTGGTGCCGACGAGCCACCAGCCCAGCGCGACGCGTCCACGCGCGAGGGGTAGCGGCCGGCCGGAGGGCACCCGTGAAAGTGGCAGATCCTCGTCGAGCGCCGACGTGGTCTCGTCTGTCCGACGCCAAACCACCCACGCCCCACCCGCATAGGGGAGCGGCACGGCTTGCTGTATTGGCTGCTCTTCGCGCGAGCGCTCATCGCCCTCGCGCGACAGGACGTCGTTCAGGATCGGCGCATGCGCACCGGTCTCGCCAAGTAGCTTGAACACCAACGGAATTGCGGTGCCGGGTATCTCATCGAGCATCTCCAGCCAGCCGAGGTCTTTCAGCGCATTGTCGAGCTGTTGTCCCGACGCCGCCGCCATGGTCTTGCGCAGCGCGTCGGCGAGCATGGCGAGATCGTCGTGTTCCGGGGATGTCTGCTCGTCGCGCAAGCGGCTCATCGGCCACTCACTCCTTTCCGAGGTCCAGCAGCCGGCGGGCGATGATGTTGCGCTGGATCTCGGCAGTGCCGCCGTAGATCGTCGCGGCGCGTGAGTACAGGAACTCCGTGCGCCATCCGCTCTGGTCGAGTTCGATGACACCGGGCATGAGATCGCGCGCGGTGTCGTACATCTTCTGTTCGGCAGTGGCGAGCAGGACTTTGTCGACGGATGTGTCGGGCCCGAGTCGCGTTCCGTCGCCAAGGCGCTGCTGGGTCAGGCGCGACCGGCAGCGCAAGGTGTGCAGCGCCAGATACGCCTCGCCCAACTCGGCGTCGTCGACCACCGTCGCGTCCGCGATCAGGCCGTCGAACTTGTGATACAGATACGCGATTCGCTGCCAGAAGCATGTGGAGCGCTCGTAGGGAAGCAGGTCCATGGCCAGTTGCCAGCCGTCACCGGGGTTGCCGAGCATCCTGTCCCCGGGCACGACGACGTCGTCGTAATACACCTCGCAGAACTCGTCGACGCCGTGCATCGTGCGCAGCGGGCGAACCGTGATCCCGGGGCTGTCCATGTCGACGAAGAACGCCGTGATACCGGCGTGGCCCGGGCCGGTGCGGGTGAGCAGCACGCAGCGCGCGGAATACTGCGCGAAGCTGGTCCAGACTTTCTGCCCGTTGACCACCCAGTTGTCACCGTCGGGCACGGCGCGCGTGGTCAGCGACGCGAGATCGCTGCCGGAGCCGGGCTCCGAGAAGCCTTGGCACCACGTCTCTTTGCCGGACAAAAGACGCGGCACCATCTCGGCGGCGAGTTCTGGACGCGCGTAGTCGATCATGGTCGGCGTCAACACCTCGAGCATCGAGTACGGGCCGGGCTCATCCAGGCCGCGGCCGACAATCTCTTCGCCGACGACTGCGCGCAGGACCGCGGGACCGCCGAGCCCGCCCGCTTTTTCCGGCCATCCCCATCGCATCCAGCCGGCGTCGTAGAGCGCACCCAGCACGCGGGCGTGCTGGGCGTGGTGCGCGTCCAGCGAATGGTCCCCGGGCGGCGGAGTGAGGTCGTTGTCCTCGAGCCACGCCACCAGCCGCGACCGGAACTGATCCGTCGTCGGAATCTCGGTGACTTCCGGCAGGGTCATCCCGCCTCGGGCCTGCCGATCGCGTGTGGGCGGCCGGAGTCGTGGTCTCCGCTGCGTCGAATGAACGTCATGGCACGGGTTTTCAGCCGCCAGCCGTCTTCCGTGCGCACGTAGGTGTCATTGTAGTAACCGATGCGCATGTCGTGCTTGGAGTGCTCGATGAAGCACAAAGGTTGTGTGCCGGTCGCGGTGTCCGGATCGTCGCCGTCGAGGTTCACCAATGACGTGCCGGTCATGAACAGACCCTTGGGTGCGGCGTCGACGAGTTCGGGGAAGCGGGCCAGCGTGTACGTCGATCCGAACGCGCTGTACGTGCCGTCGGGGGTGAAGACCGAGGTCAAGCCGTCGATGTCGCCCTGCGTAATGGTCACGGCGTACTTGGCCAGCAGCTGCTGGATCTCGACGAGGTCGTCAGTTCGCGTTGCCTCAGCCATTTTTGAAGACCTTCCCACCCTTCATCACAAACGTGACATTTCGCGTGACGGTGATGTCGGCCAACGGATCTCCGGGTACCGCGATGACGTCGGCGAGGTAGCCCTCGGCGAGGCGGCCGAGATCGGGCCGGTTGATCAAGTCCGCCGCGACGACGGTGGCAGCATTCAGCACCGCGGCGGGCGGCATGCCCCAGTCGACCAGCGTGACGAGCTCGTCGGCGTTGCGGCCGTGTGGGATTGCCGGGGCGTCGGTGCCGACCGCGATCTTGACACCGGCCTCGTAAGCGGCCTTGATCGACGTGCGGGCCTTGGGGAACATCTCGGCGGCCTTGTCCTGCAACTCCTTCGGCGCTTTGGACACGTCCATGGCCTCTGCGAGGCGCCTCGTGGTGACCAGGAACCTGTCACCCTCGACCAACGCACCGATGGCCTCGTCGTCCATCAAGAACCCGTGCTCGATGCAGTCGATGCCTGCAGCGACGGCGTGCTTGACCGCTTCGGCGCCGTGCGTGTGCGCCGCGACGCGCAGGCCGCGACGGTGCGCCTCATCGACGATGGCGCGCAGCTCCTCGTCCGAATAGTGTTGCGCCCCGGGCTCTCCGGTCAGCGACATCACGCCTCCCGAGCAGCAGACCTTGATCAGCTGTGCACCGTGCTTGATTTGGTAGCGGACCGCCTTGCGGATCTCGTCGACACCGTTGGCGATGCCCTCCTCGACCGTCAGCTCCAGCGCGCCGGGCATGAACGCCGCGAACATCGTGGGATCCAGGTGCCCGCCTGTCGGCGTGATCGCGTGGCCGGCCGGCACAATTCGCGGCCCCTCGATCCACCCGGCGTCGATCGCCTTACCCAGCGCCACATCCAAGAGATAGCCGCCGGTCTTGACGAACAGCCCGAGGTTGCGGACAGTGGTGAAACCGGCGCGCAGGGTCCGTCGTGCGTTGCCGACGGCGCGCAGCACGCGCGTCGGGGGATCGTCCTGCACTTGCGACAACCCGGGGTTCTCCCCGCGTCCGCCCATCAGCAGGTTGACTTCCATATCCATCAAGCCAGGAAGCAGGGTGGAGTCGCCGAGCTCGACGACGTCGCCCTCGGGCGCGCCGCCGATGCCGACTATCCGGTCGTCCTCGATCCGCAGAATGCCCGGCCGGACGATCTCGCCGGCGTCGACGTCAAGCAGCCCGGCTGCCCGCAGGGTGAGCAGCGATGAGCTTCTCGGGCGAAGAGCAGACGACACGCTCAGACCACCGGCTCCTTGGTGCACGTGATGTATGTGGCGCCACTGTCGAGAACACGCGGCTGCTTCCAGACCTCGATCGGGAACGACACGTTGACCAACGACTGCATCATGTGGATGAGAGCCTTTGCGTCGTCAGGCATTCCGTCGAGCGGAAACCTGGCGTCGCAGTACTCCATGACCGCCTCGAGCCGAGGAAACGCCGTGTCATAGAAGTCCTGCATCTCTGCCATTGTCGAAGACAGCCGCTTCTGGTAGCGATCTTCCTCGTTCGGCAGGCACCAGTCGGTGAACCGCTCGAGGTCGGAAAATTCTTCTGGCAACCTAGGCATTGATGGCATCCTTCTTGCTCGCGGCGCCGGCGTGGCCGTTGCCTCCACCGTTGTCGAGGCCCTTTTCTTTCTTGTACGCATTCACGTAGTCCCACGCCGTCTTGTGCAGATGGCGAAGCAGGATCTCCTGATCGCACAGCGGGAAGTCCTTGACGACCCTAGTCCCGATCATCGTCTGGGTGGCCTCGAGAGTGTTGGCGTCCTGGAATGCGTACTCCTTGAACGTCACCGCCGCGAGTTCGTGCGCTAGCCGCTCACGCGTGTTCGTCGCGGGAACAAAGTAGAGCGTGCACTCGAAGATGTGCTTGTCCACGTCGGTGGGCCAGTAGTGGTAGGTGAGATACCAACCCGGTGCCCAGAGCAGCAGCGTGAAGTTCGGGAAGAACTCGAACGAGTCCTGGCCCCAGGCGTGGTGGCGCGAAGGGTTGACCGCCGGCGGCAGCTCATCGGGCAGGATGCCCGCGATCTTGGGCCGGTCCCACGGGCCGAACAGTCCGCTGTGCAGCACGCGTTCGATGGGCTTGACCATGCTCTCGTCCTTCGGCGGGCTCATGCCCCCCCACGACGAGATCATCGAATGCCTGCCCTTGATGTCGTAGTGCAGGGCCTCGAAGCCGAAGCCGGCCAACTTCTCGGCCTCGTCCTTGACCGCCTGCTTCATGTGCAGCACCGGTGCGTGGTAGAACTCGACGAACGCGTCGATGAACAGCTTCCAGTTCGCGTTGACCTCGGCCCGATAAGTGTAGGTCTCGGTCATCTCGTGGAACGGGTATCCGGTAAGACCCTTCGCGAAGTCGCCGAGGTAGTCCACGAGTGGCTCGGCGTCGTCGTCGAAGTTGATGAAGATGAACCCTTCCCAGACTTCGCAGCGGACACCTACCAAGCCGAAATCCGCCTTGTCGAGGTCGAAGAACTCGTCTTCCTGTTGGACGAACGTGAGGTCACCCTTGAGGCTGTAGCGCCACGCGTGGTACTTGCAGGTGAATTGGCGGCACGACCCGGAAACCTCTTCACCGGGATAGTCGTTCCATACCAACTTGTTTCCGCGGTGACGGCACATGTTGTAGAAGGCACGGACCTGTTCGACCCCGTCTTCGACGTCCTTCACGATGATCACCGACGTGCCGGGGCCGGCCGACGGCATCTCGCGGGTGAAGTAGCTGCCCTTGCGCGGAAGTCGTTCCACCCGGCCGACGTTCAGCCAGCACCGCTTGAAGATGGCCTGCTGTTCGAGCTTCCACTGCTCAGGGTCGATCGAATCGGTGTAATCGACTGGTGCTGTGCCCAATTCGGGCCAGTTCTCAGTCCAGCTGCCTGCTGGGGGTTTCGGGAAGAATGCCACGGTTGTCTACCTCTCTTGTTCGAGCTCTATGCCGAAGGTGTTCAAAGCGATCGCGACGGTGATGTAGCAGCCCACCGTGAAGACGAAGTCCATCCGCTGCCGGTCGTCGAAGCGCTCGCCCAGCGCTGCCCACGTGGAGTCCGACAGCTGGTGGTTGTCCATGAGCTCGTCGACGCCTGTGAGGATCGTGCTGTCGAAGGCATCTTCGGCGTGCGCGCGTTGCACGTCGGCGATCTCGGCTTCGGTCAGGCCTTCGCGGATTCCGATTTTGACGTGCTGGGCCCACTCGTATGCCGAGTTGGTACGGTGCGCCACACGCAGGATCGCCAGCTCACGCTCCCGTGCCGGCAGCGTCGAGTTGAACAGCAGGTGCACGTTGAACACCAGGAATGCCTTCGTCAGCGCGGGGTGGTTGACGAACGTCGAGAGGATGTTGCTGGCCTGCTCCGGATTGCGCCGCTCCTCGGGCAGCATCACCGCCAGCGCCTGCTGGACGGCGTCGTCGTTCCACCGGTCGGCGGGCAACGGAGGCAGGCGCACGGGTGTCATCCTCTCACATGTGAGAATCAGATTCTCGTAATTGCCTAATAGGTTTCCACGTTTTGCGCCGATGGTCAATGTCGCGGGCTCTGACGTGGTACGAACATGGGTAGGCACCGGGGCGCAGGCGCCCTGGACGCCGGGAAGGACTAGACTAAGGACGTTGATTCTCGCACTGCGAGAAGCTAGTTTCCTCAGATAGAGAACGGTACTGGATCAACGACGCCGAGCTTCGAAGGAAAGGAACGGCCCGTGAACAAGGACGACATGATCTTGATCAGCGTCGACGATCACATTGTCGAGCCGCCGGACATGTTCAAGAACCACCTCGCCAAGAAATACCTCGACGACGCGCCGCGGCTGGTGCACAACCCGGACGGCTCCGACACCTGGCAGTTCCGTGATGTGGTGATCCCCAACGTCGCGCTGAATGCGGTCGCCGGACGCCCGAAAGAGGAGTACGGCATCGAGCCACAGGGGCTCGACGAAATCCGGCCGGGGTGCTGGCAGGTGGACGAGCGGGTCAAGGACATGAACGCGGGCGGGATTTTGGGGTCGATCTGTTTCCCGTCGTTCCCCGGCTTTGCCGGGCGGTTGTTCGCCACCGAGGATGCGGACTTTTCGCTGGCGTTGTTGCAGGCCTACAACGACTGGCACGTCGAGGAGTGGTGCGCGGCGTATCCCGCGCGGTTCATCCCGATGACGTTGCCGGTGATCTGGGACGCCGAGGCGTGCGCCAAGGAGGTGCGGCGCAACGCCAACCGCGGCGTGCATGCGCTGACGTTCTCCGAGAACCCGGCGGCGATGGGTTATCCGAGTTTCCACGACGACTACTGGACGCCGTTGTGGGAGGCGTTGGTGGACACGGACACGGTGATGAACGTGCACATCGGGTCGTCGGGGCGGTTGGCGATCACCGCGCCGGATGCGCCGATGGACGTGATGATCACGTTGCAGCCGATGAACATCGTGCAGGCTGCGGCGGATCTGTTGTGGTCCAAGCCGATCAAGAAGTACCCCGATCTCAAGATCGCGCTGTCGGAGGGCGGCACCGGGTGGATCCCGTACTTCTTGGAGCGCGCCGATCGCACATTCGAGATGCATTCGACCTGGACCGGGCAGGACTTCAAGGGCAAGAAACCCTCCGAGGTGTTCCGGGAGCACTTCTTGACCTGCTTCATCTCCGATCACGTTGGCGTGCAGCTGCGCAACGACGTCGGTATCGACAACATCTGCTGGGAAGCCGACTACCCGCACAGCGACTCGATGTGGCCCGGAGCGCCCGAGCAGCTCGACGAGGTGCTGAAGGAGCACAACGTGCCCGACGACGAGATCAACAAGATGACCTACGAGAACGCGATGCGCTGGTACCACTGGGATCCGTTCACCCACATCCCCAAGGAACAAGCCACCGTCGGCGCGCTCCGCAAAGCCTCCGAAGGCCACGACGTCTCGATCCGGGCCCTGTCCAAGCACGACCACGGCGGTGCCTCGTTCGCCGACTTCGCGGCGAATGCCAAGGAGCTGACCGGGAACACGGACTGAGCCCGTTTTGACCGGATGCGCCGGTGCGTGACTCAACCAAAGGAGATACGGCAGTGCCCGGCGGCGGAATGACCTTCGAGCTCACCGATGACCAGCAGCTGATCCGCAAGTCGGTCGCCGAGCTTGCAGCGAAGTTCGACGACCACTATTGGATGGAAAAAGACCAGGCCCACGAATTCCCGTCGGAGTTCTACAACGCGATCGCCAAGGGCGGCTGGCTCGGGATGACGATTCCCGAAGAGTACGGCGGTCACGGTCTCGGCATCACCGAGGCCACGCTGCTGCTGGAAGAGGTTTCGCGTTCTGGGGCGGCGATGAACGGCGCCAGCGCGATCCACCTGTCGATCTTCGGAATGCAGCCGGTGGTCAAGCACGGTTCTGAGGAGTTGAAGGCCGCGACGCTGCCACGCATCGTCAACGGCGACCTTCACGTGTGCTTCGGGGTGACCGAGCCGGGTGCCGGGTTGGATACCTCGCGCATCACCACGTTCGCGAAGCGCGAGGGCGACGTCTATCGCGTCAACGGGCGCAAGGTGTGGATCTCCAAGGCGCTCGAGTCAGAGAAGATCCTATTGCTCACGCGGACAACGCCTTACGACGAGGTGACCAAGAAAACCGACGGCATGACGTTGTTTCTGACAGACCTCGATCGCGACCACGTCGACATCCGTCCGATCAACAAGATGGGCCGCAACGCCGTCAGTTCCAACGAGGTGTTCATCGACGATCTGATGGTGCCGGCCTCCGACCGGGTCGGCGAGGAGGGCAAGGGGTTCAAGTACATCCTCGACGGGCTCAACCCCGAGCGGATGCTGATCGCCGCCGAGGCGCTCGGCATCGGCCGCGTAGCACTCGAGAAGGCCGTCAGGTACGGCAACGAGCGCGTGGTGTTCAACAGGCCGATCGGGATGAACCAGGGCCTGCAGTTTCCGCTGGCCGACTCACTGGCGCGACTGGACGCTGCGGAGCTGGTGCTGCGCAAAGCCACATGGCTTTATGACAACAGCAAACCCTGTGGGCGCGAAGCCAATACGGCGAAGTACCTGTGCGCCGACGCCGGATTCGCTGCGGCTGACCGAGCATTGCAACTGCACGGCGGAATGGGTTACTCCGAGGAGTACCACGTGTCGCGCTACTTCCGTGAGGCGCGCCTGATGAAGATCGCCCCGGTCAGCCAGGAGATGATCCTGAACTTCTTGGGCGAGCATGTGCTGGGCCTGCCGAGGAGCTATTAATGGCGAATCCACTTTTCGACCTGGCCGGGCGGGCCGCCATGGTCACCGGGGCCGGCGCAGGCGGCGGCATCGGCGCGGCCGTCGCAGCTGCGCTCGCTGACGCGGGGGCCGCTGTCCTGGTCACCGACGTCAACGGCGAGGCGGCTTCGGCTGTGGCGGAACGCATCCGCGCCGCGGGCGGCAAGGCTGACTCGTGCGCTCTTGACGTGGCCGACCGTGGCGCCGCCGACGCCGCTGCCGAGCAGGCCGCGGGACTCGGCGGGGGCGCGCTGCACATCCTGGTCAACAACGCGGGCGTGACGTCACCGGCGATGTTCCCCAAGCTGACCGACGAGACGTTCCGGTTGACGTTCGACGTCCACGTCATGGGTACCTTCCACTGCACGCAGGCTGCGTTGCCGTACATCCCAACTGACGGGACTGGCCGCGTCATCAACGTGACGTCGTCTGCCGGCATCACCGGCACGTTGGGACAGGTGAACTACTCGGCGGCGAAGGCCGGAATCATCGGTTTCACGAAATCGCTTGCGCGCGAACTGGCCTCGAAGAAAATCCTGGTGAACGCGCTTGCACCGCTGGCCGCCACACCGATGACCGAGACCATCCGCACCAACGAGAAGTTCGCCGCGAACATGATGGCGCGGATTCCGTTGAAGCGCTGGGCAGAACCAGCGGAAGTGGCCGGGGCGTTTGTGTTCCTCGCGTCCGATGCGGCGTCCTACATCACCGGGCAAGTGCTGCCCGTCGACGGTGGCATGGTGATGTGACCGGGCACGATGCCCCGCTTGCCGGGATCACCGTGGTGGCGATGGAGCAGGCGGTGGCCGCTCCGATGTGCACGCGCGTACTCGCCGACTTCGGTGCGCGCGTGATCAAGGTGGAAAACCCCAATGGTGGTGATTTCGCCCGCGATTACGACGACGTGGTGAATGGTCCCGGCGGGCTTGCCGCCCATTTCGTGTGGTGCAACCGCGGCAAGGAGTCGGTGACGCTCAACACGAAGTCGCCGGCGGGGATGGACTTGCTGCATCTACTGCTCGACCGCGCCGACGCGTTCGTGTCGAACCTTGCCCCGGGTGCGACGACGCGCCTGGGGATAGCGCCCACCGACCTCGCCGAGCGACACCCCAATGTCATTCCGGTGGAGATCGACGGCTATGGGCCGGGTGGACCGATCTCGCACAAACGCGCGTACGACCTTCTGGTGCAAGCGGAATCGGGTTCGTGTGCCGTCACCGGTTATCCGGGCATGCCGGCCAAGCCCGGACCCGCGATGGGGGATTTCACCACCGGCCTCTATGCCGCCATTTCCGTGGTCGCGCTGCTGTTCTCCCGTGCCCGGCGCGCCGAATCGGCGCCGGCGCCGTCGGTGGCGCTCAGTCTGTTCGACGTGATGACCGACATCATGGGCTACCAGTTGACGTACACCCAGCACTCCGGCATCGACCAGCAACCCCTCGGAGTGGGCTCACCCGCTGTGGCGCCCTACGGTGCGTTTTCCACCCGCGACGGCCAGACCGTCGTGCTCGGCACCACCAACGACCGCGAGTGGCAGCGGCTGGCCCGGGAGATCATCGATCGGCCCGATCTGGTTGACGACCCGCGGTTTCGCACCAACCCCGGCCGTTGCGCCAACCGCGCCGTACTCGATGAGGCGATTGAATCATGGTGTGCACAGCGGGATTTAGCCGAGATCCAGAAGATCGCCGATGAAGCCGGGATCGGCAACTCCCGGTACAACCTACCCAGCGAGGTGGTGGTGCATCCGCAGCTCACCGCGCGCGATCGGTGGCGCACGGTCAGTACTCCCAAAGGCGACATCGCCGCGTTGCGGCCACCGCCGGTGATCAGCGGCTTCGAGCAGCCGATGGGGCCAGTTCCCGCCCTCGGCGAACACACCGATGCCGTGCTGGGCGAATTAGGGGTCAGCGCAGTCGAACTCGCGGCGCTGCGCGCCGAGGGCGTGATCGGGCCGGCCTATGCCTGAGACGCCTGTGCTGTTGTGCAGAGATCGAGACGACGTGCGCACGCTGACGCTGAACCGGCCGGATCGCAAAAACGCGATCAATGCAGAACTGTGGGTGGAGCTGGCCGACGCGCTGCGCGCCGCGGCCCGTGAGCGCGACCTGCGCGCTCTCGTCGTCACCGGGGCGGGCGGCGCGTTCTGCTCCGGTGCGGACATCTCCATCCCCGAGGACATCCATCCGGTGCACAAGCTGCGCCGGCTCACGGACGTCGCGCTGGCACTGCACGAACTGACCGTGCCGACGATCGCCAAGGTGACCGGTGTGGCCGTCGGCGCGGGATGGAACCTGGCGCTGGGATGCGACTTCGTGGTCGCCACACCCGAATCGCGGTTCTGCCAGATCTTTTCGAAACGCGGGCTGTCGGTGGACCTCGGCGGCTCGTGGCTGTTGCCTAAACTCGTCGGCCTGCAGCAGGCCAAACGGCTGGTGCTGCTCGCCGAGATGATCGACGCGGGCGAGGCCCATTCGCTCGGTCTGGTCACCTGGGTCAAGCCAGCTGAAGAGATCGACGGTTTCGTCGACGAGCTGGCCGCGCGGCTGGCGGCCGGACCGCCCTTCGCGCTGGCGCAGAGCAAGGGACTGCTCAACGACGGAGCCGACACCACGCTGCGTGAGGCACTTGCCAACGAAGCCCGGGCCCAACCGGGTAACTTCGCCACTGCTGACTCGGCGGAGGCGTATGCCGCGTTCGCCGAGAAGAGGGACCCTGCGTTCACGGGGCGATGGAAGGAGCAGCCCGATGCGTGAAACGGTCATCGTCGAGGCGGTCCGCACGCCGGTCGGCAAGCGCAACGGCGCCTTGTCGCGCATGCACGCCGCCGACCTGTCGGCGCTTGTGCTCAACGCGCTCGCCGAACGTAGCGGGATCGACCCCGCGATCGTCGACGACGTGGTGTGGGGATGCGTATCGCAGGTCGGCGATCAGTCGAGCAACATCGGGCGTTACTCGGTGCTGGCCGCGGGCTGGCCGGAAGCGATTCCGGGCACGACGATCAATCGCGCATGCGGGTCGAGCCAGCAGGCACTGGACTTCGCCGTGCAGGCGGTGATGTCCGGCCAGCAGGACGTCGTCGTCGCGGGTGGGGTCGAGGTGATGAGCCGGGTGCCGCTCGGTGCCGCCAGGGCCACGGGCATGCCGTACGGGCCGAAGGTCCTCGAGCGCTACAACGACTTCAGTTTCAACCAGGGCCTGTCCGCGGAGATGATCGCGCAGAAGTGGGGCTTCTCGCGCACCCAGCTCGACGAGTACTCCGTCCGGTCCCACGAACTTGCCGCAGCCGCCCAGGATTCCGGCGCCTTCGACGTGCAGATCGTCCCGGTGTTCCCGGACGTGGCAACCGTGGTGGACACCGACGAAGGCGTGCGGCGAGGTTCCACCGTCGAGAAATTGGCGGGGTTGAAACCGGCCTTCACCGACGACGGTGTGATCCACGCCGGCAACTCGTCTCAGATCTCCGACGGGGCCGCGGCACTGCTGGTGACCACGACCGAGAAGGCGTTCGAGCTCGACCTCACGCCGATCGTGCGCTACCGCGCCGGCGCGGTGACCGGCGCTGATCCGGTGCTGATGTTGACCGGCCCCATTCCGGCCACCGAGAAAGTGCTGCGCAAGGCCGGGGTCAAGATCGGCGACGTCGGCGTGTTCGAGGTGAACGAGGCATTCGCGCCAGTGCCGTTGGCCTGGCAGAGCGAGACCGGCGCCGATACGGCGCGGCTGAACCCACTCGGTGGCGCGATCGCGCTGGGTCACCCGCTCGGCGCGTCGGGAGCGGTGCTGATGACCCGCATGATTCATCACATGCGCGACAACGGAATTCGTTACGGGCTGCAAACCATGTGTGAGGGTGGCGGCACCGCAAACGCCACGCTCGTCGAGCTGGTCGCATAGGAACGCCGATGCGTCGAGATCTGTTCACCGAAGACCACGAGGCGTTCCGTCAGCTGGCGCGGGACTTCATCGAAAAAGAAGTGGTGCCGCACTATCCCGAGTGGGAGAAGGCCGGCCGGATGCCGCGCGACGTCTTCAAGCAGATGGGCGCGCTGGGCATGCTGGGCATGGCGATCCCCGAGGAGTACGGCGGGGCCGGGCAGCCAGACTACCGTTATAACGTTGTGCTGCAAGAGGAAGCAGCGCGTGCACTGGTCACGTTGTCGACCGTGCGAACCCAACTCGAGGTCATCCTGCCTTACTTCCTGCATTACGCGAACGACGAGCAGCGCCGGCGCTGGTTTCCCGGGCTGGCGGCAGGGACGCTGCTGACCGCGGTCGCGATGACCGAGCCCGGCACCGGGTCGGATCTCGCCGGGATGCGGACCGCGGCCGTGCGCGACGGCGACGATTACGTCCTCAACGGAGCCAAGACCTTTATCACCGGTGGCATCCAGGCCGACCTCGTGATCGTCGTCGCCCGCACATCCACCGACCCCGAGAACCGGCGCCGCGGCTTGACGCTGCTGGTCGTGGAGGATGGCATGCCGGGGTTCGCGCGGGGCCGCGAACTGGAGAAGATGGGCTGCAAGGTGCAAGACACCGCCGAGTTGTCGTTCACCGACGTGCGGGTGCCGGCGGCCAATCGGTTGGGCGACGAGGGCGAGGCGTTTGGCTATCTCGGGCACAACCTGCCGCAGGAGCGGCTGACCGTCGCGGTCGGTTCCGTCGCGCAAGCGCGCTCCGCACTGACGGCGACCATCGAATATGTCAAGAACCGCAAGGCGTTCGGCACGCCGGTGGCTTCGTTTCAGAACACCAAGTTCGAGCTCGCCGCGGTGTCCGCGGAGATCGAAGCGGCGCAGACGATGCTCGACCGGGCGGTGGCCGACCACGTCGACGGCGAACTGTCGGGCGCCGACGCCGCGCGCGTCAAGCTGTTCTGCACCGAGATGCAGGCCCGCGTGATAGACCGCTGCCTGCAGCTCTTCGGCGGATATGGCTACATGATGGAATACCCGATCGCACGGCTGTACACGGATGCGCGGGTGGCACGTATCTATGCCGGTACAAGTGAGGTGATGAAGATGATCATCGCGAAATCCCTGGGGTTGTAAGAGATGACGTCGATCAGTCAGGTCGAGTTCGACCCGTATTCAGACGACTTCTTCAACTCTCCGTTCGACACCTACCGTCGCATGCGCGACGAGGCGCCGGTGTACTACAGCGCGAAATACGATTTCTACGCGCTGACCCGCTACGAGGACGTGGCGCCGGCCTACAAAGACTTCGCGACATTCTCGTCGGCCAAGGGCGTCACCCTCGACATGATGAAGGCGTCGGAAGTCGACCAGTCTTTGCAGAAGATCATCATCATGATGGACCCGCCCGACCACGAGCGGTTCCGCAAGCTCGTCAACCGGGTGTTCACCCCGCGCGCGGTCACATCGCTGGAAGCGATGGTTCGCGAGAAGATCGATGAGGTTGTGGCGCAACTTGATCCGTCCTCGTTCGACGCGGTCGCCGACTTCTCGGCGCTGTTTCCGGTCGAGATCATCACGACGATGCTCGGCGTGCCCGCCGAGGACCGGCAACAACTGCGCCTCTGGATGGACAAGAGCCTCGAGCGTGAGCCCGGTTCCATGACTGCCTCGAAAGAGGGCATGGAGGCCAACGTCCAGGCCGGTGTGTACTACTACCACCTGATACAGCAGCGGCGGGCACAGCCACAGGACGACATGATCAGCCGGTTGATCGAAACCGAGATCACCGAGGACGGCGAGGTTCGCAAGCTCGACGACATCGAGATCACCGGGTTCGCCACGATGCTCGGCGGCGCAGGTGCCGAGACGGTCACCAAGCTGGTCGGCAACGCCGCCGTCGTGTTCGCCGAGAACCCCGACCAGTGGCACGAACTGCGGCAGGACCGCAGCAAGGTCCCCGCCGCGTTCGAGGAGCTGCTGCGCTACGAGGGCCCGTCGCAGTACAACGTCCGGTGCGCCACGCGCGACGTGACGGTGCGCGACACGACGATCCCGGCGGGCAGCACCGTCGTGCTCATCAACGGCTCTGCCCTGCGCGACGAGCGGATGTTCGCCGATCCCGACCGTTTCGACATCGACCGCGAGCGAAAGGTCGGATACAACATCGGCTTCGGCTACGGAATCCACAGCTGTCTGGGCGCGGCGCTGGCACGTATGGAAGGGCGGATCGCCATCGAGGCACTCCTCGATTTGATTCCGCACTACGAGATCGACCGGTCCGGCTTGCGCCGGGTACACATGACGAACGTCTTCGGCTGGTCCAACGTGCCGGTGCGCGCCCTCGGCTGAGGGCCGTCGAACAACGGGGCCGAGGTACTTGCCACAGCAGCCAAACCAACCTACTGTGTGTTCACTAGGTTGGTTCAGGCTGAATTCGACGAGGGAGCCCCGTGCCCGCTGCCAGGCCTTATGCCACTCTGCTGGCAAAAGGGGAGGACCGTCGGCAGCGGATTCTCGCAGTTGCCGAGCGACTGCTGGCACGTCATGGCTGGCGCACCACCTCGCTGGCGCAAATCGCCAAGGAAGCGGGCGTCACCCCGGCAGGGTTGCTGCACCACTTCGAGTCCAAGGAGCAGTTGCTCAACGCGGTGCTCGACGCCCGCGACGCCGACGACGATGCGCACGCCGACCGTTCGACGGGCGACCTGGTGACCGAGATCCGCCGGGTGGCCGAGCGCTTCGACCGGGCCCCGGAACTGATCGGCACCTACACCGTGCTGCTGGTCGAGAACAGCCTGCCGGACGCCCCGCTGCACGACCGCCTCGTCAACCGGTATCGCGACGCCGTCGAGATCATCGCCGGGATCATCCGCACCGGCCAGCGCGCCGGCCGCTACCGGCCCGACATCGACGCCGCTGCCAAGGCCACCGAGATCATCGCGTTCATCACGGGAATGGAGACAACATGGTTGCTCGATCCGTCGATTCCGCTCGCGGAGGTGTTCAAGGGCTACACCGAATCACTGGCTCGCGAGCTGGCGCCGACGACATGAGATACCGCCTCGACGTCGTCGCCGCCAGCGTCGCCGATGTGGTGACGTCCGCCGGCGGCTGGCTGTTCGACCGGGTGACGGCCGGCTGGGACGTCGCTGTTCTGTTGGACGGCGATGACGACCGTCGGCCCCTCCAGATCCTCGGCGCCGAAACACTGGATCTGGAAACGGCTTTGGCGATGTCGACACAGCGTCCGCGACCGCACACACTCGCGGTGTCGACGGCACTGTTCGGGTCGGACGCGCGCATCCGCAGTGGGGTGCTCGACGCGCTGGATCACGGCACCACCGAAGTCACGCTGTGGGGCGAGACGTGGCCGGCGGAGCTGAATCGCAGCGTCGACTCCGTCGAGCACCGGCTGAGCGCGGCGGCGCGGGCGTTCAAAAGTCAGGCGCTGGCCGCGCTCGAGCTGCCACCGCTGGCGATTGGCACGTGCGAGACATTCCGTAGTGGCATGACGAACTGCCTGTCGGCGACAGCGGATCTGGTCCCCGCCAGCTAGCCCCCCCTTTGCGCGAGCGTGCGTGTCTGCTGCACGACACGCCGAGATATCACCGGCGTCTGCGCACGCTCGCGGCCTGACGAGCGTGCGTGAAATCGGATGCAATTGCGGCGTGTCGGCCAACAGACACGCACGCTCGCGGAGAATCAAAAGGTGATGAGGACCTTGCCGATGGCCTTGCCGTCGGCGACATGTCGTAGTGCCGCAGCCGTTTCGGCGAGGGGATAGGTGGCTCCGACATGGGGGGCTACGCGACCGGACACCAGCAGTTCCGCGAGTTCTGCTTCGTTGCGCGCGAACTCGTCGGGTACCACGTCCTGGAAGTGGAAGCCGGCGATCTGCACGCCCTTCAACAGCACGACGTTCAGAGGGATGCGGGGAATGACGCCCGATGCATAGCCGACGGTGACGAATCTGCCCCCGCGACGCAGCGCGCGCAGCGCCGGCTCGGAGAGTTCCCCGCCGACAGGGTCGACGACAGCGTCGGCGCCATCGGGAAGCGCCTCTCGAAGCGCTGGCCGCAATTCACACGAGCGGTGGTTGATCAGATGCGTCGCACCGTAAGACCTTGCAATGAAGAGCTTTTCGTCGCTGGACGCCACGGCGGTGACCGACACGCCGAGTTGGACTGCGAGCTGGACCGCGGCGAGGCCGACGCCGCCGCCGGCTCCGAGCACGACGACGTCGTCGCCGGGGCTCACCTTAGCGACCGACCGCAGCGCGTGGAAAGCCGTCCGGTACGCGACGCCGAACGCTGCGGCGGCACGCTCGTCGACACCGGCGGGTATTCGGCTCAGCCCCGCGGCGGGAACTGCGACCAATTCGGCGAACGCACCGCAAAGGCCGGCGCCGCTGACCCGGTCGCCGACAGCGAGATCGCCTGTCTCATCAGTGATTTTGTCGACCACGCCGGCGAACTCACTGCCGACGACGAACGGGGGCGGCACGCTGATTTGATACTTGTTGGCCACCAGCAGCACGTCGGGGTAGTTCACTGCGGCGGCGGCCACGCGCACCCGCACCTGCCCGGGCCCCGGAATCGGTGCCGGGTGTTCTTCGATGCGGACGACCTCGGGTGGCCCGTATGCCGGGCAGACCGCAGCTCTCACCGGTAGTCGCTGGCTTCGGCGAGATCGGCCGCCGAGCGCATCAGCGACGTGATGACTGGGCCGTATGCGAGAAGCTTCTCGTTTTCGCCAGCGCGCTGAAAGCCCTGCTCCAGCACGATCGCCAGCTTCCACTTGGCCAACACCAGGTAATAATCGAGGTCGTCGACCTGACGCCCGGCCACTTTGGCGTAGTGGTCGATCACCGCTGCGCGCGACGGCATCCCGCGCATGTCGACATAGCTCATCTCCGAACTTGCAGATGCGCCGGTGTCCGTGGGCCAACTCTGCACCATCCACCCGAGATCCAGCTTCGGGTCGCCCACCGTGCCCATCTCCCAATCCACGATCGCGGCCATCCGCGCCGGTGCACCGTGCCGGTACATGACGTTTGCGAACTGATAGTCGCCGTGCATCAATCCGGGAACGAAGTCAAGCGGACGGTGGTTGCGCAGCCACTCCGTGGCGACGTCGAGCCCGTCGATCTCGCGGCCCTTGATTCGCTCGAAGAACGCGATCCACCGGTCGACCTGGCGCTCATGGAAACCCTCGGGACGGCCAAGATCGTGCAGTCCCTTGGCCTTCCAGTCGACCTTGGACAACAGTGCAATACCTTCTGCCAGTTCGTATGACAATCCCGCGCGCGCGTCGAGATCGCTGTCGAACGGCTCGGGCCACCTGCCGTGCTGATCCATCGGCGACCAACCGTCGACGAACCCCATCAGATAAAACGGGCGACCCAGAACAGACGCGTCGGGACAGACACCGACGGCCGCGGTGTGCGGTACGTCGGTGCCGTCGAGCGCTTCGATGATCCGCCATTCCCGCAGGATTCCCTTGTCCCGGTCTGGCGGAGCATCAGGCGGGGGCATGCGAAGGACGCAGAGCTCCTCGCCACGGCTGATCTTGTAGATGACGTTCTGCGTGCCACCGGACAGGAATTCGGCGTCGAGAGGCTCGCCTTTGCCGGGGAGCGCGGCGGCATCCATCCAGTCGGCGAGCCGCTCGGTGTCGATGGCGGCTTCGCTCACAAGTTCCCCACTTCGTTCTCGAGGTACTCCGCATACCTGGCGCGGGCCGCGTCGCGTTTCCTCGGAATCCATTCGCTTGGCCAGACGTCGTCGCTGGCCCGGTAGTCGCGCAGCACCTGCTTGGCGACGGTTGCCTTGTGCACCTCGGTCGGCCCGTCGGCCAGGCCGAGAGCTGCGGCGCCATGAATCATCCCCATGAACGGCATCTCATTGGTGACGCCGAGAGCGCCGTGGACTTGCATTGCCCGCCAAGCGATGTCATGCAGCACGGTCGGCAGGACCACCTTCACCGCAGAGATGTCTTTGCGGACCTTCTTGTAGTCGTTGTACTTGTCGATCTCCCACGCGGTGTAGAGCACCAGCAGCCGGAACTGGGCGAGCTGCGCGTAGGAATCCGCGATGTAGCCCTGCACGAACTGCTTGTCGGAAAGCCGGCTGCCCGCGGTGTGGCGGCTCAACGCGCGCTCGCACATCATGTCCAACGCTGCCGACGACAGGCCGATGGTCCGCATCGCATGGTGGATTCGACCGCCGCCGAGGCGAGTTTGGGCGATGACGAACGCTTGCCCCTCGCCGCCCAGCAGCGCCGACGACGGCACCCGGACGTTGTCGTAGTGGATCAGCGCGTGGGAGCCCTCGTGCTCGTCACCGGCCAGGCCGACGTTGCGGACGATGTTCACACCCGGTGTGTCGGTAGGCACCAAG
>DATBFF010000178.1:0-20853 GCA_036558625.1 Mycobacterium sp. | reverse complement strand
CTGAAGCCTATTCACGTATCCCTCAAGGGATTCCGCGGTGATGAAGCTGCGCCGGCCTATGTGTACCTGGGTAAGCTCGCCGCGTTTGATGAGTTCGTAGAGGGTGGTTCGACCGAGGCCGCCGAGCCATTTCTCACGCGCCTCCTGAATCGACACCAGTCGATTGACTAGTTCGGGCATTCGTTCTCTTCCGTTCGGTGGGACCCGCCGGTGTACGGGCGTCGTTGACAGAATGCAGGGTTAGCTGCATAGTTAGCTACTATGAAGTTAATTTGGTTCGGAATGCCCGAGGATTCGCTTCCCGACGCGGATTCACACAAGCGCGGCGCATACTTCGCAGACCCAAACGACGAGAACGCCCCTTCGTGCTACTACCGGGTGTCCACAGAGTTCGCAGTTGTCGACGGACGAAGGATGCCGCTGTGGCTTGAAGTTGAAGGTACGAACGTCATCCCCGCACCTTCGTGGGGCGCGAGAGTCGAACTGGTGGAAGGCGTTCCGAAGATAGTCGCTATCGGGTTCGCCACCAGGTACGGCTTCGAGATAGGCCGCGAGGTCAAGGCCTCCGACTTCCAAGTGACTCGGTCGGTGATTTACGACTTCTATGCGGCTTTCTGCGCGGACATCGGCCCAGATGGCAAACCGGTCTTCCGAATCAACGACCGTACGGCGGATAAGCGCATCGCGGAGTTCCTAGAGCGGCGTCGAACCGGTCGCCAGCGCCTCAAGACGGACGACTACAAGCGCGCTGCCCAGATCTACCGGGACAACTTCGACGGCACGCCCACACAAGCCGTCGCCGACGCATTCGGCGTCGGGATTCGCCAGGGCGGAAACATCGTCGCCGAGTGCAGGCTGCGCGGCTTTCTCTCCCGGAAAACGAAGCAAGGAAAGAAGAAAGCATGAGTAAACGCGCCAACGGAGAAGGCAACGTCCGACAGCGGGCGGACGGCCGATGGGAAGCGTCCCTGTCGTACGTCGATGCGACGGACAAGCGTCGGCGCACATACGTCTATGGCAAGACGGCCGCGGAGGTGCGGCGGGAGCTGAAAACGGTTCGACAGCGTATCGAGGACGGCAAGCCTGCGAAGGATGCGCCCGACACGGTGACGTCGTGGCTGAAGCGGTGGCGAGAATCAACGTTGGCGGCCTCAGACCGCAAGGCGACCACCAAGTCGCTGTACGGCTCGTTGTCGCGTAAGCATCTGGAGGGCACGGCCATCGGGGCGAAGCGGCTGGACCGGTTGAATGCCAACCGACGTAGAGGCGCTGATAGTCGAGTTGCGCGCTAAGGAGCTGGCCGACTCGACCGTGCGCTCGGTCTACACGGTGCTGCGCCAGGCGCTCGACGTGGCGGTCCGCGACGGGCTGCTGGCGTCGAATCCGGTCGCCAAGGTGAAGCGTCCCGCTGTGGCGCGTCAGGAGGCGAACTACCTGCCCGCTGCTGACGTGACCCGGTTACTCGACGCGGCGCGGGGCCTGCGCTACTACGTGGCGGTGCTACTGATGGCGTCGACCGGGCTGCGCCGAGGCGAGGTGTCCGGTTTGCGGTGGTCCGACGTGGATCTCGACAAGGGCGAGCTTCGGGTGCGGCACACACTGTCGCGGGTCGATGGCGAGCTGGTGTTGACCGAGCCGAAGACCGAGCGGTCCCGGCGGCGGGTTCCGCTGCACGCCGGGGTTGTGGCTCAACTCAAGGCGTGGCGTACCCAGCAGCTACAGGAACGGCTCGCGGCCGGTGACCAGTGGACGGATACCGGCGTGGTGTTCGCCACCGAGTTCGGAACGATGGTCGACCCGCGGAACCTGCTGCGGACCGTCGAGCTGGCAGCGGCCAAGGCGGGCATCGAGGACGTGGGCGCGCACACGATGCGCCACAGCGCGGCGATCGCTTGGTTGGAGTCCGGCGTGCATATCAAGGCTGCGGCCGACCTGCTCGGGCATTCATCCATCAGCATCACCGGTGACCTGTACGGGCACACCAGCGACGACACAGCGCGGGCTGCGGTCGACGGTTTGGGTGCGGCGCTCGGCTTATGAGCTGGTTGTGGTCACCCGTTGTGGTCAAAGCATGAAAAACGCCGCTCCCGAATCTCGGAAACGGCCTCTGACCTGCGTCGGGCTGACAGGATTTGAACCTGCGACCACTTGACCCCCAGTCAAGTGCGCTACCAAACTGCGCCACAGCCCGTCGCCGCCGGAGATGACCCCGCGGCAGGTCGAAAGCCTACCGGACTCACACCGTCAGCAGCCGGTACAGCCCGATCAGACCCACGACGACGATCACCGCACGCAGTACGTTCGGCGACATCCGCCGACCGAAGTGCGCACCGAGGAATCCGCCGACCAGCGACCCCGCCGCGATCAGCCCAGCCGCCAGCCAACTGATCCGGTCGAACGCCACCACCGTGTACGAGATTGCCGCGACGACGTTCACCACCAACGCCAGCAGATTCTTCGCCGCGTTCATCCGCTGAATATCCTCCGGCAGCAGCGCGCCCATCACCGCCATCAACAGAATCCCTTGCGCCGCAGTGAAATACCCGCCGTACACGCCGACGGCAAACGTGCCCAAGACCAAGACGATCATTCGCCTCCGCGACAGACGATCCGCCGATTGGCCTGCCAACTCCGCCCGCCGCCGTGCCCACTCCTGGATCTTCGGGCCGACCACGACAAGAACCAACGCGAAGATCAGCAGCGCCGGCACCACGGCGTTGAACACCGTCGGCGGCAAATGCAGCAGCAAGAACGCCCCGAGCACGCTCCCTATCAGCGACGCCACCAGCTGCCAGCGCAGCCGATGCCACTGCCCGCGCAACTCCCGCCGGTATCCCCACGTCCCCGAGCTGCTGCCCGCCACCAGCCCGACCGCATTCGACATCGTCGACGTCACCGGCGGATAGCCCAGCGCGACCAGCGTCGGAAACGTGATCAGCGTGCCCGAACCGACGATCGCGTTGATCGCACCCGCACCCACGCCGGCGAGCGCGATCAAGACCATGTGTAAGACGGACACGCGAGAACCCTATGTGCCCGACTACGAGCGACAATCCGTGGACCTGCGGTGCGAGCCCGATATTGTCGCTGACCGACTCGGTAGGAATTATGCCCGTGGCCAGGAAAAACGCTGTTGTCGCTTAGACGCGGGCAACTCGGACTATGCCGCGAAGCGTCTGTCGGCGACGACGACTACCGTGACCCGGCCTTGCGCTTCTCCCGCACCCGCACGTTGATCCGGATCGGGCTGCCCTCAAACCCGAACGTCTCGCGCAGCCGCCGCTCCAGAAATCGCCGGTATCCCGCCTCCAGAAATCCGGTGCTGAACAACACAAATGTCGGGGGCCGCGCGGTCGCCTGCGTCGCGAACAATATTCGCGGCTGCCTGCCGCCGCGCACCCGCGGCGGTGTCGCGGCCACGACCTCTTTCAGCCACGAGTTCAGCCGGCCGGTCGAAATGCGCGTGTCCCACGACGCCAGCGCCGTCTGGAGCGCCGGGACCAACTTCTGCGTGGCCCGCCCCGTCATCGCAGAGATGTTGACCCGCGGCGCCCACTGCACCTGAACCAGCTCGCGGTCGATCTCGCGCTCCAGCTGATAGCGGCGGTCCTCGTCGACCAGATCCCACTTGTTGAACGCCATGACCAGCGCTCGCCCGGCCTCGATGACCATCGACAGCACCCGCTGATCCTGCTCAGTCAGCGGCTGCGACGCGTCGACGAGGACGATGGCCACCTCAGCGGCATCGATCGCGCCGTGCGTGCGTACCGACGCATAGAACTCGTGGCCGCTGGCCTGACCGACCTTGCGCCGCAGACCCGCGGTGTCGACGAATTGCCATACCTCACCGCCCAACTCGATCAGCGAGTCCACGGGATCGACCGTGGTGCCGGCAACCTCGTGGACCACCGATCGTTCGCCGCCCGCCAACTTGTTCAGCAGCGAGCTCTTCCCCACGTTCGGCTTGCCCACCAGAGCCACCCGTCGCAGCCCCGTCGCAGCCCCGCCTTCCGACATCTCGGGGAGTACTGCCACCACGTCGTCGAGCAGGTCCGCCACCCCGCGGCCGTGCATCGCGCTGATCGCGTACGGCTTACCCAATCCCAGCGACCACAACTCGGCCGCATCTGCCTCACCCCGCTCGGTGTCGACCTTGTTGGCGGCCAAAAACACCGGCTTGCCAGAGCGCCGAAGCGTGCGCGCCGCAGCCTCGTCGCCAGTGGTCGCTCCCACAGTCGCGTCGACAACGAGCACGATCGCGTCCGCGGTCCGCATCGCCACCGATGCCTGCTCGGCGACCAACTGCTGCAGCCCTTTTGCGTCAGGCTCCCATCCGCCCGTGTCCTGCACGACGAAGCGCCGCCCGATCCAGAGCGCGTCGTACGACACCCGATCCCGGGTCACCCCCGGGACGTCCTGTACGACGGCCTCGCGACGGCCGAGGATCCGGTTGACGAGAGTCGACTTGCCGACGTTCGGCCGCCCGACCACCGCGACCACCGGCGGCTGCACAGAATTCGCTATCCCCCAGTCACTTTCGTCGACCCACGTATCGTCACTCATCGCAGTGCCCGGTCCCGCTGCTCGACAATACGGACCAGGTGCGCGATGACCTCGGCCTCGGTCATCTCGCTCGTGTCCACAATGATCGCGTCGTCGGCAGGGCGCAGCGGTGACACCGCACGCGTGGAATCCAGACGATCGCGGCGCTGGACATCTGCGAGCACGGCTGCGTAGTTGTCGCCCAGGCCGCTTGCCACGTTCTGACTGTTGCGCCGGCGGGCGCGCGTCTCCGCTGACGCCGTCAGGAAGAACTTCACGTCGGCATCGGGCAGTACGACCGTACCGATGTCTCGGCCCTCCACCACCACGCTGTCCTGTCCTGCAGCGAGTTCCCGCTGTCGCCACACCAGCCGCTGGCGTACCGCCGGCACAGCCGACACTGCAGAGACAGCGCGGGTCACCGCGTCGCCGCGGATCAGTCCTGAAACATCCTCTCCGGCAAGATAACTATGCTCCTCGTCGGGGTCGTACCCGACCGACAGCGCGACGTCAACCGATGCGGCAGCCACCGCCTCCGGATCGTTCACGTCGATGCCTGTGCGCAACATGTGCAAAGTCATCACGCGGTACATCGCGCCGGTGTCGAGGTAGCGGGCACCCAACACACGTGCCAACCCTTTTGCCACCGAAGACTTTCCGGTGCCGGCGGGCCCGTCGATCGCGATCGCGAGCGATGCGGTCACAGCCCGACCGCTTTGTACAGCTGGCCGATTTCGTCGCGGCGTAGTGGCCGGATGCTGCCGGGGCGCTGGTTGCCCAGCGAAACCGCACCGATGTCGGTGCGCACCAACGACTGCACGGGAAAGCCAATCGCGTCGAACAGACGCCGCACTATCCGCTTGCGACCCTCATGCAGGGTGATTCGTACCAAGCTCTTGCCGGATGCCTTGTCGACCACTGCGAAGTCGTCGACGGCGGCCGGCCCGTCGTCCAGTTCGACCCCGGCCCGCAGCGCCTTGCCCAATGCCCGCGGCACGGCGCCGTCGACCGTGGCCACATACGTCTTCGGCACCCGATACGACGGATGCATCAGCCGGTGGGCGAGCTCGCCGTCGTTTGTCAACAAGATCAGCCCTTCAGTGTCGGCGTCGAGCCGCCCGACGTGAAAGAGATTCTTGTTCCCCCGAACCCGATGTTCGATCAGATCGCCGATGCACGGCCGGCCGCGGTCATCCGACATCGTCGAATGCATGCCGCGCGGCTTGTTCAGCGCCAGGTGCACCAGGGTGTCGTCGAGCATCACACGGGCACCGTCGACGTGCACCACCGACGTCACCGGGTCCACCCTGGTGCCGAGCTCGGTGATCACCTGCCCGTCGACCTGGACACGTCCGTCGACGATCATCTTCTCTGCCACCCGCCGTGACGCAATACCGGCCTGGGACAATACTTTCTGCAGCCGGATCGGCTCGCTCACGACTCGTCCACGTCGAACGGCTTGGGATCCTCTATCGGTGGGCCGGTGTTGAGCTTGGCGAATCGTGGCTCGGCGTCCAGTGATTCGGCGATGTCGTCGATGACGTCGACGTCAGGCAGCAGCGGCGCGATATCGGGCAGATCGGCCAGCGACGACAACCCCAACCGCTCGAGGAACATCTCGGTGGTCGCGAAAGTCATTGCGCCAGTGTCCGAATCGGTGCCGCCCTCAGTAATCAGCCCCCGCGCGAGCAGCGTGCGCATCACCGCGTCGACGTTGACGCCGCGGACCGCGCTCACCCTGGCGCGGGTCACCGGCTGGCGATAGGCGACCACCGCCAGCGTCTCCAGCGCCGCGCGAGTCAGCTTGGACCGCGAGCCGTCGAGCAACAGCCTCTCGACGTACGGCGCGAACCTCGCCCGGGTGTACATGCGCCACCCGCCGCCGGCCTCGCGAAGATCGATACCGCTGCCGCGGTCCTCGAGCGCCGACGCCATCGCCTGCAGCGCGATCTCCACCCGGTCGGTGGTCTGCTGCGTCACCGTCGCCAGCGTCGCGACCGGTACCGGTGTATCCACGACCAGCAGCAGCGCCTCCAGCGCTGCGGTCAGTTCGGCGTCGTCGAGCTGGGTCTGGGGCTCCAACTCGAGCTCTAGATCCAGATCCGGGATTTCGTCACTCATCAGTAGTGGCCTTCACCAAATCTTCGTCTGTCGGCCGGTCTCCGGTCCACGAAACCTGGAGCACACCAAGCGGTTCTGACTGGTCGAATGCTACCGCCCGCAGTCGGTAGAGCTCGAGCAACGCCAGGAACCGGCCCACGATCTCGATGGCCTCACGGCAATCGGCGATCAGCTCGCGGAACGTGGCCCATTGGCCCGCGCCCCGGCGTGCCAGCGCGTCGAGCACATGACCGGCCTGCTCGGGAATCGAAACCATTGTCTCGTGCAGGTGCTCTGTGGCCACGGTCGGAATCGGCCGGGGCATCAGCGCGATCGCGGCGATCTGCGCGAAGTTCCCGGCATCGACGCCGAGCATCACTTCCGGCAGTAGATCGGCGAAGCGGTCTTCCAGCGAGACTGCGCGCGGATAGCTGCGCAGCGCGGCGGCTTCCAGTTCCGCGAACATCTCGGCGACGTGCTTGAACGCCCGGTATTGCAGCAGCCGCGCGAACAGCAGGTCGCGCACCTCCAGCAATGCCAGGTCCTCGGCGTCATCCACCTCCCCCGCCGGCAGCAACCGCGCCGCCTTGAGATCGAGCAGCGTGGCCGCCACGACCAAGAACGCAGTCGTCTCCTCCAACCCGAATTCGGCACCGATGCGTTTGGTGTGGGCGATGAACTCGTCGGTCACTTGATGCAGGGCCACTTCGGTCACGTCCAGCCGATGCGCGAAGATCAGCTGCAGCAGGAGGTCGAAGGGCCCCTCAAAGTTGCTCAGCCGGACGTGGAACCCGGTATCCGGCGTCGATTGCGTCGATGTCACGCGCCGCCGAACCGGTCGATGACCTCGCGGGCCACCGACCGATAAGCCTCTGCGCCACCGGATTTCGGCGCCCATGTGATGATCGGCTCACCCGCCACGCTGGTTTCGGGGAACCGAACGGTGCGGGTTATCACGGTGTCGAACACGAGATCGCCGAAGCGTTCGACCACCCGGGCCATCACCTCACGGGCGTTCACCGTGCGGGCGTCGAACCGGGTGATCAGGATGCCCGTGATATTCAGGCGCGGATTGAGCCGGTCGCGAACCTTGTCGACGGTGTCGGTGAGCAACGCCAGACCTCGCAGCGAAAAGTATTCGCACTCAGTGGGAATCACGACGCCATCAGCACACGCGAGCGCGTTGACGGTCAGCAGGCCCAGCGACGGCTGACAGTCGATGAGCACATAGTCGTAGCGGTCGAGCACCGGATGCAGCGCGCGTCCCAGCGTCTGCTCCCGACCCACCTCGTTGACGAGCTGGATTTCGGCAGCGGACAGGTCGATGTTGCTGGGCACCAGGTCCATGTGCTTGACCCGGGTGTGCACCATCACGTCGTCGAGCGACACCTTCGACTCGACGAGCACGTTGTGGATGGTCGTGTCCAACTCGTAGTGCGGCACGCCGAGACCGGCGGACAGCGCGCCCTGCGGGTCGAGGTCGACGAGCAACACCCGACGGCCGTATTCGGCCAGGCTCGCGCCCAGATTGATGGTCGAGGTGGTCTTGCCGACTCCGCCCTTCTGATTGCACATCGCGATGACCTTCGCCGGACCGTGCGCGGTCTTGGGCTTGGGATCGGGAATGCTCCGCGGCGGCCGGCCTGTCAGACCGAGCTCGGCGCTGTCGGGTCCCATCCCCGTCGCTTCGCTCGCTCCGGGTCCCATCCCCGTCGCTTCGCTCGCCCCGGGTCCCATTCCCGTCGCTTCGCTCGCCCCAGAGACGTCGTCGGTCACGACTTACCGTCGCAGGGCATGGTGGCGGACATCGCGGCAAGTTTAGCCACGTCGTGGGCTGGAAATGGGGCGACCCGCTTAGGGTGTGAAACATGAGTGTGAAGCGACGGCTGGGAATGCTGCGCTGGTCGGTGATCCGGATGGGGATCGGTGCGCGCAGTTACGCCAAGACCGGTCAGTGGGGGGACGGCCGGGAGGCCGCGGTTGCCGACTATGTCGAAACCCATGCGCGCATGGGCGATGTCGACGACGTGCTGGCAACGATCGACGCGTTCGCTTACGACCAGGCATACCTGATCGCCGTCGGCGACGAGAAGGGACTGCTGCTCGACGCCGCGGTGAAACGCGCCGAGCCGACGCTGTGTCTGGAGCTTGGCACCTACGTCGGATACGGGGCGCTGCGGATCGCCCGCGCCGCGCCGAAGGCCAAGGTGTACTCGGTCGAGGCGTCGGCGGCCAACGCGGAAATCGCCCGCCGGGTCTGGGTGCACGCAGGCGTTCACGACCGGGTCACCTGCGTCGTCGGCACGATCGGCGACGGCGGTGGCACGCTCGATGCGCTCGCCGCGCAGGGGTTCTCCGCGGGTGCGTTGGACCTGCTGTTCATCGACCACGAGAAGAGCGTCTATCTGGCCGACCTGAAACACATCCTCGCCCGCGGCTGGCTGCATCCGGGGTCGATCGTGGTCGCAGACAACGTCCGAGTCCCGGGTGCGCCCGAGTACCGCAAGTACATGACCGAACAGCAAGGCCGAAGATTCAACACGGTCGAGCACAGTACCCATGCGGAATACCAGACACTGGTGCGCGACTTGGTGCTGGAATCGGATTTTTTGGGTTAGTGCGCCCGCGGGTGCGCACCTGCCCATACTTCGCGCAGCGCATGAACCGTCACCAGGGTGTAGATCTGTGTGGTCGTCACCGACGCGTGGCCGAGCAACTCCTGCACGACGCGGACGTCGGCGCCGCCCTCGAGCAGATGCGTGGCGAACGAGTGCCGCAGGGTGTGCGGCGAAACGGCCGAGGAGATGCCGGCCCGCTCGGCAGCGTCCTGCAAGACCTGCCAGGCGCTCTGCCGCGACAGCCGCCCGCCGCGCGCGTTGAGGAAGATCCCGGGTGTTCCGCGGCCGCGGCGCGCCAGTTCGGGTCTGCCCCGCACGAAATAGGCGTCAAGCGCGTCGACAGCCGGTCTGCCTACCGGCACCAACCGGTGCTTGCCGCCCTTTCCGCGCAGAAGTACCGACCGAGCGGTGGTGTCGACGTCGTCGACGTCCAGCCCGACCGCCTCAGAGATACGCGCACCCGTGGAGTACAGCAACTCCAGCAGCGCACGGTTGCGCAACGTCAGCGGGCCGTCGGACGGGCCGTCGCCGCCTGCTCCGGTCAGCAGCGCCAGCACTTCGTCAACCGTCAAGCTCTTCGGCAGCCGTCTGCTCGGCGTCGGCGGCTTCACCGCGCTGGCGACGTCGACCGCGGTCACGCCCTCGGTCGCGGCGAAGCGGTGCAGTCCGCGAACCGCGACCAACGCGCGGGCCGCGGAAACCGCCGACAGCCCCGCGGAACCGGTCGCGGGGTCGCTACGTCGCAGCCAGACCACGAAGTCGCTGACGTCGTTCTCTGTGACGTCCACCAGATCGTGGATACCGCGCCCCGCGAGGTGCTCCTGATAGCGCCGCAGGTCCCGCCGGTACGACGACAGCGTGTTGGCGGCCACCCCGCGCTCGATCGTGAGGTGGTCGAGGTAGCTCTGCACCTGGCCGTCCAGCGCCGCCGCGGCGCGGACGCGAGGAGCAGATAAGGAATCAGTCGTCATCGCCGAGCCTTTCGCCGCGCGAACGCCGTCGGACGGTCTTGCCATGGGCATTCGACTGGCCGAGTCGGTTTACCGTCGACCACTGCCGCGTGGGCGGCCAGCACTCCCGCCGCCGCCGACGCGTTGACGATCTCTCCGGAGAGCACCATGTCTGCGGCCTTGTCGAGCGAGAACCAGTGCAGGCTCAGGTCGGCTTCCTCGGCTTCGGCGTCTCCGCGGTCCACGTGGGACAGGCCGGTAGCTAGATAGGTGCGCACGGATTCATCGGTGCATCCCGGCGACGACGCGGTTTCCAGCAGCACTCGCCAGTCGCTTGCTGCCAGCCCGGCCTCTTCCTGAAGTTCGCGTTTCGCGGTCGTCAGCGGCTCTTCACCAGCCGTGTCGAGTAACCCGGCGGGCAGTTCCCAGAGCCGCCGACCGAGCGGGTGCCGGTACTGAAAGACCATCGCGATTTGCCGGTCGTCGTTGACTGCCGCGACAGCGACCGCGCCGAAATGCTCGACGACGTCGCGCTTGGCGGTATCGCCGCCCGGCATGCGCACCTCGTCGACCCGGACCGCCAAAATGCTTCCCTCGTAGACGGTTTCGGAGGACGCCGTCTCGAAGTCGTGCTCAGGCACGCGTCACCGGCTGATGCAGAAGCCCCTGCACACCGGCCGGATGTGGGTTGCCGTTGGGACGTTCGGGAATCTCGACCGGCAACCGTTCCGCCGCTTTGTAGTCCAGAGCCGCACCGATGAAGGCAGCGAACAGCGGATGTGGCCGGGTGGGCCGGCTCTTCAACTCGGGGTGAGCCTGAGTGCCGACCAGAAACGGGTGGACGTCGGGCGGGTACTCGACGAACTCGACCAGCCGGCCGTCCGGCGAGGTGCCCGAGAACCGCAGCCCGCTCGCGGCGATCTTGTCGCGGTACGCGTTGTTGACCTCATAGCGGTGCCGATGTCGTTCGGACACCTCGGTAGCCTGATATGCCTCGGCCACAATCGAATTCGGCTCCAGCACGGCGGGGTAGGCGCCTAGTCGCATGGTGCCGCCCATATCGGCTTCGCCGGCCACGATCTGCTCTTGGTCGGCCATCGTGGAAATCACCGGATCCGGAGTCTGGGGATCGAACTCCGCCGAATTCGCCTGCGGGAGGCCGACCGTTCGCGCCGCGTCGATCACGATGCACTGCAGACCCAGACACAGCCCGAGCACCGGCAGCCCGTGGGTGCGGGCGTGGCGAATGGCGCCGAGCTTGCCTTCGATGCCGCGGATCCCGAACCCGCCGGGAATCAGCACGCCGTCGGCGTCGGCGAGCACGCCCGCAGCGCCGGCATCGGTCTGGCAGTCATCAGAGGCCACCCAACGGATTTCGACCCTCGCCCGGTGTTTGAAGCCGCCGGCCCGCAGCGCTTCGGCTACCGAGAGATAGGCATCGGAGAGGTCAACGTACTTGCCCACCAGAGCGATTCGCACCGTCTCGCCGGGTTCGTGGACGCGGCGCAGCAGATCGTCCCACTCGGTCCAATCGACATCCCGGAACGGCAGGTTCAGCCTGCGCACCACGAACGCGTCGAGCTCTTCGCGGTGCAGCACCTTGGGGATGTCGTAGATCGACGGCGCGTCGGGCGTGGAGATCACGCCGTCGATTTCGACGTCGCACATCAGCGCGATCTTGTTCTTCAACGGCTCCGGTACGTCGCGGTCGCAGCGCAATATCAGCGCGTCGGGCGTGATACCGATGCTGCGCAGAGCGGCGACCGAGTGTTGCGTCGGCTTGGTTTTCAGCTCGCCCGATGGCGCCAGGTACGGCACGAGCGACACATGGAGGAAGAACACATTCTCGCGCCCGACGTCGTGGCGCACCTGCCGGGCCGCCTCCAGGAACGGCTGAGACTCGATGTCGCCGACGGTGCCCCCGATCTCGGTGATCACGATATCCGGCCGTCGACCCTCGCTATCGGGGTCGGCCATCGCCAGGATGCGGCTCTTGATCTCATCGGTGATGTGCGGGATCACCTGCACGGTGTCGCCGAGGTACTCCCCTCGACGCTCCTTGGCGATCACCGACGAATACACCTGTCCCGTGGTGACATTCGCCTGTCCCGACAAGTTGCGGTCGAGGAAGCGCTCGTAGTGGCCGACGTCGAGGTCGGTTTCCGCGCCGTCTTCGGTGACGAAGACCTCGCCGTGCTGAAACGGGTTCATGGTGCCCGGGTCGACGTTGAGGTAGGGGTCCAGCTTCTGCATGGTCACCTGCAGTCCGCGCGCGGTGAGCAGCTGGCCCAGACTGGACGCGGTGAGCCCCTTGCCGAGCGAAGACGCCACGCCGCCGCTGACGAACAGATGCTTGGTGGCTGTTTGAGGGTGCTTGCGTAACGCTGGCAAGAGCGGCTCCGTGATGACGCAGGGCTTGTCTTGTCTAAGCTTTCGCTTAGCTGGGCCTGCCGACCCACGGAATCTCACCCTAACACCGCGGCCGACAAGCCAGCGCTAACACGCCGCCGATGAGCGCTTGCGCGAAGAGCAACAAGTGCCGATGAGCGCTTGCGCGAAGAGCAACAGGTGCCGATGAGCGCTTGCGCGAAGAGCGACAGATTACTGGCGGACGGTCAAACTCTGCGCGCCTTGGCCCGTGCCGTACTGGGCGGGGTGCCCGCCACCGAACAACTCCTGCAAAGCCAGGATGGTGGTGATCTGTCCGGAGGCCATGTCGGTGTCGTCGACCGTCGTAAGGGCCCCCGACATGCCCGAATCGGCCCGGATCACCGCGATTGCCGAGGTACCCGACGACGAGCCGTCGGTGCCTGCCACGACGGTGCCCGCGCCGTGCGGCGCGAGCCCAGCGGCGAACCGAGCCACGGTCGGACCGGCATTGCCGGCGTCGCCGTCGAGATGGCCACCGGTCATCACGATCGCAGTGTTGGCGGCGCCCACCTTGTCCGAATAGGTGATGAATCCGGTTTGACGCAACGATGCCAATACCGTGTCGCGCTGCGCGTCGTCGACCGGCGGGACGCCGGGGTTCTTGTTGATCTGCAATACGATGCCCAACAGATCCCCAGCCTGCGAGCCCTGATCCACCGACGTGGTACTCAATTGCGTGCCGGCCGGCAATATCGACGAGTTCACCACGGACAGCAGCTTTTCGGCGTCGTTCGCGGCGACGAACTGCTGTGTCAGCGCAACGGTGCCGCTCACTGTTCCGCCGGCATCGCCGATCAGCCGGATCGTCGCCTTGACCACGTCGTCGTCGGCGTCGGGTGTGCGGAAGATCACCACCGACTTTTCGTTGAGTGCGCCGTGGACGATCCGGGGGGCCATGGAAGTGTCGAATTCACCTGCGGCATTGAGCTTTTCGGTCAGCGCATTGTTGTGCTGGTTGAGTTCGTCGATATTGTGCTGGAGCGCTCGTTTGTCGTCGCGCAGCCCGGAGAGCAACGTGTCCGACAGGAGTCCGGACCCCAGCACCACACCGACTGCCAGCGCAAGGAACACAGCGGCCAGCGAAACCGCGTGGTGGCGCATCGAAATCATCGTCGACGCCCTAGCTGACCAGGGCCTGCACCCACAGCGAGAACCGATTCCAGTACGTCGCCACCCAGTCGAGCACAGCGTGATCCGCACGGGACACCCACAACGCAACAATGATTGCGATCAGCATCGCCAGGATCAGCATTGCGATCGCACCACCAGATATCCGGTTGCGGTACAGCGTCGCGACCGCTTTTGCATCGACGAGTTTTTGGCCGACCTTCAGCCGGGTGAGGAATGTCGACGGGTTGCTCTGTGCCCGGCTGCGGTCGAAGAACTCTTCGATCGTCGCGGTATGCCCGGCGGTGACGATCAAAGCGGCCCCGTGGTGATCGGCAAGCAACAACGCAAGGTCGGTGGCCGACCCGGCCGCCGGGAATGTCATCGCTCCCACACCCAGGTCCTGGATCCGGTCCAGCCCCGGCGCGTGACCGTCGGCGTCGGCCGGCAGCACCACCTGCGCGCCGCAGCGCAGCACGTCGGTCGTCATCTTGTCGGGGTCGCCGACAATCAGCTGCGGGCGGTAACCGGCTTTGCGCAGCACGTCCGCACCGGAGCCGACGCCGACAAGCACCGGCTGGTATTCCTTGATGAACGGTTTGAGGCTCTTCAGATCCGCTGCCGCCGAGTCTTCTTCGCACACGATCACGACGTGTCGGCGGTTCAGCTCGACGTCGATGTCGGGGATTCCGATTCCGTCGATCAGCAACGGGCTTTCGCTGCGGATGAATTCGATGGTGTTGCCCGCGAATGCTTCGAGGTGTGCGACGAGTCCGCTCTTGGCCTCGTGCATCAGCTCGGCGATTTCTTGGTCACCGCGCTCGGTGCCGAGGATCAGCCGCCGGTCGCCGGAGTACACCGCGCCTTCATGCAGCCGCACCCGCGCGCCGTCTTTGACCTTCTTGAAGACCTCAGTCCCGGTGTTGTCGACCAGCGTCACGCCGTTGGCGACCAGAACCTCGGGGCCGAGGTTGGGATAGCGGCCCGAGATCGACGGCGACGCGTTGACCACTGCGGCGACACCTGCGTCGATGAGCGCGTCGGCCGTCACCCGGTCCAGGTCGCGGGCGTCGAGAACCACGACGTCACCGGGCCCGACGCGTCGCAGCAGGCGGTCGATGTCGCGGTCGACGATCGCGGTCCCGACGATGCCGGGACGCGTGGCCGGATTTCGAGACAGGAGTTTCATAGCGGCGATTCTGTCCACCGAACGGCGGGAGTTTGTGGAGGCGCGCCGTAACAATAGCCTCATAAGTCACTTTAGTAACACCGCGGGCGCTCCCGCTAGAGGGATTCGCGCTCCGTCGAGGCCGTAGCCAACAGCTCTCGCGCATGCGCGCGTGCGGTGTCGGACTCCCCCAGGCCGGCCAGCATCCGCGCCAGCTCGACTACACGGCCGTTCTCGTCGAGCCGGCGGACGACGCTGGTGCCGGCCCGGCCACCGGTGTCGACGACGAGGTGCACGTCGGCATAGGCCGCGACCTGCGGAAGATGGGTCACGACGATGACCTGGTGGGTGCGGGCGAGCCGCCCCAACCGCCGTCCGATCTGTACCGCGGCCCGGCCTCCGACGCCGGCGTCGACCTCGTCGAAAACCATCGTGGTGCCCTCCGCCGAGGCGGCCAGCACAACCTCGAGCGCGAGCATCAATCGCGACAATTCGCCGCCCGAGGCGCTCTTGTTCACCGGAAGGACCGCCGCCCCGGTGTGCGCGGTAAAGCCGAACTCGACGAGGTCGGTGCCCGACGACCCGGCATGCACCGCCGTCCCCGGCGACACGACCAGCGGCGCGGCATCGTCAGATCGGGCCGCGATCGGCTGAACCGTGACCGTGAACTGCGCATCACCCATCGCGAGACCGGAAAGCTCGGCGGTGACTGCCTTCGCCAATCCCTTGGCCGCCTTCGTTCGCACCTTGGTGAGCTCGGCGGCCGCTACGGCCACCTCGGCGGCGAGTTCGTCGACGCTACGCGCCAGCGCGGTCAGCGCTTCCTCTGAGACGTCGAGTGCAGACAAGCGTTCGCGCGCCGCAGCGGCCCACGCCAGCACACCGTCGACGTCGGCGGCATACTTGCGTGTCAGCGTGCGCAGCTGCGTTTGGCGCGCCAACTTCGCCTCCAACGCGCTCGCATCGTTCGGCAAGTCGTCGAGAAAGGTGACCAGTTCGCTGGCCACATCGCTGATCACGGTCAGCGCCTCGGAAAGTTGACCAGCGAGCATCACCAACGCGCCGTCGTCGCTGCTCTCCAGCGCCGACTTCGCCCGAGCGATGCACTCGGTGGCCGATCCAGCACTCGTACCCGACTCCTCCGGCGCCCCGGCCAGCGCTGCGCGCGCCGTCTGCGCGGCGTCACGCAGGGCGTCCAGTTCGGACAGGCGGTGAATGTCGGCGACGATCGCGTCGTCCTCGCCGGGCAGCGGGTCGATCGCGGCGATCTCGTCGATGGCGAATTTCAGCCGATCGGCTTCCTGCGCCAACTCGCGCGCGCGTTGCGTCCGTTCGGCGAGGTCTCGACGGGCCTGCAACCAGTCGTTGCGCACCTTGCGATACCGGTCCAGCTTGGCGCCGGCCCCGGTAAACCGGTCGAGCGCGGCGCGTTGTTCGTCGGGCCGCATCAACCGCAGCTGGTCGTTCTGGCCGTGCAGCGTGAGCAGCTCGCTGGTGAAAGTGCTCAGTGTTTTCGCGGGCACGCTGCGGCCACCGAGGTATGCCCGGGACCGCCCATCGGTGGTCACCGAGCGGCTGGCGATGACGCTGTCGTCGTCGTCTCGATCCGCACCGCACGCGTCGAGAATCTCGGAAATCCCTGCGGCCACTGGGTTGTCGACGTCTGCGGTGGTGAAGCGGCCTTCGATCACCGCACGGTCGTCGCCGGCGCGCACGCGCGCCGGGTCGGCACGGGCACCGCCGAGAAGGTGCAGCCCGGTGACGACCATCGTCTTGCCCGTGCCTGTTTCGCCGGTCAGCACTGTGAAGCCGCGATCGAACTCCGCGATCGCCGAGCCGATCGCACCCAACGACTCGATGCGGATCTCGGAGAGCACTCAGTGGCCTCTCTTCTTCGCGCAAGCGCTCATCAGTGCTGTTTCTTCTTCGCGCAAGCGCTCATCAGCCGCCCGCCGTCGTGGGACCACGCCACCCGGTAACCGGCAGCCTGAATTTGCGCACGAGCCGGTCGGTGAACGGTGCACTGTCGAGCCGCGCCCAACGCACCGGTGTCGCACAGCGAGTGACCTCCAGACGTCCTCCTGCGGGCACCGCCATCTGCCGGCGACCGTCGCAGACAACCATCGCATCGCTGCCATCGGCGTCGACCTCGATTGCGATGCTCGCCTTCGGACTCGTCACCATCGGCCGGGCGAACAACGCGTGAGCGTTGTTGGGTACCACCAGCATTGCTTCGAGATCCGGCCACAGGATCGGCCCGCCCGCAGAGAACGCATACGCAGTTGACCCGGTGGGCGTCGACACCAGCACACCGTCGCAGCCGAAGGCTGACACCGGTCGTCCGTCGACTTCGAGCACCACCTCGAGCACGCCGAGGTGAGTGCCCTTTTCCAGGCTCGCTTCGTTGATCGCCCAGCCCTGGTCGACGACCTGACCGTCCACGCGCACCGAAACGTCAAGCGTCATACGGTCTTCGATGTCGTAGTCGCGGGCGACGATGTGGTCGAGCACTTGGTCGATCGCGTCGGCCTCGGATTCGGCAAGAAATCCGATGCGACCGAGATTCACGCCGAGCACCGGCACCGACACGTTGCGGGCCAGTTCCGCGGCCCGCAAGAACGTGCCGTCTCCGCCGAGGACCAGCACCAGCTCGCACCCGCGGGCTGCGTACGCGTCCGGCTCCACGACGTCGATATCCACACCGAGAGTGCGCATTTCCTCGGGTGCCAGGTTCACCCGGCCGCGGTCGACGGCTTCGGCGCTCAATACGCGCAAGCTAATTCCGTTGTCGCCCAGCACTTTCTGTACCCGCCGGGCGGTGTCGGTGGCTTCTTCGCGGCCCGTGTGTACGACGAGCAATACCGCGCGTTCCGTGCTCACTGCGGGCCCTCCGCGACGGCGCGGCGAACCGTCTGATCCAGCACATCGCCTTCCATCGGTTTGTCGGTGCGCGAGCGTAGGTGCAGGAAATATTCGACATTGCCCGACGGTCCCGGTAACGGGCTGGCGACGACGTTCACCGGGTGCCAGCCCAGCCCGACCGCACAGCGGGCGACGGACAACACCGCCGCTGCACGCAGCTGCGGATCACCCACCACCCCACGGCTGCCGACCTGATCCTTTCCCACTTCGAACTGTGGCTTCACCATGGGAACGATATCGGCGTCGTCCGCCGCGCAGGACGCCAGCGCTGCCATCACGGTGGTCAACGAGATGAACGACAGGTCAGCGACGACGACGTCGACCGGAGCGCCGATGGCGTCCACAGACAGTGCGCGAACATTGGTGCGCTCCAGAACGGTGACGCGCTGATCGGTTCGCAGCGACCACGCCAGCTGGCCGTAGCCGACGTCGGCGGCGACGACTTCGCGGGCACCGCGGTCCAGCAACACCTCGGTGAAGCCTCCCGTCGACGCACCGGCGTCCAGGCAGCGGCTGTCCGTCACGTCGATGCGAAACGCATCGAGAGCGCCGGTCAGCTTGTGCGCGCCGCGCGACACCCAGCTGCGCTCAACGGAGTCGACCGCCAAGCGAGCGGTGGGCGCAACAGCGGTGGCCGCCTTGGCTGCGGGCATGCCGTCGATGCTGACTCGGCCCGCATCGATGAGTTCCGCGGCCTGGTGACGAGAGCGCGCCAGACCGCGCCTCACCAGTTCGACGTCAACGCGTGCACGCCGGGCCACGGGTATCAGCCCTCTACCGACTCCAGCGCACGCACGAGCACGTCGTGCGCCTCTTCCAGCCGGCCGGCGAGAGCATCGATGTCGAGGCCGGCGAGATCGACGTCCTGGCCGACCTCGGGCAATTCAGCCAGCAGGGCAGAGATCTCGGCGCGGATCTGTTCAGGTTGCGCGGTCATGGCACATTCACGCTATCCGATCTGAGCACCCCGGCAGCGACCGCGCGCCGCAACGCCGCAGCCGCGGTGTCGTCGCCGGCGGCTAGCGGGTGCCGCTCGACTGCATCAGCCTCTTTCCACACCGCGTCGGCGACCGCGCGGATAATCGACAACCCGTCGTCGGCGCCGCCCTGGTCGGCGGCGGTGACAGTGATCTCCGACGGGCCAAGCGCGACCCTCCAGCCGGACTGCGGGGCAATCCGCAGCCGGTCCGCCGAATCCGCCAGCGCCCGCAGATCGTTGGCGAGGTAGGTCGGTCGCTGGCGAGCCGGCGCGAACATGGCCTCCTCGGCGGTGCTGACACCGGTGAGCACCATGAGGCTCGGCAGCTGCGCCGCGTTAGCGCCTTCGAGGTCGGTGTCGAGTCGGTCGCCGATAACCAGCGCTGCTCGGAAGTCACCGCGGCTCAACGCATCTCGGAAGATCGTCGGTTGCGGCTTGCCGGCGATCTCGGGCTCACGGTCGGTCGCGGCGCGCAGGGCAGCGACCAGCGCGCCGTTGCCGGGCAGTAGCCCACGCTCCGACGGCAATGTGACGTCGACGTTCGCCGCGACCCACAGCGCGTCACCCCGGATCGCCAGACCGGCCTCGGCGAGGTCCGCCCAGCACGTGAATGGCGAATAGCCTTGCACCACCGCGACCGGCGAATCGGACCACTGCCGCACGGGCCGCAGGCCCACGGCGGCAACCTCGCCGGCCAACGCGTCGGTGCCGACGACCAGCACCGCGGAGTCGGCCGGTAGCTTCGCGGCGAGCAGGCGGGCCGCGGCCTGCGCGCTGGTGACGACGTCGTCGGGTTTCGCGGTGAAGCCGAGCTCTCGCAGATGCTCGGCGACCTCGGCCGCGCTGCGGGAGGCATTGTTGGTGAGGTAGAGGATCGGGTTGCCGACCGTCGCCAGCGTCTCGATGGCGCCAACGGTGGGCTGGGATCCGCGAAACAGGGTGCCGTCCAGATCGAGCAGCAGGCAATCGTGTCGAGCGGCAAGGGCAGTCATGTCACGCCAGCTCGGCGACGCGGTCTTCGGCGTCGGTCACGCCGTCGACATCTGCAGCGGCGGCGCGAAGAAACCACTGCACCGCCTCGTCATGGCGACCGAGCGCCAGCAGGGTGTCCGCATAGGCGTATGACAGCCGCGCTGCGGTCTGGCCTCTCCGCGCCGAGTCGATGGGCGGCGTCGACAACACGGCAAGGGCCTGGTCGAGCTGTCCGAGATCGGTACGGGCGCCGGCCGCGACGATGCGCAGTTCGTCGGCGTCGTCCCCGGTGAGCTGTTCGGCCTCGGGGCTGCGCGCCAGCTCAATCGCCCGTTCGGGCCGGCCGACGCCGCGTTCACAGTCGGCGATCAGCGGCAGCAGCACCGATTTGCTACCCATGCGCCGCGCTGCCCGCAATTCGGCGAGGGCTTGTGCCCAGTCACCGCAGCGGTATGCGGCGATGCCGACAGCCTCACGCACGGCAGCGATCCGGCCGGAGCGGGCACGCGCGGCCCGGGCGTGCGCCAGTGCGGTCTCGGGGTCGTCGTCGAGCAGCTCACCGGCCGCGACCAGGTGCTTGGCCACCATTTCGGCATTCGCGCGGTCCAGCGTCGTCAATTCTCGGCGGATCTCGGGGGACAGCTGTCGGGCATCGATGTCCGGCGACAGAGCCGGCTCGTCGCGACGGTTGGCGCCGCGGTCTGGCGCTTTCTCGGGTTGGCTCGGCCGGGCTCGGCCAGGACCGGACCACGACGGCTTGTCGCCACGACGCGCGCTGTCCCCGACCACTTGTGCCTTCCTGCCCGTGTTTCAACCGAGGATACGGCAGCAACGATTCGCCGTTTCGCCCGCGTCCCGACAATTCTTTCACCAATTCACAAGCGAATAGAAAATGCCCCCGGAGTTTGTCCGGGGGCATTTTCATTAATGGTTGTTCGGCGGTGTCCTACTTTTCCACCCGGGTGGGTAGTATCATCGGCGCTGGCAGGCTTAGCTTCCGGGTTCGGGATGGGTCCGGGCGTTTCCCTGTCGCTGTGTTCGCCGTAACTTTGTTTTGTTGTTTTT
>DATBFF010000177.1:0-3011 GCA_036558625.1 Mycobacterium sp. | reverse complement strand
TTGTCGGGATGGATCACATCGACGCCGGCCCAGACCCAGGACTCGCCGTCAGTGGCGGCGAGGTGGTCGACGTCGATCAGTACCTCCCAGTCCGGGCCGTCACTGCGGTACTGCTCCAGCGTCGTGCGCCGCCACAATCCGCGAGGGTGCTCGGCGTCGCGCCAGAAGTTGTAGAGGTATTCGCCGCGACGGACCACGTATGGGATTCGGGCATCGGTGTCGAGCACCTCGAGCGCCTGTGCGCGGAACTGCTCGAAGCGCTGCGTGCACAACTCGGCCAGCGTCGGGTCGTTGCGGGCCCGCACCCAGTTCAGGGCGGCGTCGCCGTCGACGTCCTCGAGCCAGAGGTACGGGTCAACCGCAGTCATGAAAGACTCGTGACGAGGGAAAGCCAGGGCAGCTCCAACCCGCCGTCACGCTGAAACGGTGTCAGCGATGGGTCGAGAACGGCACGGATGTCGCGAAGTTGCCCATCGGCCAGGGAGCCCACGAACTCCGCCACCGGCCCCGCGACCGACGTGTTGAAACTCCAGTAGTCGTCGGCGCATTCGAACCGCATAGTGCCTGTCACTTCTTCGACGTCGACGCTGCTGAAGCCGCCGACAGCAGCGAGACTTTGGTTGGCGTCCGTGGTGGCGAGCGAAAACATGCCTCCGGGTGCGGACGGGTCGCCGGGTGGCTTCCAGCCGGTCTGCAGAAGCGCCATCACGATCTGCAAGATCCACGGATTGCGGTCCGGCGGTCCCCACGTGGCGTAGGCGCACCGCCCGCCCGGCCGCAGCACCCGCCGTATCTCTCGTATTGCCCGGTCCTGTCCGGGTATGAGCATGAGTCCGAAACGCGACAGGATGCCGTCGACGCTGTTGTCGGGCAAGTCGATGTGTGTCGCGTCGAGGACTCGGCACTCGACGTTGTCCAGGCCTCGCTCGACGGCGCCTCGCTGTGCCGCCTGCACCATCGGCCGCGAGAAGTCACTGGAAATGAGGCGGCCGGTCGTGCCGAGTCGGGACGTCGCGAGGAAGCCTGTCTCGCCGGGCCCGGCCGTCAGCTCCAACAGCGTCTGACCGAGTTGCGGATCGACCCTTTCGATGAGCCGGTCCGACACCGCTCGCACTTGTTGGAACAGTCGCTCGCGGTATCTGTCCCATGCCGGCGCGACTGCGCTCCAGTCATGCAAAGCCTGCCCGGCGGGATCGCTCTCCTGCATCGTCTCCTCCTACGTCGCTTGCTCTCTCAGGCTGACTGTACGGCGGTACTGTGAGGCGTATCCGGCCGAAGAATGGACGCCGATGAGCGCTACCAGCCGTGAGGAGAAGATTGCGATGACCGTCTATGCACGCCCGGGCACTCAGGGTTCGTTGATGTCGTACGAATCGCGGTACGGCAACTTCATCGGCGGGGAATGGGTGCCGCCGGCCGGTGGCGAGTATTTCGAGAACCCCACCCCGATCACCGGGCAGAGCTTCTGCGAGATCCCCCGCTCGAACGAGGCGGATGTCGACGCCGCACTGGACGCCGCGCACGCGGCGGCGCCGGGATGGGGCAAGACGGCCCCGGCCGAGCGGGCGCTGCTGCTGAACAAGATCGCCGACCGCATCGAGTCGAATCTCGAGTCGCTGGCCGTGGCCGAAACATGGGACAACGGCAAACCGATCCGCGAGACCCTCAATGCCGATCTGCCGCTGGCGGTCGACCATTTCCGCTACTTCGCTGCCGCGATCCGCGCGCAGGAAGGCTCGCTGAGCCAGATCGACGAGGACACCGTCGCGTACCACTTCCACGAACCGCTGGGCGTTGTCGGCCAGATCATCCCGTGGAACTTCCCGATCCTGATGGCGACCTGGAAGCTGGCTCCTGCTCTGGCCGCGGGCAACGCCGTCGTGCTCAAACCCGCCGAGCAGACGCCCGCGTCGATCCTGTACTTGCTGACGCTGATCGGGGACCTGCTGCCACCCGGTGTGCTCAACGTGGTCAACGGGTTCGGGTTCGAGACCGGCAAGCCGCTGGCTTCCAGCGACCGGATCGCCAAGGTCGCGTTCACCGGTGAAACCACCACGGGCCGGCTGATCATGCAGTACGCGTCGCAGAACCTGATCCCGGTCACGTTGGAGCTGGGCGGCAAGAGCCCGAACATCTTCTTCTCCGACGTGATGGCCGCCGCCGACGATTTTGCCGACAAGGCGCTGGAAGGCTTCACGATGTTCGCGCTGAACCAGGGCGAGGTGTGCACCTGCCCGTCGCGCAGCCTGATCCAGGCCGACATCTACGACGAGTTCCTCGAACTTGCGGCGATCCGCACAAAGGCTGTGCGCCAAGGTGATCCGCTGGACGTCGCCACGATGGTCGGTGCGCAGGCCTCCAACGACCAGCTGGAAAAGATCCTGTCCTACATCGAGATCGGCAAGGACGAGGGCGCGCGCGTCGTCACCGGCGGCGAGCGCGCAGAACTGGGCGGTGAACTAGCCGGCGGCTTCTATGTGCAGCCGACGATCTTCGCCGGCACCAACAACATGCGCATCTTCCAGGAGGAGATCTTCGGGCCGGTGGTCTCGGTGACGTCGTTCGCCGACTACGACGACGCCATCCGCATCGCCAACGACACGCTCTACGGTTTGGGCGCCGGTGTGTGGAGCCGCGACGGCAACACCGCGTACCGGGCCGGACGCGACATCAAGGCGGGCCGGGTGTGGACCAACTGCTACCACGTCTACCCCGCCCACGCGGCGTTCGGCGGGTACAAGCAGTCCGGCATCGGACGTGAGACCCACAAGATGATGCTCGACCACTACCAGCAGACCAAGAACCTGCTGGTGTCCTACAGCGGCAAGGCGCAGGGGTTCTTCTGACGTCGCACGTAGCGCGGGTGCTGATCACCGACGCCGCTGCCGAGTTGCTGCAGCGGCTGCGAAACCGTCACGGCCCGTTGATGTTTCACCAGTCCGGCGGATGCTGTGACGGGTCCTCGCCGATGTGCTATCCGGACGGGGAGTTCATCGTCGGGGACCGCGACG
>DATBFF010000176.1:0-5026 GCA_036558625.1 Mycobacterium sp. | reverse complement strand
TGATGAGCCTGGCCGTGGAATACGCCAAGGTACGCGAACAGTTCGATCAGCCCATCGGCAGCTTCCAGGCGGTCCAGCACCTCTGCGTCGACATGTACGAGACGGTCGAACTCGCACGCAGTGGTCTTATCCACGCACTGTGGGCAGCGGACGCGGCAGAGCCGGCCGAGCGCCACCTGGCGGCATTGCGCGCCAAGGCGTTTGCCGGACGGCTGGCCACCGTCGGTGACACTGCGATCCAAGTGTTCGGCGGAGTCGGCTTCACGTGGGAGCACGATGCGCACCTCTATTTCAAACGTCTACTGGGTTGGAGCGTGTTCCTCGGTGGGCCCGCCCAGTACCTCGAACAGGTGGGCGCAGAGCTCGCCGGCCGCTTCGATCGAAAGGGACAGCGATGACGCAAGTGCTCCGCGGCGTACGAGTCGTCGAACTGGCTTCGTGGACGTACGTACCGTCTGCCGGCGCGGCGTTGGCGGATTGGGGCGCGGACGTGATCAAGGTCGAGGGTGTGACGGTCAGCGATCCCGGCCGCGCGCTGGTCATCGGAGGATTCACCCGCGATGCCGCCCGCGCCGACGTCGACTTCATCCTTGAGATCAGCAACCGCGGGAAACGCAGCATCGGCATCGACATCAAGTCCGACACCGGCCGCGAATACTTCGGCCGCCTGTTGGCGTCTGCGGATGTGTTCCTGACGAACTGGTTACCGGGGGCGCTGGAACGGGCCCGGTTGACGGTCGAAGACGTCCGCGGGTTCAATCCGGACATCATCATCGCTCGCGGAACGGGCACCGGAGTCCGGGGGCCCGACCGCGACAAGGGCGGGTTCGACGCGGCCACCTACTTGTCGCGCGGTGGCGTGGCTTACACGTTGACACCGTTCGGCACCGACACACCTGCCGTGCAGGGCCCGGGGTTCGGCGACCTCCAGGGCGGAATCACCCTGGCGGGCGGCGTATGCGCCGCTCTGTTTCATCGGGAACGCACGGGCGAGGCGTCGATCGTCGACTCGTCGCTGTTGGCGCAGGCGATGTGGTCCATCGCGCCGTCGATCTCGGTCGCCGACCTGTTCGACATCGACGGAATCCCCGGAGCACCCCCCGGACTTGCGATCAACCCTCTCGTCAACCGATACAAGACCCGCGACAACAGGTGGATCCAGTTGGTCTTTCTGCAGCCCGATCGGTTCTGGGCCGGCTTCTGCGAGCGAATCGGCCTACCGGAGATTGCCACCGACCCGCGCTTCGTGCCGTCGAGCAATCTGATCGCCAACGCTGCAGAAGCGTGCGCACTCGTAGGAAACGCAATCGCCGGCCAGGACCTCGCGCACTGGCGCAAGGTGCTCGAAGACGAGCCGGGAGTGTGGGCCGCCCTGGCAACTCCGAAGGAAACCCTGAACGACAGACAGGTCGAACCGAACGGCTACGCAGTCACCAATGTCGACGACCGAGGAAACACTTATCGCATCGTCGCCGCGCCAGTGCAATTCGACGAAACTCCACCGCCGGCTGCGCGTGCCCCCGAACATGGACAGCACACCGAGGAGCTCTTGCTGGAGTTGGACCTGGACTGGGACGACATCACCAGGGCCAAGGACATTGGCGCGATTCTCTAGGAGAGGCGAAGAACCATGGAGCAGCGCATGCTCGAGTCGGTTGTCTATGAACGTGAGCCGCCGATTGCGCGGATCGTCCTCAACCGGCCCGAGAAGGCCAACACGAAGGACGCGACTCTCGTCCAGGAAGTCGACGCCTGCCTCCACGAGGCCGACCGCGACAACGAGATCAAGGTGGTGATCCTCAAGGCCAACGGCAAGGGTTTCTGCGGCGGTCATGTGGCCAGATGGGGCCCTGACGAAAATCCTTACCCGGACTTCGGAGATACGTTCGAGGAGCTGTACAAGGGCACCGCCGATCTCTTTCTCTGGCCGACGCTGTACCTATGGGAATTCTCGAAGCCGACGATCTCTGCGATCCATGGCTATTGCATGGGCGGCGGAATCTACCTCGGCCTGCTGACGGACTTCTGCGTCGCATCCGAGGATGCGTACTTCCAGATGCCGCTGGCGCAGAGCCTCGGCGAACCCGGCGGGCACACCATGATCGAGCCGTGGTTGATGATGAACTGGCATCGCACCATGGATTGGCTGCTGCTGGCGCCGACGCTTTCCGCGCAAGAAGCACTGCAATGGGGTCTTCTCAACAAGGTAGTGCCGCGAGATGACCTCGAAGAGACCGTGGAGGAGATGGCCCGCAAGATCAGCCAGATCCCGCTGACCACGTTGATGGCCGTGAAGAACAACGTGAAGCGGGCATGGGAGCTGATGGGAATGCGGGTGCATCTTCAGGTGAGCCACATCTTGACCAACATGGTCGGGGCCGCTTCCGATGTCCAGGCGCGACGCGCCGAACTCATCGATTCTGGCTTAACCCCAAGGGATTTCACCGACCTCGAGTAGCTAGCGGCCAGCGGAGTGGCGTGCCGCGACGTAGCCGAACACCATCGTGTTGGCTATGCTGCCGCCCGCCCCGAGATAAGTCCGGCCCATCACGGTCGCGGTGATGTTCCCGGTCGCATACAAACCTTGGATCACCCGATCCTGTTCGTCGAGCACCTGCGCGTGCTCGTTGGTGATCACTCCGCCGCACGTCCCGACGTCGGCCGGATACACCCGGGTTGCGTAGTACGGCGCGCGATCCAGCGGACCGATCGCTGCGTTCGGCCGGTAGCCCGGGTCGCCGAGGCAGACGTTGTATGCCGACTGGCCGCGGCCGAAGTCGGGATCGAGGCCTTTGGCCGCGAACTGGTTGAATCGCTGGACCGTTCGCTCCAATGCTTCGGCCGAGACATCGATTTGGCGTGCCAGATCTGCGAGGGTCTTCCCCCGCACGATGGCGCCGGTTTCGATCACTTCTTCCGGCAGCCGACGTTTCTGAAAAGGATTCGCTCCCGAGACATACCTGCGCACATATCCCTCGTCGAAGACCTGCCAGCACGGCACGGCATTGCTGGCGTACATCGCCTTGCCGACTTCGACGTACGAGTTCGACTCGTTGCAGAACCGCCTGCCGGTCCCGTCGACATAGATGGCCCCTGGTCGCTGCCGCGCCTGGCCGACGACACGCGCGCGGGGATCTGCGACGAACACCGATGGGAGCCACCAGGCCTCATCCAGTAAGTCGGTCTTCGCGCCGAGCCGCATCACCGCCTGCAGCACTTCACCGGTGTCGCCGGGGTTCGCGAGAGACCACTTTGCTTCGTTGGGCTGTTCGCCGCTGTACCGACGGCGCATTTCCGCGTTGCGACTGAAGCCTCCCGCCGCCAGCAGCACCCCTTTGCGTGCCTGGACATTCAGCGAGATGCCGTCTCGAGTGATGCGGGCGCCGACGACGCGACCGTCCTCGACGATGAGATCTTCCATCGCGGTGTCCGTCCAGACCGGTGGCTCGCCGGTGAAATCGATCAGCACCTTGAGCATCTGGCCGATCAGCGACGCACCGTTGGTCAGCATCGTGCGGCCACGGAGCCGGGCGGTTTGGGTACGCAAGAAAACCCTGATGGCCACGGCGAACGCTCGCGGTGAGCGGTTGAAGTACTGCACCGAGCGCAGCTCGCTCGTCTTCACCACGAATCCGCGGTTCCAATTCTTGTCCATCGTCTGGACCTTGTCGCTCCAGTCCCCCAACGGCGCCGCATCGTACGGGATGCCCTCGACCGATCGACCGGCCGCGTTGCCGCCCTTGTGGTTCGGGTAGTAGTCGCTGTAGCCGGGGCATCGCGCGAGCCGAACACCCTTGCGCGTGAGGAAGTTGATCATCTCGTTCCCCGCGGTCAAGAACATCTCGCGGCGGGCCGGCGATGACGCCTCCCCGATGTCGCCGACAACGTCGTCGAAGTACGCCAAGCCGTCCTCGTGCGAATCCGGTACACCCTCGGCCTGCATCAACGGGTTGTTCGGCAGCCACACCATGCCGCCGGACATCCCCGTCGCCCCGCCGATGAGGGCCTGCTTCTCGACGACCAGGGGTTCGAGCCCGGCATCGAGCGTCGCGAGCGCGGCAACCATTCCACCCCCGCCGCTGCCCACGACGAGCAGGTCGACGGAGCGGTCCCAGTTGGTCATGAAACCTCCGACCTGACAGGTTCGGACAGCCCGAGATCGGCGACGGGGACGTCGATGGTGGTGTTGGTTCGCTGAATTGCCCCCACCAGCCGGTCGTACGGAACCCCAGCGAGGAATCCGTCGATGACCCGCTCGAAGTTCGAGATCAGCCCTTCGATCTCGCTGGACAGCCGCATGTACTCGAAACCCTTGTTGTGCAACCCTTTCTGCTGCCGCGGCAGGTTCGAAAAGTCTTGGGCTGGGATCGTTGGCCAACTGGGGTCGTCGGGCGGCAGCGGTTGCGGCGGCGTCGGTTTGCCGGGCGCGCGGTCATTCGGGAACCGGGTAAGCGACCACACTTCGAACAGTGTCTCCTCCGGGCCTAGCGGACGAATCCGATACGACGCGGCGCTGCTGTATGTCGGCAGGATGAAGTAGTGCGGGAAGCAAAAGCCGATCGCGTCCGTCACACCGCGACGAAGCAGATCGTTGAGGTCGGGGAAGTCGCAGGCGCGGGCCCGGTGCCATTGGGTCACCGCGTCGTTGACGGTACTGCGCCACACCGCCATCGCCTCTGCCGGGTCATCAGGGAGCGAAATGTGCTGCAGCCCTTCGGCGATGCGGACATCGTTCTCATGGGTCATGCCCCCCATTCCTGAGCCGAGAGTACGCATGAAGTGCAGACTCGCCTCGACGACGGGATGCACGGACGACGGCTCCGGGCGATGCGAGGACGGCAGCAACTGTGGGTGCGTCTGCGGGACGTGGTAGCCCTCCATGAACGCCGCCGTGGCCAGCTTCCAGTTCACCGGCAGCAGGCACGACTTCCACCACTCGGTGCAGAGCCGCTCGACCTTCCACTGGTCGTGGATCGACGCGAACGGCTCGATGCATTCACGCAGCGGCGGTGCGCCGTTGTCGAGG
>DATBFF010000175.1:0-12738 GCA_036558625.1 Mycobacterium sp. | reverse complement strand
GTCGCACCCTGCCCCGGACCCACCGGCGAGCGCGCCCACTGGTGGTGGTACCAACCATTCCAACCCCAACCACCACCAACAAACAACTAGATTGCTCACCAAGGCCGGTTTCTACCACTAATGTATCGATGCCCAAATACGTTGGGGCATCAATAAATTCGTTCGCACGGTAAGCCCGACTGTTCGCGAAATGACTTTGGGATCATCCACGCGTCTGGCCCCGCTCACTTCTGCGCCGCGTACTCCTCGGGACCCACCTCAGCCGCAACAGGGTCCATCCAGAAGACCTGCCAGGAGTGGCCGTCCGGGTCGTCGTAGCTGCGCCCGTACATGAAGCCGTGATCCTCGGTGTTGCCGGCAGTGCCGCCCGCGGCGATGGCGCGGTCCACCAGCGCGTCCACCGCGTCACGGCTGTCGGTGCTGAGACAGATGATGCACTCCTTCGCCTTGGACGCATCGGCCGTCTCGACGGGATGGAAGCTGCCGAAGAAATCGGTCTGCGTCAGCATCGCGAACTGGTTTTCGCCCAGCACCAGCGCGAGGGCCCTTCCGTCGCAGAACTTCTCGTTGAACGTGTACCCCAGGTCGGTAAAGAACTTCCGCGAGCGCTCGACGTCAGCGATGGGCAGGTTTACGAAGATCGTGGCGTGCATCTGTTGCTCCTGTGGTCTGCGGCACCCGCTCTCGACTACCGTCACACCGTTAGACCGGCCACGCCGCCGGAACTCATCGGTCTCACGTCGGAGACCTTCAAGCGCAATTCGGCCGTGCCCACCCGCAGGATCAGCGGCATCGAGCGGAAGCTGGCCGGGACCCATCCGTGGTACGGCCCAAGATGCGGCGTGCCTCAGCTGCTCGCGGTTTGCATCGTGCCTTGTTGGCGCGCGCGGGCGGCGAGTTCGTCGAGTGCTTTCGGAATCCCGTCGGCGATCTCCCAGATGTCCGGCACATGCTCACTGCACGCCTGCATGCCGATCGTCATGTCGTTGCCGTAGCTCCAGCCGGTGAAGTTCAGACCGTACGGATACGTCACGGGGCCCACCGAGATCAGTTTCTCGATCGGCGCGCCGGCGAAGTACAGCCGCTTCTTGGGCCCCGGAACATTCGACGCAATCAGGCTGTACGTCGGGCGGCGCTTCGTCGCCGCGCCCATGAGCGGGAGCCCACGGCCGTAGAACCAGAACAGCGGCCAGTACTCCATCCAGTCACCGAAGAGCCACAGATCCCGCTCGTCGTGCACAGCCCGCGCCGCGCGGGTGTTGGCGTTGATACGCGCAAGCCGCTCGACGGGATCAGCCACGTCGGTAGCCAACGACACAAACCAGGTGGTCACCTGATTGCCCCAGTCCACCTCGGTGCCCGGCGGCCGAATCGCCACCGGGACGACGGCCGACAACGGCTCGTCGGTCAATTCGCGGTGACGCTCGAGATAGGACCGGACGGCACCGCTGCACGCGGCGAGGTACACGTCGTTGACCGTTACCGAAAACGCGCGCTTGATTTCTTTGATCGTGGCGAGATCGCAAGTGAGGTAGGCGAATTGCCGATTTCGGGTGAATGGCGCATTGAACGGCGCCGACGGCGCTGCGAACGCTTCGGCGAACCCCGGACGGCCGGCCTTGCGCCGGGCACGCACCGTCTTGACGGTTCGCGCCGAGCGTGCCAGCACCCGGGGGAAGCGAGCCCCTGCCGTCACCTGATGAGACAAGGTCGTGCGAAGCCACGCCATCTGACCCGGTCGCTGCTCGTCGACCGACGCTCCCGCGGGTTGGGGCAACGGCTCCGATGGATCGGTGCTGAAGATGGTCTCCAACAACCGCAACGAGGCCATGCCGTCGGCGAGGGTGTGATGCAGCTTGAACACCAACGCAATTCGCCCGTCGGCCAAGCCGTCGACGTAGTACAGCTGCCAAGCCGGACGCCGAAGGTCCAGTGTGCCCATGTTGATCTCGCTGATTTTTGCGGACAGTTCTCGCTCGCCGCCAGGCGCCGCAGTGACGTGCTTGACGTGATAGTCGAGGTCGATATTCGGCCGCTCGATCCACCAGGGTCGGCCCGCCCGCGGTCGCAGCAGCTGCCAGCGCAGCGGCTCGACTCTCTCCGCCATGGCCGGCACCGCGGCACGGACCGCGTCGAACGTGAGCGGCTGCTTGGCCTGGGCCGGGTCGAGCACGACGGCCTTGATCGTGTGCTGGGGTTGGACGTCGCTCTCCTGCTTGAGAAACATGTTGTCCACGCCGGAAAGACGCCGCATTCGGTCACCTCCAATTCGCTCAGGCAATAGTCAACCGGGTCGAGCGTTCGGCCGCGGGGATATCTCCCGATGAGTGGGAATGCATATACGCCAGATCTGCGCGCCGCCATACCGTATGGAGCGTGACGGATTGGACCACAGCGCTGCGCAGCCTTCGGGTGCTGCGTGAGTCCGGGCTGTCCGGCGGCCCGTTGGACGGAGTGCGGTCGTACAAGTTCGCCAAGAAGTACGGGCCGTTCGCCGGTGTGATCGAGAGCGCCGCTCACCGTAACGGCGACGCGGTGGCGATCACCGACGACGTCGGCGACGTGACGTACACGCAGCTGAAACTGCGGGTGAACGCGCTGGCGCGGGCGTGGACTGAGCTGGGCCTCGGTCCCGGAGATGTGATTGCGGCGCTGTGCCGGGACCACCGCAACCTGATCAGCATCATCGCGGCAGCCAACAAGGTAGGCCTACAGCTGGTACTGATGAACACTGGGTTCGCGAAGCCCCAGCTTACCGATGTCGTTGCGCGCGAGAGTATTTCGATGCTGGTGCATGACCACGAATTCACCGGCCTGCTCGACGCGGTCGACCCGTCCGTGCACAGACTCCTATCCGATCCATGGCCGATTCCCGACGCAGATGCCGTCACGCTGGAACAGCTGATCTCCAAGACCTCGGACGCTCCGGTGCCGGGGCCGGCGAAGGTCGGCGGCCTGACGTTGCTGACCAGCGGAACGTCGGGCACGCCGAAAGGCGCGCCGCGCGGCAAGGCATCGCCGTTGTTCTCCGCACAGTTGCTGGACCGCGTTCCGCGCCGCCGAGGCGAAACCTGCTATGTGGCCGCGCCGGTATTCCACGGCACCGGACTGGGCCAGGCCGTGTTGTCGCTGGCGTTGGGAAACCGGCTGGTGTTGCGCAGCAAGTTCGATCCCGAAGGCACACTGCGCGTGATCCAGAAGTATCGGTGCGACGCGGTCGTGCTCGTTCCCACGATGCTGCAGCGCATCCTCGCGTTGCCTGACGACGTACTCGACAAATACGACACCTCGTCGCTGCGGATCGTCTTCGCGTCTGGTTCCGCGATGGCACCCGACCTCGTGACCCGTGCGATGGACCGATTCGGTCCGGTGCTGTACAACCTGTACGGCTCCACCGAGCTGGCGGTGATGACCGTCGCGATGCCGGAGGACCTCGTCCACAATCCAGCGACGGCCGGGAGGCCTCCGGTCGGGTGCCGAGTCGCGCTGTTCGACGACAACGGCAAGCCCGTCATGTCGCCGGACACGGTCGGCCGCATCTTCGCGGGCAATATGCTGACCTTCGGCGGCTACAGCGACGGCCGAAAGAAGGAAATGATCGACGGACTGCTCAGCAGTGGCGACGTCGGCCATCTCGATTCCGCGGGTCGGCTCTACGTCGATGGCCGCGACGACGACATGATCATCAGCGGCGGAGAGAACGTCTATCCACTGGAGGTCGAAAACCTGATCAGCGGTCATCGCGACGTGCACGAGGCCGCGGTGATCGGCGTGCCCGATCCGGACTTCGGACAACGTCTGGCCGCCTACGTGGTCGCCGTCGAAGGCGCCTCGCTGGATGCCGACACGATCAAGGACTACGTGCGGGGCAATCTGGCGCGGTACAAGGTGCCACGGGAGGTCGCGTTCCTCGACGCGCTACCGCGCAATGCGACCGGCAAGATCGTGCGCAGCAAGCTTGACGAAGGTGCGGTTCGATGATGAGTCACGACACTACGGCAGAGACCACCAAACGTGAACTCGCGCAGCGGATGTCGGCCGCATTCGCATCGATGCACGACGGCAGCGCCGACGCTGTCGAGGTGCGGGAAAGCCTGCGTGCGAGTCGCAAGCCGCGCAAGCACGTTTCCGTCGCAGGGGTCGAGGACCGCACGATTCCGGGACACCAGGGCCTCGGCGAGATACCTGTGCGCATTTACCACCCGCTTCAACCCGAGGTATCGGGGGTGCCGCTCGTCGTGTATCTGCACGGCGGCGGATTCGTGTTGTGCGACCTCGACTCGCACGACGCCTGTTGCCGGCGTCTGGCGAATGGCATTGGGGGGATCGTCGTTTCGGTCGACTACCGGCTCGCTCCGGAGCACCGGTTTCCGGCCGCCGTCGACGATGCGTGGGCGGCAACCGAGTGGGTCGTTGAGCACGGAGGTGAGCTCGGTGGCGACACAAGCCGTCTGGTGATCGCCGGAGACAGCGCGGGCGGGAACCTGGCGGCGGTGGTCTGCATGATCGCACGCGACCGCGGCGGCCCGCCGATCGCATTTCAGGTATTGATCTATCCCGTGGTCGACCAGCGCCGCAAAGCCTCGGCGTCACATGACCGCGCAGCGCCCGGGGTGCTGACGATGGCGCATATGCGCTGGTTCACCGAGCAGTATCTCGGCCCCGACGGCGATCGGCTGAACGTGTTCGCCTCCCCGATACTCGCGAACCTCGCCGGACTGCCGCCGGCGCACGTCGTCACCGGCGATCTCGATCCGCTGTGCGACGAGAACGAAGAGTTCGCCGCCAGGCTGCAAGCCGCAGGCGTTCCCGCCACTGTGCAGCGCTATCCAGGGATGTTTCACGGCTTTTTCAACTTGCCCGACGACATTCCCCTGGCCGAACAGGCCAATGCGGACGTCTGCGCCGTCGTGAGAGAAGCGCTGACGGACCCCAATTCGTCGTATCGGAAGGAACTGCCGTGAAACTCGACAACGCTCGCGTCCTGATCACCGGGGCCAGCCGCGGACTGGGGCGCAGCATCGCGGAAGTCGTGGCACAACGCGGCGCCGTGGTCGCCCTCGTCGCCCGCAATCGCGAAGCACTCGAACTCCTTGCGAAGGAACTCGACGGCAAGGCATATCCCACCGACCTCACCGATCCAGAGGCCGTCAGCGCCCTGGTCGACAGAGTGGAGGCCGACGGTCCCGTCGACGTGCTCATCAACAATGCCGGCCTGGACTGCGTCGGCCTGTTCCCGGACACCTCCGCGCAGCAGGTGCGGGATCTACTGCAGGTCAACCTGGGCGCGCCGTTGGAGCTGTGCCGTCAGCTGATGCCGCGGATGCTGGCGCGGGGTCGCGGGCACATCGTCAACGTGTCGTCGATGGGCGGCATCAGCATCAGCCCCGGCGTCACCCTCTACGGCACATCGAAAGCCGGGTTGAGTCACTTCACCGCCGGAATCCGGCAGGAGCTGGCCGGCACGCCGGTCGGAACGACGCTCGTTCAGATCGGCGCAGTCAAGACCGACATGATCGACAACATCCAAAACTTCGGGCCGTCACGCCGCGCGGTCGAACGTTTCGGAAAGTTGCACATGCTGCCAAAAGAAGACCTGGACCCGGCCGTCGTCGCCAACGCGATCGCCGACGCGATCGAGCATCGGCGACGGCACGTCAGGCTTCCGCGGTCCATCGCGCCCACATCCATGCTGGTCGAGTTTCCGCGCCGGATGAGCGAGGTTCTGCTCAAGGGCGTCGACATGAAAGCCGATTAAGCGTGAGCCCGCTGGCGGACCTCTCCGAAAAGGTCGCAATCATCACGGGGGGCGCCCGCGGTCAGGGTGCGGCAGAGGCTCGTCTGTTCGCGACTCTGGGAGCACGGGTAATCCTCACCGACATTCTCGAGAACGAGGGCAAAGAGGTCGCCGCGTCGATCGGAGAACTCGCGCGGTTCGTCCGCCATGACGTCAGCAGCGCCGAGGACTGGCGACGCATCGTCGACATCGCGGTGCAGCAGTTCGGTCGGGTCGACGTGTTGGTGAACAACGCCGCCGCGTGCGTCGTCAAGCCGATCGTCGATCAGTCCGTCGACGAGCTCGAGCGTCTGCTGCAAATCAACCTGATCGGGCCGTTTCTGGGTATCCAGGCTGTCGTCGACCCGATGAAGGCGGCCGGGGGCGGCTCGATCGTCAACATCTCCTCTCAGGCGGCCTTGCAAGGACTCGCCGGGTACGGCGCGTATGGATCGTCGAAGTGGGGCCTTCGCGGTTTGACAAAGGTGGCGGCAATCGAGCTGGGCCCCTTGGGCATTCGTGTTAATACGGTGTATCCGGGAATGATCGACACACCGATGATTTCCCACCTCGATGTCCATCGCGGTCCTGGTGGGCATCCCGGCGCTCCGCTGAACCGCGTCGGCGTCCCCGAGGAAGTCGCCACGCTGGTGGCGTTTCTCGCCTCCGACGCCGCTTCTTACGTCACTGGAGGGGACTTCGCAGTCGACGGTGGCGCCAGCGCCGGCCGGATCCCGATTACCACGCTGGCGGACGCGGACTCGACTGGCGCGTGACACCGCGGGCAGAGCCGCAGTCGTCACCCGCAGTAGCCGTGGCAACCGGGATCGCGGTGCTCGCGTCCCATGGGTCGAGAATCGAATTTGATCGACTCCCGCTGAGCGGGAACAGCACTCAGCCGACTGCCATCGGCAAGTCACACTGACTTGACGTTTCACCAGTCCCGACTATCCCTCCGGAGAAACCGAGTCACACATGTCGACCTATCTGAAAGCGATCGCACTTTTCGTCATCATCTTGTTGCCGCTGTTCCCCGCATTGTTGTGGTTGGCGGTCGATGCGGCACAGCGGGTGACCAAACTCGTCCGTAAGCCGACTGACGTCACCACCAGCACGGGGTGATCGCTCACCGGAGGCACAGCGGAGGCGTCCCGCTGGGCGGGAGCCGTCCCTACCGGACGATGCGCCGTTGTGCGAGATTGTTCAGATGAATTCGAATTCGGCTCAACTCGCTGACAAGGTGGTGCTCGTCACCGGTGGAGCGCGCGGCATGGGCGCCGCGTTCGGCAGCTATGTCATCGCGCGCGGCGGCAATGTCGTGATTGCCGACCTGCTCGACGACAACGGCAAGAGACTGGCCGACGAACTGGGCGAGTCTTGCCGCTACGTGCACCTGGACGTCAGCGATCCCGAGCAGTGGCAGCATGCGGTGGAGTTCACCACCGCCGAGTTCGGTCGGCTCGACGGGCTGGTGAACAATGCCGGCGTGTCGACCGGACAGTTCCTCGAGCACGAGCCCGTCGAACACTTCCGGGCTGTCCTCGAGGTGAACCTGGTCGGCGCGTTCAACGGCATCCAGGCCGCGATCCCCCCGATGCGTGCGGCAGGTGGCGGGTCAATCGTCAACATCTCCTCTGCCGCAGGGCTTTTCGGCCTGGCACTGACCGCCGGCTACGGCGCATCGAAGTGGGGTGTGCGCGGGCTGACCAAGATCGCTGCGGTCGAGTTGGCCGGCGACCGCATCCGGGTCAATTCGGTGCATCCCGGTCTGACGTATACCCCGATGACCGAACAGATAGGTATCCAAGTGGGTGAGGGCAACTACCCGAACACCCCGATGGGGCGCGTGGGGCGGGCCGAGGAGATCGCCGGTGCAGTGTGTTATCTGCTTTCCGATGACGCCGCCTACACGACCGGCGCCGAGATCGCGGTCGACGGCGGCTGGACGGCGGGTCCAACAGTGAAATACGTAATGGGGCAATAGGTTCGATAGGAGCGCAGGATGAATCGGCTCGATGGACACCGGACCCTGGTCACCGGCGCGGGATCGGGCATAGGCCAGGCGACCGCTCTGCGCCTGCTCGCCGAGGGAGCCGTGGTCGTCGGCGCCGACGTCATGCGCGACGGTCTGGAGAAAACTACGGCACAGGACCCTCGGCTGACCACGGTGGTGATGGACGTAGCTGACGAGCAGTCGGTGGTCGACGGCGTCCGCTCTGCAGTAAACACATTGGGCGGGCTGGACTCGGTGGTGTGCGCGGCCGGCATACTGCGCGCCGCACACACGCAGGACATGAGCACCGAACTCTGGAACCAGATCATCGGCGTCAACCTCACCGGAACATTCCTCGTGGTGCGCGAGGCGCTGCCGACTCTGCTGGAAAACGCGCGTAGCACGGTGGTGAACTTCAGCTCGACATCGGCCGCATTCGCCCACCCGTACATGGCCGCATATGCCGCAAGCAAGGGCGGCATCCAGTCATTCACGCATTCGATCGCACTCGAATACGGTAAACAAGGACTGCGCGCAGTGTGCGTGGCACCAGGCAGCATCAAGTCCGGAATCACCGATGCCACAGCAGGGTACCTGCCGACCAACGCGGATTGGTCCTTGCTGGCCGGATTGTCGCCGATCCTGCCTACGTCCCTCGAGTCCAGCGGTGCCGGCATGGGTGACCCCTCGGCGGTCGCAGGCGTGATCGCGATGCTGGTCTCCGATGACGGCGCTTTCATCAGCGGTACCGAAATTCGCATCGACGGGGGCACGCACGCATGACGTCGGCACTCTTGCTACCCAGTGAGCATCGCGAATTGGCCACCGACGCAGGCGTTCTGCGCTATCGCGTGGTGGGCGTCGGACCACCGCTGCTGATGCTGCACGGCTCGGATCCTGGCGTGACCGGATGGCGCAGTTTCGACGGCGTGCTCGCGCCGTTTGCCGAGTTCTTCCGCTGCCTGATCTTGGAAGTCCCGAGCCACGACGCCGTGAGCGCACTCATTGCGGGGCTGCGACTCGAAAGCGTCGACATCGTCGGGGATTCGACGGGCGGTGGTATCGGGATCGACTATGCGATCTCACATCCCGGCAGAGTGCGGCGATTGGTGACCATCGGCGCAGCCGGTTCGGCTCCGGCAACGATGATTCAGCGCGTGACGGCTTCCACACTGATCACCTGGGGACGCGACGACCAGATGAATTCAGTGGACATGGCAATGCGGCCGATGCGGATGATCCCGAACGCCGAACTGCACGTCTTCGGACATTGCGGTCACTCGGTCATGGCCGAACAGCCGGAAGCATTCGTCAGCACCGTGCTGGCGTTCCTCCTGTGCAAGGACAGCGACTGAGCGCACACTCGATGCAGCGCGAGCGTGCGCTAATTCGGGATTTCGTCGGCGTGTCGACCGGCAGACACGCACGCTCGCGGAACGCGGGGCTAGCCCTCGAGTTTGTAGCCGAGGCCGCGCACCGTCACCAAGTGCACGGGGTTGCCGGGGTCTGCCTCGATCTTGGAGCGCAGCCGCTTGACGTGGACGTCGAGCGTCTTGGTGTCGCCGACGTAGTCGGCGCCCCATACCCGATCGATCAGCTGACCGCGGGTGAGTACCCGCCCGGTGTTGCGCATGAGGTACTCTAAGAGGTCAAACTCTTTGAGCGGCAACGTGACCGGCTCGCCATTCACCGATACGACGTGTCTCTCGACGTCCATGCGCACCGGGCCTGACTCGAGCACACCATCGACTGCGTACAGGTCGTCGGTGTCGGTGCCGCGACGCAGCACCGCGCGGATCCGGGCGATCAGTTCGCGCGCCGAGTACGGCTTGGTGACGTAGTCGTCGGCACCGAGCTCCAAGCCGACCACCTTGTCGATCTCGCTGTCTCGCGCGGTCACCATGATCACCGGCACACTGGACTTGGCCCTCAGCTGCTTGCACACGTCGGTGCCGCTCATCCCCGGCAGCATCAGGTCCAGAAGCACGATGTCGGCTCCGGTCCGCTCGAACTCGGCCAGCGCGGTGGGGCCGTCGGCAACCACGGTCGCCTCAAAACCCTCCTTGCGCAACAGGAATGCCAACGGGTCGGCCAGCGACTCCTCGTCCTCCACAATCAGCACACTGGTCATCTCACGTTTCCTCTCGATCGTCGTACGCAGGGATCGACAGCGTGAACGTCGACCCGGTGCCCGGCTGACTCCACAGCCGGATGGTCCCGTTGTGGTTGGCAGCGATGTGCTTGACGATCGCCAGCCCCAAACCGGTGCCGCCGGTCTCCCGCGAGCGAGCCTTGTCAACGCGGAAGAAGCGCTCGAACACGCGCTCCTGATGTTCGCGCGCGATACCGATACCCCGGTCTGTGACAGCGATTTCGACGTTGCCGCCACGGCGCCACCGACTGATCGACACCGGCGATCCAGGCGCTGAATATGCGATCGCGTTGCTCACCAGGTTGGCCAACGCAGTCACCAGCAGACCGTGGTCTCCGAGCACCTTCAAGCCGCTGGGCGCGTCGACGGCAATCGTGGTGTCGGCGTTGTCGGCGCGCACCTTCGAACGCGAAAGCGCCTCAGCCACAACGGTGTCGACATCGACGGCCTCCAGCTCGGGTAGCCTTTCAGCGCCCTGCAGCCGCGACAGTTCGATCAGCTCGTTGACCATGTCCGCCAACCGCTGCGACTCCAGATGCATCTTCTCGCCGAAGCGCTTCACCGTTTCGGGATCATCAGCCGACTCCAGCAGGGCCTCGGCCAGCAGGCCCATCGCGCCGACCGGTGTCTTGAGCTCGTGGCTCACGTTGGCGACGAAGTCGCGGCGGGTGGCCTCCATGCGTGCCATTTCGGAGTCGTCGAACACATAGATCACCGCGAACCGGCGGTCCTCTTCGGTGAGCAGACGGACGCGTCCGCGTACAGACAACCCGGACCGGCCGGACGTGCCTGTCCCCGGTGAGAGGTCGACGTCGACGTCCTCGCCGCTGGCCAACGTCCGCCGGGCGGCGTCCCACGCACGCTCGTCGAGCAGCCGGTCACGCACCAGGCCCAGCTCCAGCGCCCGCGCGTTCATGAACACGACGTCGCGGTGATTGTCGACGACCGCGATCCCGCTGGGCGCGAAGCCGATGATCCCCTGCAGCATTTGCGACACGGTCAGCCCGGCTTGCTGAGCAGAGGCCCGTCGGTTTCGGTCCGCGATGCGGGGAACCACAGCCGCGCCGACGGCGATCCCTACCCCGAGTGCGAGCAGGGCCGCTGCCGCGGCCACGATGGCCGCAGACGCCACAGTCACGCCGAAATCGTACGTGTCTGGCTAACGCCACCCCAGCAGGGTGCGGCCATTTCGACCCATGTCACAGCCGGTGACGCAGGTGTTCTGCTCGTGTTCACCTCGCGTTTGCGATGGGGCTACTTGGCGCCTTGGCCGGCCACCGCAGCCGCGCCCGCGGCCGCCGCCTCCGGATCGAGGTACTGCCCGCCGGGATGCACTGGCCGCAGGTTGGCGTCGAGGTCATAGCGCAGCGGGATCCCGGTGGGAATGTTCAGCCCGACGACGTCGTCGTCGGACATGTCGTCGAGGTATTTCACCAGAGCCCGCAGCGAGTTGCCGTGTGCGGCGATCAGCACGGTCTTGCCCAACCGCAGATCGGGCACGATCACGTCGGTGTAGTACGGCAAGAACCGCGCGACGACGTCGGCCAGGCATTCGGTGAGCGGGCCACCGCCGATGTCGACGTAGCGCGGGTCGGCGTCCTGACTGAACCTGCTGCCGCGTTCGATGGGCGGCGGTGGGGTGTCGTAGCTGCGCCGCCAAGCCATGAACTGCTCTTCGCCGTACTTGGCCTTGGTCTCGGCCTTGTCCAGACCCTGCAGGGCGCCATAGTGGCGCTCGTTGAGCCGCCAGCTGCGCTTGACGGGAATCCACAGCCGGTCGGCGGTGTCGAGTGCCAGATGTGCGGTGGTGATCGCTCGCCGCAGCAGTGATGTGTAGAGCACGTCGGGCAGCAGGTGATGGTCGACGATCAGCTCACCGCCGCGGACTGCCTCGCCCCTGCCCTTCTCGGTGAGGTCGACGTCCACCCAGCCGGTGAACAGGTTCAGCGCGTTCCACTCGCTTTCGCCGTGGCGCAGCAGCACCAACGTGCCGACGTCTCCCATGACGGGAAGTCTCTCACTCGTCGTCAATCAGATGCGCGAACGCCTCCAGGTTCTTCAGCGATTCACCGCGCGACACCCGCCACTCCCACTCACGTCGGATCGATGTCGGGAAGCCCAGTTCCAGCAGCGTGTTGAAGTCGTTGTCGACGGCCTCGAGCACCTGCCCGAGCACCCGGTCGATCTCGTCGGCGGTCACCGACGCCAGCGCCATCCGGCCGACGAGATAAATGTCGCCGACGTTGTCGAGCGTGTAGGCGACGCCGTACAACCGCCGGTTGCGCTTGAGCAGGAATCGGTAGACGCCTTCGTGGTTCTCGTCGGGTTTGCGGCACACGAACGCCTCCACGCGCACAGAGTGCTCGCCCACGGTCAGGATCGTGTTGGTCTTCAGCTTGCGCTCGCCGGGCAGCTCGGCGATGATCCCCCCCGGCCCGCCGTGCGCACCCTCGTGGTGGCTGTACGGCACGGAGCGCTCGTCGAGCGCGTCCTCGATGATCTTGGTGACGGGATTCGTTGCTCTTCGCGCAAGCGGCTCATCGGCATTCACGCGCGCAACCGCTTCCGGGTCCACAGCCGACCGGTGCGCCGCGATGCCAACGACACCACCGGGCTGCGCGCATGTGCCGCACGGTATTCCGCGATCGCCCGGCCGTACGCCGCCAGCAAGGCGTCGACCGTGCGGTCCCAGGAGAACGTCGCCGCATGCGCAACCGCAGCCGCGCTCATACCGGGAGCCCGGTCCAACGTCGCGGCGATCGTGTCGGCCCACTGGTCGATGTCGTGGCTTGCCACCAGCGCGCCGCTGACACCGTC
>DATBFF010000174.1:0-11406 GCA_036558625.1 Mycobacterium sp. | reverse complement strand
GGTAGTGCAGGTAGTCGTCGAGGGCCGGCATGTCGCGAGTGATGAAGCCGCGGTCGGTGGCAATTGAATTACCGGCCAGTGGCGCTGTTTTCGCCTGTGGTACATGTGCTTTCACGTAATCGAGCACCATCGTCTCTGCCGTGGCGACATCGACCGTCGACGAGCGGACCTCGTCGATCAGTCCGGACCGGGTGTGCATCTCGGCGACCACCCCGACCATTGAAGTCAGCGCGTCCTCCTGAGTGTGGATCACGACGTCGACGCCCTCGCCGAGCACGTTCAGGTCACCGTCGGTGACCAGCGCGGCGATCTCGATGAGCTGGTCCTTGGCCAGGTCGAGCCCCGTCATCTCGCAATCGATCCACACCAGTTCTCCACGCACAGCGATAAACACTAGGCTCATGCCCCGATGAGCACAGAATCCTCGAGCACGCCCGCCCAGGAAATCGCCGCCGGCTACTCATTCGAAGGGCAAGCCCTCGAGCTCGGCACGGTGGTGGTCGACGGCGAAGTCGACCCGGCTGCCCGCATTCGCATTCCACTGGCGACCGTGAACCGCCACGGCCTGGTCGCGGGCGCTACGGGCACCGGCAAGACGAAATCCCTCCAGGTGATGGCCGAGCAGCTGTCGGCCGCCGGCGTGCCCGTCATGATGGCCGACATCAAGGGGGACCTCTCCGGGCTAGCCAAGCCGGGAGAATCCGACGACAAGACAGCCGCGAGGGCCAAGGACACCGGCGACGACTGGACGCCGACGGCGTTTCCGGTCGAGTTCCTGTCGTTGGGCACCGGCGGTATCGGCGTGCCGGTGCGTGCGACGATCTCCAGCTTCGGTCCGATCCTGCTGTCGAAAGTGTTGGGGCTCAACACAACTCAGGAGTCGACCCTCGGGTTGATCTTTCACTGGGCCGACCAGAAGGGCCTGCCCCTGCTCGATACCAAAGACCTGCGTGAGGTCATCACCTACTTGACCAGCGACCAAGGCAAACCCGAGCTGAAATCGTTGGGCGCGGTGTCATCGACAACCGCAGGGGTGATCCTGCGCGCGCTCGTGAACTTGGAGGCCGAGGGCGGCGACACGTTCTTCGGCGAGCCCGAGCTCGACCCGAAGGATCTGCTGCGCACCGACACCCAGGGCCACGGCATCATCACGCTGCTCGAAGTGGGCGCTCAGGCCACGCGGCCGGTGATCTTCTCAACGTTTTTGATGTGGGTGCTCGCCGACCTGTTCACGTTCTTGCCCGAAGTGGGGGATCTGGACAAGCCCAAGCTCGTGTTCTTCTTCGACGAGGCTCACCTGCTATTCGACGACGCGTCGAAGGCCTTCCTCGAGCAGGTGGAGCAGACCGTCAAGCTGATCCGCTCCAAGGGTGTCGGCGTGTTCTTCTGCACCCAGCTGCCCACCGATGTACCCAACGACGTCTTGTCGCAGCTCGGCGCCCGGGTGCAGCATGCGTTGCGCGCGTTCACACCCGACGACCAAAAGGCGCTGTCCAAGACTGTCCGCACCTATCCCAAGACGAAGACGTATGACCTGGAGTCGGCGCTGACCTCGCTGGGGATCGGCGAAGCCATTGTCACGGTGTTGTCGGAGAAGGGGGCGCCGACGCCGGTGGCGTGGACGCGGCTGCGCGCGCCGCGTTCGCTGATGGACACGATCGGGCCCGACGCCATCGCGGCGGCGGCCAAAGCCAGTCCGCTGCAGGCCGGATACGGGCAGACCGTCGACCGCGACTCGGCTTACGAGCGGTTGCAGGCCAAATTGGCGCCGCCTCCGGAGCAGGCACCGCCCGCGGCCGAGCAGCCGGCTCAGGAGCCCTTGCCGCCGCCGTACGAACCGCCGCCGATGCCCGCGCCGGCGGAGCCCGACAAGCCGGGCGTGGTTTCCGAAGTGCTGGAGAGCTCGGCGTTCAAGAGCTTTATCCGCTCGGCGGCCTCAGCCGCCGGTCGTGAGATCAGCCGCAGCATCTTCGGCACGGGCCGCCGCAGGCGCCGGCGCTAGCCGCCGAGGCGCTTGTAGAACGTGCCGACTATCGGCGCGACGATCGCCCGCGGCGAGTATCCACTCGCTACCGACATCACCTTCGACGTGAAACCGGGAACCACCCGCATCTTGTTGCGTTCCAGCCCGTCCAGCGACAGCTTCGCGGTGTGTTCGGTCGAGATCCAGAGGAAGTCGGGCACCAGCTTGTCCACCAGCGACGGCTCTTCGGGCGACTCGGTCCGCACCGGCCCCGGGGCCAACAAAGTGACATGCACACCCGCCTTGCGCAGCTCGCCGCGCAATGACTCACTGAACGTGTTGACGAATGCCTTCGTGGCGGCGTAGGTCGCGTTGTTCGGAATCGGCGAATTGCCCGCCGCCGAACCGGAAATCAAGATTCCGCCGGCCCCGCGAGACACCATCCCCGGCAGCACCGCCAACGTAAGATCATGCACGCCAAGGACATTCAGCGCGACCTGAGCGCGCTCTTCGGCCGCCTCGAGCGACGCTACCGGTCCGAACGTCGCGGTGCCCGCGTTCGCGCACAGAATCGAGATCTCCCGCGACGCCAGTTCGTCGCAGAGCTTGCCGCGTTCTCCGGGATCGGCAAGATCCACCGGCCGCACCTCGACGGTGACGCCGTAGCGCTCGATGAGTCGCTGCGCCAGTGCGTTCAGCACGTCGTCACGACGTGCGGTGACGATCAAGTTGTGGCCCCGCGCGGCCAGCTCCGTAGCCAGCGCTTCGCCGATGTTCTGCGACGCCCCGGTGACGACGGCGCGCGCGTCGGGGCTCGGTGCGGGAACTGGCATGCCGACGATGGTAGACAGATCGATCTGCTCTTCGCGCAAGCGGCTCATCGGGCGCCGATAGGCTCGCGCGTCATGGGCGTTCCTACCTCACGCATCGCCGCGTGGGCGCTGTGGGACTGCGGTTCGACGGGGCTGAACGCAATCGTCGTCACGTTCGTGTTCAACGTCTACCTCACCGGCACCGTCGGCGCGGGCATGCCGGGCGGCGCCAGCCCCGCGAGCTGGCTCGGGCGCGCGCTGACCGTCGCAGGTGTCACGGTTGCCCTGCTGGCGCCGGTCACCGGGGTGTGGGTGGACGTGCCGCAACGGCGACGAAGGACGCTGGCCGCGTTGACCGTCACGCTGGTGGCGCTGACCGCGAGCATGAGCCTGATCCATGACGACGTCAGCTATCTGTGGCCCGGGCTTGCACTACTCGCCCTGACAGCGGCATGCAGCGACTTGGCCAGCGTCCCGTACAACGCGATGCTGCGCCAGCTCGCCACCCCGCAGACGTCGGGCCGTATTTCCGGGTTCGGTTGGGCCGCAGGCTATGTCGGAAGCGTCGTCCTGTTGCTGGTGGTGTATGCGGGATTCATCCATGGCGACGGCCCCACCCGTGGGCTGCTGCACATCGCGACTGCCGACGGGCAGAACGTCCGCGCCGCGATGTTGTTGACCGCCGGCTGGATGGCCGTGTTCGCGCTGCCGGTGCTGGCCGCCCCGCCGCCGAACGTGGAAAGTGAAATCGCCGCCGGTGCGGCTCCGTCCCGAACCGGCGTACTGGGCGCGTACCGCAAGCTCTGGTCGGACATCTCCGAGGAATGGCGGCGTGACCGCAACGTCGTGTACTACCTACTGGCCAGCGCCGTGTTCCGGGACGGGCTCGCCGGAGTGTTCGCGTTCGGCGCGGTGCTCGGCGTCAGCGTGTACGGCGTTTCGCAGGCCGACGTGCTCCTGTTCGGAGTGAGCGCCAGCGTCGTAGCGGCGGTCGGGGCGGCCATCGGCGGCGTCCTCGACGACCGCGTCGGGTCGAAAGCGATCATTCTCGGCTCGCTCGCGGCGATGATCGCGGTCGGCCTGACTCTGCTCAGTCTCTCGGGGGCACTGGCCTTTTGGATTTGTGGGTTGCTGCTGTGCCTGTTCGTCGGGCCGACCCAATCGTCGGCGCGGACCCTGCTCTTGCGAATGACCGCGCAGGGCAAAGAGGGCGTCGCGTTCGGCCTGTACACCACCACCGGCCGCGCTGTCGCGTTTCTTGCTCCGTGGATGTTCTTCATGTTCGTCGACTCATTCGGCACCGATCGGGCAGGCATGGGCGGTCTGCTCGTGGTTCTCGCCGCCGGCTTTGTCGCGATGTCGCTGGTGCGCGCGCCCCGGCACTCCTAGCGGGCGGGGCCGCAGACAGTCAGCAGCGCACCGCTGCTCTGGACCACCTGCATGCCGCCGACGGAGATCCGGCAGGTGACGTTGCGGCCGGAGTTGACCACGGTGATGCTCGCCGACTCCTGAGCGGGCTTGGGCAGGTCCACCTGCTTGCTCCAGGGCAGTTCCACGTTGTATTCGAACTGCATCAGGCCGCCGGTATCCGCATAGACGATGCTGATCGCCCGGCCTGTGCCGGTGACTTCGTACTGCACGGGTTCGGTCTCTCCGGAGCTGCCTGTGCCCGGCCCAGGGGGAATCGGAACGGGGATAGGCGGTCTCGACGTCGGCGTCCGCGGCCTGGGCCGGGTGGTCGTGGTGGGAGCGCGACTGGTGGTGGTGCTGGTCTGCGGCATCGCCGGGATCGACGTCTCCTGCGTCGACGGGTTGGTGTTGGCGAACACCAACCACACAACAAGCCCAAGCACCGTCGCCACGGCAAAACCCGCCAGTGCCCACAGCCAGGGCCGCGGCCCGCGGGGCGCAGGCGGCTCGCCCTCGGCGCCGACGGGCACCGCGCCGGTTTGCGGATAGGTCTGCGTCCAGTACGCCGGCAGCGGCTCCGTGGGCGATGGACCGGTTGGGACGGACGCGGATGAATAGCTGCCGTAGGAGCCACCACCGGCGTATGCCGGGTCGGAGTACGCCGGATTCTGATAGGGGTCGGCGGGGTCGGAGCCGGGCCGCGGCGAATCGCTCATAACCGCCTCATGGCAGCGAGGGTACCTGCGCAAGCGGCATCGGCGTCCTCAGTCGCGATATGGTCGCGAATCATGTGTGGTATCTGCGGCGAGATCCGGTTCGACGGCCAATCGGCGGATGTGACGGCCGTAACGCGGATGACGGGCGCGATGGCGGCCCGCGGCCCGGACTCCGACGGCATCGTCGCGCACGGCCCCGTGGCATTCGGCCACCGGCGGCTGTCGATCATCGATCTGTCCAGCCACGGTGCGCAGCCGATGGTCGACAGTGATCTCGGCCTGACGCTGGTGTTCAACGGCATCATCTACAACTACAAGGAACTGCGCGCCGAGTTGGCGGCCGACGGGTACCGCTTCTTCTCCACCGCCGACAGCGAGGTCCTGATCAAGGCGTTCCACAAGTGGGGCACCGCTTGCGTCGAGCGGTTCAAGGGCATGTTCGCCTTCGCGATCGTCAGCCATGACTCCGGCGTGGTCACATTGGGGCGCGATCGGCTGGGCATCAAGCCGCTCTACATCGCCGAGTCGAAGGGCAAGCTGCGCTTCGCCTCTTCGGTGCGCGCGCTGATCGACGCGGGCGACGTCGACACCGAATTGGACCGGCATGCGCTGCACCACTACATGAGCTTTCACGCGGTCGTTCCGGCGCCCCGCACCATCTATCGCGGCGTGCGCAAGTTGCCGCCGGCCACGGTGCGTGTGATCGAGCGCGACGGGCGATACACCGACACGGTCTACTGGGCGCCGCAATTCCGCCGTGATCCCGACCGGCAGGGGTGGTCGAAGCAGGACTGGCAGGACGCACTGATCGACGCGTTGCGCGTGGCGGTCAACCGCCGGATGGTGGCCGACGTCCCGGTGGGCGTGCTGCTGTCGGGCGGCATCGACTCGTCGGTGGTGGTGGCGCTGCTCGCCGAGCAGGGCCAGCACGGTTTGGCCACATTTTCCATCGGGTTCGATTCCGCCGGGGGGCAATCCGGAAACGAGTACTACTACTCCGACATGGTCGCCAAGACCTTCGACACCGACCACCACAAGATCCACATCGACAACTCGCGGCTGGTACCCGCTGTGCCGAAAACCATTGCGGCCATGAGTGAACCGATGGTCAGCCACGACTGCGTCGCGTTCTATCTCCTGTCGGAGGAAGTCAGCAAGTCGATCAAGGTCGTGCAGTCCGGGCAGGGCGCTGACGAGATCCTGGCCGGCTACGACTGGTATCCGCCGCTGGCCGACATCGACCGCGAGCACACCACCGACGCGTACGCCAAGGTGTTCTTCGATCGCGACCACAACAGCGTCGTGTCGATCTTCGCACCGGAGTACTGCACCGAGGAGGACGTGAGCCGCGAATTCGTCACCGCTCACCAATCCGCTCCAGGGGCCGACACGGCCGTCGACGCGGCACTGCGCCTCGACACCGAGGTGATGCTGGTCGACGATCCGGTGAAACGGGTCGACACCATGACGATGGCATGGGGACTGGAAGCCCGGGTGCCGTTCCTCGACCACGACTTCGTCGAGCTCGCCGCGACCTGTCCGCCGGAGTTGAAGCTCGAGTCCGGCGGAAAGGGAATCCTCAAGGATGCATCGCGGCCGCTGTTGCCGTCCGAGGTCATCGACCGGACGAAGGGTTATTTCCCGGTGCCGGGGATCCGCCACCTCGACGGCGAGCTTCTGGATCTCGTCCGTGACGCGTTGACGAACGAGGCGGCGCGGGCGCGCGGGCTGTACCGCTCCGATGCGCTGCGCGCATTGCTCGACGCTCCGAACGACATGAGGACCACTCTCGGCGCCAACTCGCTGTGGCAGTTGGCCGTGCTGGAGATGTGGTTGCAATCGATGGAGGGGTAATGGCCGATGAGCCGCTTGCGCGAAGAGGAGACGAATAGCGTCCGCGCGAACTACGGTGCGTCGCTGTCACCCGACGCCACCGCGTTCGCCCACATCGTCGACGACGGCGGTTATCCCCGTGCGGTACAACGGTTTCTGCGTGGATGGCGGGCCAGTTCGTCCCGCGATGTGGTGCTTCCGGTGGACGGGCCGGTGCTGCGGGTCATCCACTCCGCCGACGGGCATTGGCTGGCGTGTGAGGTCGCGCCAGAGGGCAGCACCCGCTCTCAAATCTGGGTCGTCACAACCGATCCCGACGACCGGATGGCACGGCGCATCGATCTCGAGGACGACGCCTTGGCCGAACTGGTGGCCTGGGACGGCACCCGGGTAGCCGCCATGCTGATGGGGGAGGACGGCGTCGGTCAGTCCTGCCTGATCGACCCGGCCGACGGCAGCCGCGTGGTGCTGGATCGCCGTTCGGGTGGGCGGCTCGTCGATGCCTGGGCCGGTTCGGCGCTGGTTCGCATCGGGCCGCGCGGCTACCAAGAGTTGCTTTTGCTGCAGGGCCCGAGAGAGATCGCGTTGCTGCCTGCCGATCCCGGTTCGACGACCGACACCGGCACAATCCTCGACGACCACTACCCGCGCCGGGTCCGGTACGGCCCGACGGGTGAGGACCTGCGGCTCTACGCTCCCGGAGAGTACGTCCGCGCGCTGGTTCGCAGCGACAACGGCTGTGAGCACGCCCGGCTGGTGGAGGTCACCGCCACCGCCGACGGCGTCTCGTATTTCGTGGTCGCCGAGCGGCCCGACTGCGATCTCGAGGAATTCGTCGTCAGCGACGACCTCAGCACCGTAGCGCTGTTGTGGAATCTTGCCGGCTGCAGTGAATTACAGATTCTCCAGTACATCGACAACACACTGATGGAGCCGATTCCGCTGCCGGGCATGGTCGCCACCGAGCTGTCGATCAGCGCGGGCGGGTCGATGGTCGCGGTGACGGTGCAGGGCCCGTCGCTGCCACCGACCGTCGAACTCGTCGATCCGCGGTCACGCGAATGGCAGCGCATCGACCGCGAGCCGAGCAGCGGACCCGTCATCGGCCGGGCTACTGCGGGACCGACGCTCGAGATGCTCACCGGGCGAGACGGTCTGAAGTTCACAGCCTGGCTGTACCGGCCGCCGAGCGACCGAGCGCGTCGCGGCGCGTTCATCTATCTGCATGGTGGACCCGAGGGCCAGTCGCGTCCGGACTACAGCGAGGTGTTCCCTGAACTGCTCGACGCCGGAATCACCGTGCTGGCACCGAACGTGCGCGGCTCCGGTGGCCTCGGCCGCAGCTTCATGCACGCCGACGACAAAGACAAGCGATTCGCGGCGATAGACGATGTCGCCGAGTGCGCACGCTTTCTCGTCGACACGGGGTTGGCCGAACCCAGCCGGATCGCGTGCGGCGGATGGTCGTATGGCGGCTATTTGACGTTGGCCGCGCTGACTTTTCACCCCGGGCTGTTCGCGGCCGGGATCAGCATCTGCGGGATGAGTGACCTCACCACGTTCTATCGCAACACCGAGCCGTGGATCGCGGCGGCGGCGTATCCGAAATACGGTCACCCGGTGCGGGATCGCGAATTGCTCGAGCAGCTGTCGCCGCTGATGCGGGTCGAGGCGCTGACCGCCCCCTTACTGGTGGTGCACGGCGCTCACGACACCAATGTGCCGGTGAGCGAGTCCGAGCAAATCGTCGATGCGCTGCGCGAAGACGGCCGGACGGTCCGCTTCGTGCTGTTCGACGACGACGGCCACGACATCGTCAAGCAGGAGAACCGCGCTGTGCTCAAGGCCGAGGTCACTCGGTGGCTGACCGATGCGTTCAGCGCCGCCCGCGCCGCATCCTGATTCGCGTGGTTTGCGCCATTTAACGGTTGGGTAACCGCAATCCACCTGAAGTTGGCGGACGGAGGCGCGGACATGCGAGGTGGCGGAATCATCGGTGCGATCGTCGTGATTTGGCTGATTATCGGTGTAATCGCGGCATTCCAACGTGACTATTTCAAGATGGGCGCGGAGAGTTGCGGCTCAGCGGGCACGATCGCGCTGACTGTGATTGTGGGTCCGCTGAACTACGCCGGCGTCAACCCAAAGGTCACCGACTGCCATGTGCCACAACCCAGTCAGTAATCCATTTCAACACGCGGCGGACTGCCGAAGGAGCGGAGTGAGATGATCATTCTCGGGATCATCCTTTTCCTTGTCGGGTATTTCATTGAAAGCACCATCAGCCGTCCGCTCGAGGTGATTGGCGTCATCTTGGTCGTGGTCGGCGTTGTGATGTGGATTCTGGGGCGCGTGGGCCGCCCAGTAGCGGGACGCCGCTACTGGTACTAGTCGACTTTCAGTTCGGGTACCAACGAAAGAATGGAGTCACAATGATCGTCCTCGGAATCATCCTCTTGCTCATCGGATATCTCGCTCCATTGGGCGCCATTTCCTCTGTGCTCGTCGTCATTGGCTGGATTCTTGTCGTCGTCGGCGCGATCCTCTGGATCCTTGGCGCGATGAATCGTCCGGTCGCCGGCCGCAGATACTGGTACTAGCGTGAGTCGCGGTGGCCGTTTGTGAAGGCGGCCACCGTCATCGCACGCAAGACCCCGCGCGAGCGCGATGACTCAATCCCCTCGGCGCCGTGTGCCTTCAGAGCATGCGGCGTCGAGTTCATCAAACCGAAAGCTGCGTGGGCCATCAGCCGCGCATCCGCTTCGTCGATGCCGCCCCGCTGCTGCAGCAGGTCGACCCAGATCTCGACGTACTGTCGTTGGGCCTTGCGGACTTGACGTTTCGCCCGGTCGGGCAGCTGACCGAGATCCCGGTCCTGGATGCGAATCAGGTCAGGCTCGCCGAGAGCGAAGTCGAGATGAAAATCGACCAATCCGTGCAATGCGGCGTCCACGTCCGGCGACGTCGCCACGACAGCCTGCGCGCCGGCCAGAAGCCGTGCGCTGATGCCCACCAACAGCTCGACCAGCAGGGCTTCTTTGTTCGGGAAGTGCCGGTAGATCGCCGGTCCGGTGACTCCCGCGGCCGAACCAATGTCTTCCAGCCGCACTGCGAGATAGCCGCGCTCGGCGATCAGTCGCTCGGCTGCGGCGAGCAGCTTGGACCGCCGGTCGGACTTGAGCCTGCTGCGGCGGGTCTGGGTTGAAGTGGACATTTCGGTTAATCGTAACTAACATACATCGAGTTAGTCTACATTAACTGACAGGTCGGCACCGGCGTGGCAATTCGATCATCCAATCGCGGCGATTCCTATCGCGACGAGCATCTGGCGCTCGTCGCGCAGTTGCGCGAAAAGCTCGCCGCCGCAGCCCTCGGCGGATCGCAACGCTCTCGCGAGAGGCATGTCAGCAGAGGCAAGCTGCTGCCTCGTGACCGTGTTGACGGCCTGCTCGACCCGGGCAGCCCCTTTTTGGAACTTTCGCCGCTTGCCGCCGATGGCATGTACGACGACGAGTCTCCGGGTGCCGGCATCATCACCGGTATCGGTCGAGTGTCGGGGCGGGAATGCGTGATCGTCGCCAACGACGCGACCGTCAAGGGCGGCACCTACTATCCGATCACGGTCAAGAAGCATCTTCGCGCGCAAGAGGTGGCCCGGCAAAACCGCCTGCCCTGTATCTATCTCGTCGACTCCGGCGGCGCGTTCTTGCCCAAGCAGGACGACGTCTTCCCCGACCGCGAGCACTTCGGCCGCATCTTCTACAACCAGGCGACGATGAGCGCCGAAGGCATTCCGCAGATCGCCGCGGTGCTGGGTTCGTGTACGGCCGGGGGAGCGTATGTGCCGGCGATGAGCGACGAGGCGGTGATCGTCCGTGATCAGGGCACGATCTTTCTCGGTGGCCCGCCGCTGGTGAAGGCCGCGACCGGAGAAGTCGTCACCGCCGAGGACCTCGGCGGCGGCGACCTGCACTCCAAAACATCCGGTGTTACCGATCATTTGGCGCATGACGACCGCGATGCGCTGCGGATCCTGCGCCGGATTGTGTCGACGCTTGGGCCCCGGCAGCCTTACCTGTGGGACGTGGCCCCCGCTGCCGAGCCGATCGCAGAACAGGACGAACTCTACGACGTGGTGCCGATCGATTCCCGCGTTCCCTACGACGTCCACGAGGTGGTGACGCGGATCGTCGACGGCGGCGAATTCGCGGAGTTCAAGGCGGAGTACGGCACGACACTGGTTACGGGTTTTGCGCACATTCACGGGCATCCCGTGGGCGTGATCGCCAACAACGGGGTGCTGTTCAGTGAATCAGCGCTCAAGGGTGGGCATTTCATCGAACTCTGCGACAAGCGCATGGTGCCGCTGCTCTTTCTGCAGAACATCTCCGGGTTCATGGTCGGCCGCGACTACGAAGCGGGCGGCATCGCCAAGCACGGCGCCAAGATGGTCACCGCGGTGGCCTGCGCACGGGTGCCCAAGCTGACGGTCGTGATCGGCGGCTCCTACGGGGCCGGCAACTACTCGATGTGCGGACGGGCGTATTCACCGCGATTTCTGTGGATGTGGCCGAATGCGCGCATTTCGGTGATGGGCGGTGAGCAGGCCGCCTCGGTGCTGGCGACGGTGCGCGCCGATGCGCTTGAGGCGGCCGGGACGCCGTGGACGGCG
>DATBFF010000173.1:0-20952 GCA_036558625.1 Mycobacterium sp. | reverse complement strand
GCACTGACCAGTTTGAGCCAACTCGACGATCCGTTGCGGCGGTCGTTGTACGAGTATGTGGTGCACAGCGGGGGATCGGTTTCGCGGGATCAGGCCGCCGCCGCTGCGGGCATCGGACGCACCCTCGCGGCTTACCATCTGGACAAGTTGGCCGAGGCGGGCCTGCTGACGATCAGCTATCAACGCCTCACCGGGCGTGAGGGGCCAGGGGCCGGGCGCCCGGCCAAGCTTTACACACGCGCTTCGGAAGAGATGACCGTCAGCGTGCCGCCCCGGGACTACGAACTGCTCGCCCGGCTTCTCGTCGAAGCTGTCGAACAAGATGGCAGTGGCGCGGTGCGAGCGGCCGTGGACGGCGTCACGCTCGCGGCCGGCCGGCGCGCGGCAGCCGATTCAGACAGAGACATAGTCGCGGCGCTGCACGGCTGCGGTTACTTACCCCTCGTCGACGACCATGACTGCGTCACTCTGCGAAATTGTCCGTTTCACATGATCGCTCGCGACCACCGAGATGTGGTGTGTGGTCTTAACCTGAGCCTTGTCGAGGGCATCATCGCGGGTTGCGATCATCCGCGGGCGCGCGCGGAACTCACTCCCCACCCTGACCGATGCTGTGTGGTGGTGCACGGCTTGGGATCTCGGCGCAGAGATACGTCGCGGACGCAGGCCCCTTGAGCCCGCTTCCCCGAAACTGCGTACAGATCGCGATTGTTCGTGAAATCGCGATCTGTACGCAGTTTCGACGCGTTGGGCGCTGGTCGTAGAATCGCCATGGCTCGTCGAGCCCGCCGCGTTAGCTCAGTTGGTAGAGCATCGCCCTTGTAAGGCGAATGTCGAGAGTTCGAGTCTCTCACGCGGCTCCGTGCGTATCGGTTCAGCGACCTTCGTCGTCGACGATCTCCGACGACACGATCTGTCGCGGCGAACTGGATCGCGTTCGCCTCGGGCGTGGCATGAACCGCTCAGTGATCGTGGTCAGCGGGCTGGCCGCCGCGCTCAACGTGTCCACCGCATCGCGCAGCATGTCGACGGTCGGCGTCAACGCCTCCAGGTTCGGCGCCATCCGGTTGAGGGTTTCCGCGACGAACGCGATCTGTTCGAGCGGGCCGTTGCGGGCGGTCAGCATGTCGACCAGTCCGCCTTTGGCCATCAACCGCTCGACGAGCCCGTCCTCCGAAAGCAGCCGCTCGACCAGCCCCTCCTCGGCGAGCAGCTGGTCGACCAGCCCGCCGGGGGCCACCGCACGTTCGAGCAGCCCGTCTTCTTCCATCAGTCGCTGCAGTGGGCCGCCCTCGCGCATCAACTGCTCGATCGGCCCGCCCGGCGCCAACGCCCGGCCCAAGGGTGTGTCGTCGTCGAGCAGGCCGGCCAGTCGGTTGGCTTTCTCGATTGTCGAGTCGATGCCGAGCAGGCCGGCGACGCCGGATTGCGCTCGGTTCCCGGAGTCGCCCAGCGCCTTGCGCGCCAAACCCACTCCCGCCCCGGCCACTTCCAGGCTCGCGTCGGCTACCGCCAGACCCGCCCTCGCCGGCGCGACGATGGCTGCTACCAGGCCTTTGGCGACGTCCATATGCGCAGTCTATGCACCGCCCGCAAGGTCGGCCGCAGCGCGAAGCTGTGAAACCCACAGGAAGTTCACAGGTAGAGTCCAGCGGACTGCAATAACGAGAGAGAACATTGTCCGGCATGAGTGCGGCACCGTTACAGGACATCCATCCCGAAGCCAAGGTTCTCGTCGTCGACGACGAGTCCAACATTGTCGAACTGCTCTCGGTCAGCTTGAAGTTCCAAGGCTTCGAAGTACACACGGCTTCCAATGGCCCCTCCGCGCTCGACAAAGCCCGCGAGGTACGGCCCGACGCGGTGATCCTCGACGTGATGATGCCCGGCATGGATGGGTTCGGTGTGTTACGTCGTATGCGTGCCGACGGCATCGACGCTCCCGCGCTGTTCTTGACCGCACGAGACACGTTGCAGGACAAGATCACCGGCTTGACGCTCGGCGGCGATGATTACGTCACCAAGCCGTTCAGCCTCGAAGAAGTGGTCGCCCGGTTGCGCGTCATCCTGCGGCGCACCGGCAGGGGTCTCGACCAACCACGTAGCGCGCGCCTGACGTTCGCTGACATCGAACTCGACGAGGAGACCCACGAGGTCTGGAAGGCCGGCGAACCCGTATCGCTGTCACCCACCGAGTTCACGCTGTTGCGGTATTTCATGATCAACGCGGGCACAGTGCTTTCCAAGCCGAAGATCCTCGACCACGTGTGGCGCTACGACTTCGGCGGCGACGTCAACGTCGTCGAGTCCTACGTTTCCTATCTGCGCCGCAAGATCGACACCGGGGACAAGCGGTTGCTGCACACCCTGCGCGGCGTGGGATATGTGCTTCGCGAGCCCCGATGAGCGCTTGCGCGAAGAGTTAATAGCCTCGGTAGGCCCTGAACGGGAACAATAAGGAGCATGCCCGTACAGCATGCCCGCGGCGTTCCCCTTCGGGTCAGCCTCGTAGCCGCGATGCTCGTGCTGGTCGGCTTCGGATTGCTCGCGTCCGGCATCGCCGTCACCTCAATTCTCCGTCACAGCCTCGTCAGCCGCGTCGATCAGACGCTGATCGACGCCTCCCGCGGCTGGGCGCAGGCACCGCGGCGGTTGCCGCAGCCGCCCATCGAAGGACCCAACCCCAGCCGGCCTCCGTCGGACTTCTATGTCCGCGGCCTTTCTCCCGACGGTCAGATGTGGATGGCCGTCAACGACCGCGACGCCGAACCCGCCTTGCCAGCCGACAACGACGTCGGCCCCGACCCGGTGACCGTCGGCTCGCAGGGCGGCTCCGACGTCCAATGGCGGGCGGTCTCCGTGCGCGGCGGCAACGGTGAGTTGATCACCGTCGCCATCGACCTTTCCGACGTGCAGTCGACGGTGCGCGCCCTGACCTGGTCGCAAGTCGGCATCGGACTGGCCGTGCTGTTGGTTCTCGGAATCGCCGGATACATCGTCGTGCACCGCAGCCTGCGGCCGCTGGCAGAAGTTGAGCAGACCGCCGCCGCGATTGCGTCCGGACAGCTCGACCGGCGCGTCCCGCAGCGTGATCCGCGCACCGAAGTCGGCCGATTGTCGTTGGCGCTCAATGGAATGCTTGCGCAGATCCAGCGTGCGGTCGCGTCGTCGGACCTGTCCGCCGCGCAGGCGCGCAGCTCCGAGGAACGCATGCGCCGATTCATCACCGACGCCAGCCACGAACTGCGCACACCTCTGACCACGATTCGCGGTTTCGCCGAGCTCTACCGGCAGGGCGCCGCCCGCGACATGGAGCTGCTGATGTCGCGCATCGAAAGTGAGTCGCGCCGAATGGGTTTGCTTGTCGAGGACCTGCTGCTGCTGGCACGCCTCGATGCGCAGCGCCCGCTCGAGCAGTACCGGGTCGACCTTCTTGCGCTGGCGACCGATGCCGTGCACGACGCCCGCTCTATCGCGCCGCACCGTCGCGTCGAAATGGAAGTGTTCGACGGACCCGGCACCCCGGAGGTGATCGGCGACGAGGCCCGCCTACGTCAGGTGCTGGGCAACCTTGTGTCCAACGCGCTGCAGCACACCCCGGAAAGTGCCGGCGTCACCGTGCGGGTCGGCACGGAGGGCGACAACGCGGTCCTGGAAGTCATCGACAAGGGCCCGGGTATGAGCCAAGACGATGCCCAACGCGTGTTCGAGCGGTTCTACCGCACCGACTCCTCACGGGCGCGGGCCAGCGGCGGAACCGGACTTGGCCTGTCCATCGTCGACTCGCTGGTGTTCGCCCACGGCGGCACAGTTGCCGTCACCACCGCGCCGGGACAGGGCTGCCGGTTCCAGGTAAAGCTGCCCCGCGTCGCCGAGGTGCCGACCCCGCCCGAGGTGCCCGCTCAAGTCAGCTGAGCGAGCGCTTCCTTGATCTTGGCCTGCGCCTCGTCAAGCGATTCCGGTGACGGATTCTGGTCGACGTTGGCGAAGCCGAAGTCGCTGAGGTGGCGCGCTGGGAACACGTGCACGTGCAGATGCGGAATCTCCAGGCCGGCGATGATCAGCCCCGCACGCTCGGTGTCGAACGCGCGGCAGACCGCCTTGCCGATCAGCTGCGCCACCCCCATCACTCGGTCGAACTCGCTCCGATCGACGTCCTGCCACTGGTCTATCTCCTTGCGCGGGACCACCAGCGTGTGGCCATGCGTCATCGGTTGAATCGTCAGGAACGCGACCACGTCGTCGTCCTCATAGACAAAGCGACCCGGCATCTCGCCGTTGATGATCTTGGTGAACACAGACCCCATGCGCACGAGCATGGTGGCCGCCGCCAGCCAGCGTCAAGCCTGCGCCGCCCGCTCGCATACCCGGGCGCCGCGGTGGGTATTCGGAGTTGTCCCGACCACCACCTGCGCGAGGCGAGTAAAGATGCCATCCAATGTCACGCACAAGCTGATCGAATCCCATCTGGAGTCGGGAGAGATGACACCAGGTGAAGAGATCGCCATCCACATCGACCAGACGCTGACCCAAGACGCCACCGGGACGTTGGTGATGCAGGAACTCGAAGCGCTCGACCTCGACCGCGCGCGTACCGAGGTGAGCGTGCAATACGTCGACCACAACCTGCTACAGACCGACGAGAAGAACGCCGAGGATCACGAATACCTGCGCACCGCCGCGCAGCGATTCGGTATCTGGTACTCCAAACCCGGCAACGGAGTGTCCCATCCCACGCACATGCAACGCTTCGGCATCCCCGGCAAGACCATGGTGGGCTCGGACTCCCACACTCCCGCCGCGGGCTCGCTGGGCATGCTAGCGATCGGCGTCGGTGGTCTGGAGGTGGCACTGGCCATCTCCGGACGGCCGTTGCACATCCGGATGCCGGAGGTCTGGGGCGTGCGATTAGAAGGCGAACTGCCGCAATGGTGTTCGGCCAAGGACGTCATTCTGGAGATGCTGCGCCGCCATGATGTCAAGGGTGGCGTCAACCGGATCATCGAGTACTACGGGCCGGGCTTGGCCAATCTAACCGCGATGGACCGGCACGTGATCGCGAACATGGGTGCTGAACTCGGCGCCACCACAACGGTTTTTCCCAGCGACGACGCTGTGCGCGACTTCCTTCGAGCCGAAGACCGCGAAGACGACTGGGTGGAGCTGATGGCCGACGACGGCGCCGACTACGACGTCGACGAGTGCGTCGACCTATCGGAACTCGAGCCGCTGATCGCCAAACCGTCGTCACCGGGCAACGTGGTGCCGGTGCGCGAGGTCGCCGGTGAGGAGATCTCGCAGGTGGTGATCGGCTCGAGCGCCAACCCGGGACTACGCGATTTCGCGATCGCGGCGGCGATGGTTGCCGGGCGCCAGACCGCGCCGCAGGTCAGCTTCGACGTCAACCCGACTTCGCGGGAGATACTGGCCGACCTGACCAGCATGGGCGCCACCGCACAACTGGTGATCGCCGGGGCGCGGATCCACCAGGCCGGCTGCATGGGCTGCATCGGGATGGGGCAGGCGCCCGCGACGGGCCGCAACTCGCTGCGGACCATGCCGCGCAACTTTCCCGGCCGCTCCGGCACCAAAGAGGACTCGGTCTGGCTGTGTTCGCCGGAAACCGCTGCGGCATCGGCGCTGACGGGTGTGATCACCGATCCGCGCGACTGGGCGAGCGAGGTGTCGATGGACTATCCGACGCTGGACCTGCCGGAGGAAAGCTCGGTCAACACCGCGATGTTGGTGGAGCCGCCGGACGCCGACGAGGCCCAGAAGATCGAGCCCGTGAAGGGTCCGAACATCTCCAGCCTTCCCGAGCTGTCGCCGCTGCCCGACGACATGGAAGCGCCCGTGCTCCTGAAAGTCGGGGACAACATCTCCACCGACGAGATCTCGCCGGCCGGGGCGCGGGCCCTGCCGTTCCGCTCCAACATTCCCAAACTGGCGATGTTCAGCTTCACGCAGATCGACGAGTCGTATCCGGACCGCGCGCAGGAGGCGGAGGGCACCGGCCACATCGTCGTCGGCGGCGAAAACTACGGTCAGGGCTCCTCGCGTGAGCATGCCGCGATCGCACCGCGTTATCTCGGTCTGCGCGCGGTGATAGCGAAGTCGTTTGCCCGCATTCATTGGCAGAACCTGGCGAACTACGGAGTGCTGGCACTGGAGTTCGATGATCCCGACGACTACGACAAGATCGACCAGGACGACACGGTGCGCATCGAGAATGTCCGTGACACCTTGGCCGACAAGGACACCCTACAGGTCGACAATGTTACGAAGGACACGTCTTTCACTGTGCGGCACCGGCTTTCACCACGCCAGGTGCAGGATGTACTGGCCGGAAGCTTGATTTCGCGGCTTGCAGAGGAAGAGGCCGACTCCGACTAGGCCTGTCCGGCCGCCGGTTGCGGAGATATTGCAGCCACGGCTGTGAAATTCGCGAAATGACGACTCTGGCTGCAATATTCACGCGGATGTCCGTCCTATTCAGACGAGACCGGTCGCGTCGAACAGCCACGACGTATCGGCCGACGCGAGGTCCTCCAGCCAGGTAGACGGCGCCTGCGCGGTCATGCTGCCCATGTCCCAATAGTCCTTCCACAGCGTGACTTTGCCGTCGCGCACCTTGTGTACCGAGACGAACTGCAGCACCGCCTGCTCGCCGGTCTGCCACGTCCAGGTCTCGGAGTGCTCGTACATCGCGTGGGGTCCGTCGGTGAGAAGCAGGCCGTCGTGGTTGGTGTAGTCGGCCAGCGGCTCGAACGCGATCTTGATTCGCTTGACGATGTCAGCCGGACCCCGGGCTGCGGCGGCCGGGCCGACCGGCACGTCGAAGTAGATGCAGTCGTCGGACAAAAACGTCTGCAATGCTTCCCAGTCGCGCTTCGACAGCGCCTGCCACATCCCAAGGACCGTCTCACGTACGTCGCTCATCTCGCCATCTTCGCACGGGCTGGGGTCCTTAGGCCCAGCCCGTGCTGAGGTGCGACACTGACCACGTGGGTGAGACCGTCCAGCAGCAGTTGCGGGAACGCGCTGCCGACGACTCCGTTGCGGTCAAATATGAAGGCCGGCAATGGACGTGGCGCGAACACCTGCAGGACGCAGCCGCGGTGTCGGCGGCACTGCTGGCGATCGCCGACCCGAAGCGTCCGGTGCACGTCGGCACGCTGCTGGGCAACGGCCCGGACATGCTGACGCAGATGGCCGCCGCCGGGCTGGGCGGATATGTGTTGTGCGGTATCAACACCACTCGCCGCGGCTCAGCGCTGGCGGCCGACGTGCGGCGGGCCGACTGTCAGATCCTGGTGACCGACGCGACGCACCGGCCGTTGCTTGACGGGCTGGATTTGCACGGCATTCGCGTGCTCGACACCTCGACCGACGACTGGCGGCGAATGCTCGAAGCGGCGGGCGAGTTGCGACCGCAGCGCGAGGTCGACCCGATGGACACGTACATGATGATCTACACCTCGGGCACCAGCGGGAACCCGAAGGCGGTGCGAGTCTCGCATTTCATGGTGCTGATGTCGGGACAGGCTCTGGTGGAAAAGTTTTCGCTGACAAACTCCGATGTCTGCTATGTGTCGATGCCGCTTTTTCACTCCAACGCGCTCGTGGGGGGCTGGGCGGTTGCTTTGGTGTCGGGCGCTGCGATCGCGCCCGCGAAGTTCTCGGCGTCGAAGTTTCTGCACGACGTCCGCCGCTACGGCGCGACATATATGAACTACGTGGGCAAACCGTTGGCGTACGTGCTCGCCACTCCGCAGCAGTCCGACGACGCCGACAATCCGCTGCGAATCGCATTCGGCAACGAGGCCAGCGACCGCGACATCGAGGAGTTCGGCAGACGTTTTGGCGTAGAGGTCACCGACGGCTTCGGTTCGACGGAGAACGCGGTCATCGTCACCCGCGAGCCGGGTACGCCGAAAGGGTCTATCGGCAAAGGGTTTCCGGGTGTGGCGATCTACCACAGCTCTCCCGTCAAGGAGTGTGCTGTGGCAAGGTTCGACGAGGACGGCGCGCTGGTCAATGCCGAGGACGCGATCGGCGAATTGGTGAACACCGACGGCACCGGCTTTTTCAGCGGGTACTACAACGACGATGCCGCCAACGGCGAGCGCATGAGGGACGGCATGTACTGGTCGGGCGACTTGGCCTACCGCGATGCCGACGGCTGGATTTACTTGGCGGGCCGTACTGCGGACTGGATGCGGATCGACGGTGAGAACCTGGCCGCAGCCCCGATCGAGCGAATCTTACTGCGGCTGAGCGCTTGTAACCGTGTAGCCGTGTATGCGGTGCCGGACGAGAACGTCGGCGACCAGGTGATGGCCGCCCTGGTGTTGGGGAAGGGCGCTTCGTTGACGCCCGGCGCGTTTGAACAGTTCCTGGCCGCGCAGCCTGACTTGTCACCGAAAGCGTGGCCGCGCTATGTCCGCATTGCGCCCGACCTGCCGAGCACCGCGACTCACAAAGTGCTCAAACGCGAGCTCATCGCTCAGGGCGCGACGGCCGGTGACGGCGAGCTCTGGGTCCGCGAGCCGCGCGGCACGGCGTACACCCGTCACTAGTTGGGAGAAACCGTGTGCCGAAAGGTGCACCGGGCTACTGGCCCCGCGAGGTGAAATCCTGCAGCGCTGCGGCGTTCGCGGCACCACCGATGAGTTCGGCGAAGCACGCGGTCTCACGTTCCACCGCGGCCTCGACGTGCGGTTGCAGCGCGCCCGCCATCGTCTTCTTCACCGCCATCAGGCTTGGAATCGGCTTGCTCGCAAGGATCTCCGCGTGGCGGTAGGTTTCGGACATCAACTCAGCCGGTGCGCACACCTTCCACACGAGACCCATCGCGCGGGCCTCCTCAGCGCTGACCCATTCTGACGACATCAATATCCACGCGGCGTTCTGCCGGCCCACCAGCCGCGGCAGCAGATATGACGACGCCGCCTCCGGCGCGACGCCCAGGCTGGTGAAAGGACATTTGAGTCGGGCGTCAGACGACATGAACGCGAGGTCGGCGAAGCCCAGAATAGTGGCCCCGATGCCGACACCGACACCGTTGACCGCACAGATCAATGGCTTCGGAAACGCCCCGAGCGCGTCGATCATCTTGAAGAAGCCGTGTCGGCCGGCGGCCTGGCGCGGGTTCGTGATACTCTCCTGCATTTCGACGAGGTCGGCGCCTGCGCTGAAAGCCCTTCCGGCACCGGTGATTACGACGACGGCGACGTCGTCGTCGCTGCCGGCCGCGGAGAGTGCGTCGGTCGTTACGTCGTACAGTGCCTCGCTGAATGCGTTCAGTGCCTCGGGCCGGTTGAGTGTCAGTGTGCGAACCCGGTTCTCGTCAAAGACGTTCAGCATCGATGTGACCTCTCTAGCATCTGATGTATTTCCGCCACCGACGACGGTGGCGAGTCGCTGTGGTCGCGATAGCCGAGCAGGCCGCGCCGATTCAGCTTGTTGATATGAGATTCGTACTCCGCCCCGCTCGACAGCCGGGTCCTTGCGCCCGGGCAGACGACGTTCGCGCGCACGCCGTGATCCTTCAGTTGCCCGGCCATCGACAGAGTGAGGGCATTGACGGCACCTTTTCCCGCCGGATACCCGGTGCCCCCGTAGTCGCCGAGGAACGCGAAAGAACCGGTGTTGACGATCGCCCCGCCCATCTTCGGGGCAGCTGCGCGGCAGGTTTGAAAGACGGTCCCGAGGTGGGAGTCGAGAAAATCCTCGAACTCGGCCGTCGGGGTGTCCAGGATCGTGGCGCCGTGACGCCCGGCGAGCAGGTTCGACACTGCCCTGCCGACGCCGCGGCTGCCCCCGACCACAATCGCCGCGCGGCCGGCGAGCACGCGTTCCTGCACCTCATCGCTCCATTCGGCTTTTGCGCCACATCCCGCGCCGAACTATAGTCCGGACACATGTCCAGCCTCTGCGTAAACCCCTGGGAGGATCGCTGCGGCCCGTATGGCAGATTCAATTAATTAGTCGGGCGAGCGGTTAGAGAAGAGTCTGAGTATGCGGATTGCCTTGTTGTCCTATCGCAGCAAGACTCACTGCGGAGGCCAGGGAGTTTACGTTCGCCATCTCAGTCATGGTCTCGTCGAGCTCGGTCACGAGGTCGAGGTGTTCTCCGGGCAGCCGTACCCCGGCGTCCTGGATCCGCGGGTGCGCTTCACCGAGGTGCCCAGCCTCGACCTTTATCGCGAACCCGATCCGTTCCGGGTGCCGTGGCCGAACGAGATTCGCGACAGCATCGACCTACTGGAGTTGGGCACCATGTGGACCGCCGGCTTCCCCGAGCCGCGCACGTTCAGCCTGCGCGCTGCCCGGTTGCTGGCGAGCCGCATCGCCGATTTCGACGTCGTGCACGACAACCAGAGTCTGGGCACCGGCTTGCTGAAGATCGCGGCGATGGGGCTACCCGTCGTCGCGACGGTTCACCATCCGATCACCCGCGATCGCATCGTCGATCTGGCCGCCGCGCGCTGGTGGCGAAAACCGTTGGTGCACCGTTGGTATGGGTTCCTCAACATGCAGCAGAGGGTCTCGCAACAAATGCCGGAGCTGCTGACGGTGTCGTCGTCGTCGGCTGTCGACATCGCCTCCGACTTCGGGGTTTCCGCCGATCAGCTGCACGTGGTGCCGCTGGGCGTGGACACGACGTTGTTCAAGCCGTCGTCACGACCGCGCCGGCCCGGCCGCATCATCGCGATCGCCAGCGCCGACATTCCGCTCAAAGGTGTGTCGACCCTGCTGCATGCGGTGTCGCGGCTGAGGGCCGAACGCGACCTCGAATTGCGGCTGGTCGCCAAGGTCGAGCCCAACGGGCCCACGCACAAACTCATTGCAGAACTGGGGATCTCCGACATCGTGCATATCGCCAGCGGCCTGCCTGACGACGAGCTCGCAGCGTTGTTCGCGTCGTCCGAAGTCGCGTGCATACCGTCGTTGTACGAAGGCTTTTCTCTGCCCGCGGTGGAGGCCATGGCCAGCGGCACACCGGTGGTGGCGAGCCGGGTCGGCGCGTTGCCTGAGGTGCTGGGAACCGATGGCAGCTGCGCAGAGCTGGTCAAGCCGGCTGACATCGACGAATTGACCGGCGCGCTTGGCGATCTGCTCGACTCGCCCGAGAAGCGGTGTCGCCTTGGCGAAGCCGGTAGGAGGCGCGCACTCGACGTGTTCAGTTGGGAGTCGGTCGCGGCCCAGACGGTACGCGTGTATGAACGGGCGATTGCGCGGACGTCATGCTGACAGTGGATTTCGATCGACTGGGCATCGGCCCGTCGACGAAGGTCATCGACGTCGGATGCGGTGCGGGCCGCCATGCGTTCGAGGCCTACCGCCGTGGTGCGTCGGTGGTGGCGTTCGACCAAGACGCCGACGAGCTGCAGAACGTGCAGGAGATCTTCACGGCGATGGCCGAGGGTGGCGAGGCGCCTGCCGCGGCCCATGCAGAAACCGTCGTCGGTGATGCACTCGCGCTACCCTACGCCGACGAGACTTTCGACTGCGTGATCGCCTCGGAGATTCTCGAGCACATTCCTGACGACGACGCCGCGATCGCCGAGCTGCTACGGGTCCTGAAAGCCGGTGGCACACTTGCGGTTACCGTTCCGCGCTGGTTCCCTGAGCGGGTGTGCTGGTGGCTGTCCGACGACTACCACAGCAATGAGGGTGGACACGTCCGCATCTACCGTGCCAGTGAGTTGCGGGAGAAGTTCCGCCGAGCAGGATTGACGTTGACGCACACCCACCACGCGCACGGCCTGCACTCTCCGTTCTGGTGGCTGAAATGCGCTGTGGGCGTGTCGCATTCGGACCATCCGGCCGTGACTGCGTATCACAAGATGCTGGTGTGGGATCTGGTATCGCAGCCGCGCGTGACGCGGCTGGCCGAATCGGCGCTCAATCCGTTGGTCGGCAAGAGCGTGGCGATGTACTTTGTCAAGCCGGAAGCCGCGGCTACGGCGGCCGACGCGCAGGAAACGGCGCGGGGGATGGCGTGAGGGTTTCGCACGAACTGCCGTCTGTTCACGGCGTACTGACACAAGCGCAGTGCCGGCAGACTGCATTGTCGATCGCCGCCGCACAGGAGTCGTCCGGTGCCATCCCGTGGTTTCCCGGCGGTCACACCGATCCGTGGGATCACGTCGAATGCGCGATGGCACTGACAGCAGCAGGCCTGCTCGGACCCGCGAGGGCGGCGTTCGAGTGGTGTCGCGAGATGCAGCGACGGGACGGCTCCTGGCCGATTCAGGTGCGCAGTGGTGAGATCGAGGACGCCAACAGCGACAGCAACTTCTGCGCGTACATCGCAGCGGGGGTGTGGCATCACGTGCTGATAACCGGCGACCGCGCCTTCGCGGTCGTGATGTGGCCGGTCGTCAGCGCGGCCGTCGATTTCGTACTGGATCTGCAAATAGGTTTCGGCGAAATCTGCTGGGCGCGCGCTGAATCCGGGCCGGTCGCCGAGGCCCTGCTGACCGGGTGCGCCAGTGTGTACCACAGCCTGCGGTGTGCGCTCGCGCTTGCCGACTATCTTGGCGAACCGCAACCGGAGTGGGAGGTGGCCATCGGACGGCTGGGCCATGCGATCGTCGACCATCCCGATGCGTTCGAGGAGAAGGACCGCCACTCCATGGACTGGTATTACCCGATCCTCGGCGGTGCGCTGCGCGGTCCCGCCGCCGCCGAGCGCATCGAGCGGCGCTGGGACGATTTCGTGGTCGACGGCCTTGGCATCCGCTGCGTAGACGACCGGCCCTGGGTGACCGGCGCCGAAACCTGCGAGCTGGTGATGGCGCTGGACGCGATGGGTCACCATCGTGTCGCGCACGAGCAGTTCGCCGCCATGCAGCATCTGCGGGAAACCGACGGATCCTATTGGACGGGATTCGTTTTCGCGGACGGCAAGCGGTGGCCGGAGGAGCGCACGACATGGACGGGCGCGGCGATGATTCTGGCAGCAGACGCTCTGTCGAACACCACACCCGCCAGCGGCTTGTTCCGGGGCGAGGATTTGCCGCGCGGCCTGCAGGCGGACTTCGACTGCGAATGTGTGGCTAGCTGACTGCGGTCACCCGCTCCAGCACGCGCAGCGATCCGGTGGCTGAAATGTCTTTGAACTGGCCGGATTCCACCGCGCGTCGATAGATGTGATACGGAGCCTGTCCGCCGTCGTTCGGATCGGGGAACACATCGTGAATGACCAGCGCGCCGCCCGTCGCCACCCATTTCGCCCACCCGTCAAAGTCCGCCTGGGCGGCCCGCTCGCTGTGTCCACCGTCGATGAAGACCATCTGCAGCGGCGTTCGCCAGCCACGGGCCACCGTTGTCGACTTGCCGACAACGGCCACCACGCAATCGTCGAGGTCGGCTTCGTCAAGCGTGCGCCGCAGCGTCGGCAGCGTGTCGAACCTGCCTGTTACCTCGTCAACCATCGAGGCGTCGTGGTACTCCCACCCCGGCTGGTGTTCCTCTGAGCCATGGTGGTGATCGACGGTGAACAGCACGCTGTTTCGCTGTCGCGCTGCCGCACCCAGAAGCAGAGTTGATTTACCGCAATAGGTGCCGATCTCCACACCGGACCCGTTGTCGAGATATCGCAACGCCGCGTCGTAGAGCGCGCGTCCCTCGTCCTCCGGCATGAACCCCGTCGCCGTCTCGAAGAGAGCGAACAACCGCTCCGTGTTGTCGGCTTGCGTCATGGCCTCAAACCTAAACCGCGGGCTCAATTGCCCACGCATGGGGTGTGTAGTAGTGTCCAGACACGTGTCCGACTCGATGTCTATGGAGTCGACCCGACGGCGACTGACGGCAAAACAAGCCGACACCATCCAGCGGCTGAGCAACGCCGCGTTGACGGTGCTCGCTCGAGAAGGGTTCAGCGGCTTGACCATTCGGCTTGTCGCGGCTGAAGCCGGAGTCGGGGCCGCCACCGCATACACGTATTTTTCCTCCAAAGAGCACCTTGTTGCGGAGGTGTTCTGGCGCCGGCTGGCCTCGTCCGCACCAGCCGAAGGCGGTGAGCAAGCACCGGCCGAACGGGTGGTCGCGGTGCTACGTCAGATCGCGCTGCTGGTTGCCGACGAGCCGGAATTCGCCGGCGCGGTGACCAACGCTCTGCTCGGCCGCGACCCCGACGTCGAACACCTGCGCGACCGCATCGCGCGGGAGATCAGGGGACGGCTCGTCGAAGCGGTCGGTACCCTCGCGGTTCCCGGGCTGGTGGATGCCCTTGAACTGCTGTACACCGGCGCGCTCGTTCACGCCGGCATGGGGTATGTGAGCTATTCCGAGATCGCCGACCGTCTGGAGAAGTCTGCCCGGTTGCTCTTCCGGCGCTAGCGTTCCCCGCTCGGGCAAAACGGAGTGAGCTAGTGCTTGTCGATCTGCATCTCGTCCATCTTCCAGTAGCCGCGAAGGTTGGTCAGCAGTCCGGCGTCGTTGACGCGGTATGTGAAGACACCACGGACCGTAGTGCTGAATCCGTCGAACTTGTTGTGCAGCAGAAGGATATGGGCGATCTCGTTGGGCGAGCTGGACGAAAACGTTTCCTGACAGGTGATCGTGGCCTTGCTGACCGCGATGGTTCTGTCGAAGAATTCGCCGACGGCCTTCTTGCCGCGCACGCCCTTACCGCCGGGGTTTGTGACGGCTTCGCCAATCGGATCCTCGATCAGCACGTCATCGGCCATCAGCGCCAGCCAGCCGTCGCGGTCGCCGGCTTGCACGCAGCGCCAAGAAGCCTGCGATGCCTCCAGCGCGGGCGTAGTCTCGATTACCTTGTCAGACATCGATTCTCCTCACTCACGTCTCCTCGCGTCTGCTCGCGGAAGGACTGTTCATCAGATGGCGCATGCCGCCCTGGCTCCGTCCTCGGCTGCTTTTCGGATCAGGCCAAGTCCTGTGCAGTCGCCGGCCGCGCTGACCTTCACCTCGGGCAGCGCGGTTGTCAACGCGTCGTACAAAGCAGTCTCCGGCTCGGGTGAACCCGCGAGAACGACGGTGTCGGCGGCAAGCGTGCGGGCCGAGCTGCCGTGGGGCGTGAACACCAAGCCATCCGGAGTGATTCGCTCGACACGTGCGCGCACATGAACGCTCACTCCGTGCCTGTCGAGCCGATCCATGTGCTCGGTCTTGCGCTTGTTGCCGATCTCTGGCGCCAGGGTTTTCCCCGCCTCCAGGACGGTGACGAATCGGCCTCGGGCAGCGAGGAATTCGGCAAGCTCGAGCGCGACCAAGTCGCCGCCGACGATCGCCACACGCTTACCGCCGGGCATCCATGCCCGGGTGACGAGGCGGACCGCGCGGGGGCTGGCCCGCCAACCCCGCAGGGCCTGACCACCGAGGTCACGCAGCTGCGGACCGGTCCACACATGGCGTAAGTGTGCGCCGGGAATTGTCGGCACTTCTACCCGTCCGCCGTTGGCGACGACCACCGCATCGGGTGACAGCGCTACGACATCCTCGACCGTGGCCGCGTGCCCGACGTGGACGTCGACCGCTGCTTTGCCGATCTCGCGACGCAGATAACGCAGGAACGGCTCGTTCTCGGGATGAAGAATCGACGCCCACACCAACGCGCCGCCGAGTTGGCTGTTGCGTTCGAACAACTCGACGCGGTGTCCCCGTTCCGCCGCCACCCGGGCCGCCTCGAGCCCGGCCGGACCGCCGCCCACGACGACCACCCGTCTGCCGCGCGGCGCGCGCCGAACCGTCAGCTCGGCCTCCTTGCCCGTGCGCGGGTTCACCGCGCAATCCACCGAAAAGCGTTGTTCCATTGCGTCGATGCAGTTCTCGCACGATATACACATCCGGATACGGTGCGCCTGCCCGCTGCTCAGCTTGTTGGGCAGCTCCTCGTCGGCGAGCATCGGCCGGCCCATTGCGATGAAGTCGGCGTGACCGTCGGCCAAGATCTGCTCGGCCCGTCGCGGATCGTGGATCCGGCCCACTGCGATCACCGGCACGTCGACGACCTGTTTGACCGCGCGCGCGGCGCCGACGTTGAGGGCATCGGCCTCGTCGGCACTGTTGACCATTCCGGTGACCAGCCGGTCGATGACCCCGCCGCTGACGTGAAACGCGTTCACGCCGGCAGCCACCAGTTCCGGTGCGACGAGCGCGGTTTCGTACATGGGCCGACCACCCGCCACCCGCTCGTAGCCCGAGATGCGCAGGGTGATCGGGAAGGCGTCGCCGACCTCCGCCCTGATGGCGGCGAGCACTTCCAGCACTACCCGCAGCCGGCCTTTGACCGAATCGCCGCGGTAGTCGTCGGTGCGCCGATTACGTTGTGGCGCAAGGAACGACCCGAGGAACATGTAGCCGTGCGCGGCGTGCAGCTCGATGCCGTCGTAACCCGCCTCGACCGCACGCCGGACGGCAGCCTTGAAGAGGTCGAAAATCTCGACGAGCTGGGCTCGGGTCACTTCTGCCGACGGCCGCCCAGTCAGGTACGACGGGATGACCGACGGGCCCAGCGACGTGACGCCGTGCATCTCAGGTCCGAGACCGTCGGGACCGGCGTGCGCGATCTGCGGCTGGATCTTCGCGCCGTGCTCGTGCACCGCATCCACCAGCGCACGGTGCGCGCCGACCGCTTCGTCCGTGCCGAGATGCAGACCGCCTGGCGTTTCGGGATGGTGCGGGTCGATTCCGGTGGCGCCCACGGTGATCAGACCGACGCCGCCACGCGCACGGGCCGCGAAGTAGTCGCGTGTGCGCTGCGACGGCAACCCGTCGGGCGTGCCGTACATGGTCTCCATCGGGGACATCACCAGGCGGTTACGCAGCGTCATCGTCCCGATGTACCCGGGCTGCAAGAGATGGGCGAAGTGCTTGTCCGCCGAGCGTGAGCGCATTGCGACATCTCGGCCGAATTCTCGCAATCGTGTCACGTTCGGTGGCCTATTGGGAGGCGAACTTGCCGGCGAACGCGCGCAGCGGCAAGTCGGCGCTGGTGACCAACCCCGGCGGTGCGTCCACCACCGCACGGATCGTGTTGAGTGCAGGGAGGCCCGTGACCGTCATCCCGATCGCTGCGAATGCCTGCACTGATGAGAAGTCGGTTCCGGGCTTCGGCAAGATCATGTGCTTGCTGTAGATCACCGGATCGCCGTCGATCTTCGTGATGTAGCAACCTTGGATATCCCAGTGCGGCTCGGTGTGCGGTGTCATCTGCCACTCGAGTCGCAGCTCAATTCGGTCCACACCGTCAACCCTGCCAATGTACGAAAAAGCGCTGCCCCCAACAGAACCCGCAGGCAACCGATACCAGCCGAGATCGACGTCCTTGGTGCAGGCGCCGAGTTCGTGGACGAAGACGACTTCGTTGAGCTCGAGGTCGAAGCAGTCGGCCATCATCCGCACGCCGTCCTCGAAGACCCGGGTGCCGAGCTCGAGCATCCGCGGCACCTCGGGGTCGTCGGCCGATCGCCCGTATCCGCAGTTCGCCCAGGTCTGAGCGGAGTGATGGCACGACACGTCGACCGACTCGATACACGTCACCTTCTCGATGTCGGCGACGTCCGCTGAGTGCATGATCGTGAGTATCTGGGCCAGACCGGGATTCATGCCGGTGCCGTAGAACGTGGCGCCGCCGCGCAGACACGCGGCCTGGAGGACCTCGGACTCCGTGCGGCCGTCCGGCAGACGGTGGTTGATGTCGCGATGATGGCCGGTGACCCAGTCGGCAGTGGTCACGACGTTGATGCCCACTTCCAGGACACGTTCGTAGAGCGCGATGTCCGGCCAAACACCGTGAAACGTCACGCAATCCGGCCGGGTGGTCAGGATGTCGTCGACGGAGCCGGTGGCGGCGACGCCGACGGGAGCGATGCCTGCCAGCTCACCGGCATCGCGCCCGACCTTCTCCGGCGAATAGCAGTGCAGCCCGACGAGCTCCAGGTCCGGACGCCTGGCGATGCGCTTGATCATCTCGGTGCCGACGTTCCCCGACGCCACCTGGAACACGCGCAGCGGGCTGGACATTCAGGACTACCGGTCGGCGTCGGTGTAGCGGATCACGCCGCGAATGTTGCGGCCCTCCAGCATGTCCTGGTATCCGTCGTTGATCTGTTCCAGCTTGTACTGCCGGGTGATCATGTCGTCGAGGTTGAGCTTGCCCGCCTTATACATCGACAGCAGCAGCGGAATGTCGTGGTGCGGGTTACCGCCACCGAAGATGGTGCCCTGCAGGTTCTTCTGCATCAGGGACAGCATCGCGAGGTTGAGCGTGACGTTGGTGTCGAGCAGGCTGCCGATTGCCGTCACCACGCAGGTTCCACCCTTGGCGGTGATGTTGAGGTAGCTGTCGATGTCCTCGCCCTTGAGTTCGCCGACGGTGATGATCACCTTCTGGGCCATCAGCCCGTAGGTGGCCTCTGCCATGCCCATCAGGGCGGCGTTGATATCCGGATAGACGTGTGTGGCACCGAATTTCAGTGCCTGGTCACGCTTCCACTCCACCGGGTCGACCGCGAAGATGCGACGTGCACCCGCGCTCACCGCGCCCTGCAACGCCGCCATGCCCACGCCGCCGATGCCGACGATTGCGACATCCTGGCCCGGCCGGATGTCCGCGGACCGCGTCGCCGAGCCGTATCCCGTCGTGACACCGCACCCGACCAGGCACGCCACCTCGAACGGCACCGACGGGTCGATCTTCACCACCGAGCTCTTGTGCACGACCATGTACGGCGAGAACGTCCCCAGCAGCGTCATCGGAAAGACGTTCTGGCCGTTGGCCTGGATGCGGAATGTGCCGTCCGACACCGCCGCGCCGTTGAGCAGACCCGCGCCGAGGTCGCAGAGGTTGCGCATGCCCGCTTGACACGACGGACATGTCCCGCAGGACGGGATGAAGGACAGCACCACGTGATCGCCAGGCGCGACGTTCTCGACTCCAGGACCCACCTCGGTGACCACGCCTGCGCCCTCGTGCCCGCCCAGCACCGGGAAGCCGCCCATCGGAATTCCACCGGTGACCAGGTGGTGGTCGGAGTGGCACATGCCCGACGCTTCCATCTGGATCTTGACTTCGTCTTTGACGGGGTCACCGATCTCGATCTCCTCGATCGACCACGGCTGGTTGAACTCCCAGATGAGAGCGCCTTTGGTCTTCATTCCGGCCCGCTTTCTGTCGTAGCTTCCAGCGTCAGCGTAGTTAGTTAGCTCACATGCAGACCAACCGGGTGGTTGGCTACCAGATCGGAACCGGTGCCTGGCCGAGCGGGTAGTAACCCGGCAGCTTCTCGCCAGCCACCGAGCGCTCGATGCGCCTCTGCATGCCCTCGCTGAGGTCGCCCGACTCGATCAGCTTTCCGAACATGTAGGCGACGTGCCCGAAGTCGAAAAAGTCGCGCTGCCACTCGATCAGCAAGTCGTCGTTCAGCCGGAACCAGCTGCCGCCGATGCCGTAGATCTCGCCACTGGTTCCATCCGACTTGTTGACGATCTGCTTCCAGAAGCCGACGACCTCGCCCGCCTTGTCGTCGACAAGCACCTTCTGGTACTCGTAGACCCAGTTCTCCAGGCCCTCCATCTCCAGGCCTAGCGCGACGTCGCGGATTTCGTCTTTACCGACGCACATCACGTCTTCCTTCGGCCCGATGTTCCAGCCGTAAGTGGCGTCGTCGGTGTAAAAGTCGGCCAACGGCTTCCAGTCGCCGGCCTTCTCACACTCGCGGTTGGCTTCGAGCCACTGCTGAACCCACTCGTCCAGTTGTTCACGCGGCAATGACGGCATCAGTCTTCCTTTCTTCTCCCCCGGTCGCTTCGCTCCTACCCCCGAGGAACCTCTCGTATGGACAGCGCTTGCGTGGGGCACGCACACACGGCTTGTTCGATCTGCGTTCGATCCTCTTCGGGCGGTTCGTCGTTGAGGACCTCGACCTGCCCGCGCTTGGGCACCTTGAAATACTCCGGCGCCTCGAGTTCGCACATGGCGTGTCCCTGACAGAGGTCCAGATCCGCTTCGATGCGAAAACCCATACGCCGGTGCCCCTTACGCCGAACGCTTGCGGTAGCGCACCTTGGCCGGCTGGGCCAGCTGCACCACCATCTTGGAATGGTCGTTGCGATAGCTTTCGGCCGGTTGGGCCATCTCGAAGTCATACTCGCGCAACAACACCGAGAAGATCGCCTTGATCTGCATCGTCGCAAAGGCCGCGCCGACACATCGGTGCCTTCCTGCCCCGAACGGTATCCACGTCCAACGGTTGGCGATGTCGGCTTGGCCGGGCTTGTCGTAGCGGTCCGGGTTGAACGCGCCGGGGTCGGGGAAGTCCTCGGGGATCCGGTTCGAGATCGCAGGTGAGGCCGCAACGAAATCGCCTTTGTGAATCGGGTAGCCCTCGACCTCGAATTCGCCTTGGGCGACCCTCATCAGAATGATCAGCGGAGGATGCAGCCGCAGGGTTTCCTTGACGACATTGTCCAACTTCGGAATCTGGCGCAGCGCATGGAAACTCACCTCTTGACCGTCGGCGTACAACTCCTCTAGCTCGTCGAGCACCGCGGCGTAGACGTCCGGATGGCGGAGCAACTCAATCAGCGTCCACGCGGACGTACCGGAGCTGGTGTGGTGGCCGGCGAACATCAGCGAGATGAACATCCCGGTGACCTCATCGGCGGAGAACCGGGGCTTTCCGTCCTCGTCTTTGATCGAGACCAGCACGTCGAGCATGTCGCGGTCGGCTTTGTCCTTGGGCGGGTTAGCCACTCGTTGGTCCATGATCTCCTGCACCAACGCCACCAGCTTCACCCGCGCCTCGTCGCGCCGACGGAAGCTCTCGATCGGCAGATACGCGTCGACGTAGCACAGCGGGTCCGTACCGCGCTCCAGCTCGTGGTAGTACTGCGCAAACCGGGAGTCCAACTGGTCGCGGAACTTCGGGCCGATCAGACACGCGGTTGAGGTGTAGATCGTCAGTTCGGCGAAGA
>DATBFF010000172.1:0-23655 GCA_036558625.1 Mycobacterium sp. | reverse complement strand
TGCCATCAGGTACAGTCCTGTGGTCCGTCTTACTACTACCCGGTAGTGAGACAAAGGTCACGCGGTCGGTACTGGGGCAAGGAGGGGGCGTGCGAGACGATCTGCCGTTGCGCCGCGGTGAACGCGGCAACGACGTGCGGGTGCTCCGATGACCGCGTCGACTGGCATCGTCGGCTATGTCCGGGATCAGGCCAGGCCCGCTCTCGAGGCGGTCGGCGGTTTCACACGCATGTGCGTGCTCACCGGCAAGGCGCTTGCGCGGCCGTTCCAGTGGCGCGAGTTCATCTTGCAGAGCTGGTTTTTGTTCCGGGTCTCGTTTTTGCCCACCATCGCGGTGTCGATTCCGCTCACCGTGCTGTTGATCTTCACGCTGAACATCTTGTTGATGGAGTTCGGCGCCGCCGACGTTTCTGGGGCCGGCGCGGCGATCGGCGCGGTCACCCAGCTGGGGCCGCTGGTCACGGTGCTGGTGGTGGCGGGCGCCGGCTCGACCGCGATCTGTGCCGACCTCGGCGCCCGCACCATCCGCGAGGAGATCGACGCGCTCGAGGTGCTCGGCATCGACCCGATTCAGCGGCTGGTCCTTCCCCGCGTTGTCGCGTCGACGTTCGTCGCCCTGCTGCTCAACGGGGCCGTGATCACCATCGGTCTGGTGGGCGGATTCATCTTCGGTGTCTACCTGCAGAATGTCTCGGCCGGCGCGTACCTGTCCACGCTGACGCTGATCACCGGACTCCCCGAAGTGTTGATCTCGGTCGTCAAGGCCACGACGTTCGGATTGATCGCCGGCCTCGTCGGCTGCTACCGCGGGCTCACGGTCTCCGGCGGCGCCAAGGGCGTGGGTACCGCGGTGAACGAGACGCTGGTGCTCTGTGTCATCGCGCTGTTCGCGGTCAACGTCGTGCTGACCACCATCGGCGTCCGGTTCGGAACGGGTAAATAACGATGACCAGTGCCGCCGTTCTGCGATCCCGCTTCCCGCGGACCTACGAGCGCACCACCAGGTATGCGGGCGCCCCGGCAAAGTTCTTCGACGGCGTCGGGCAGGTCGCGTGGTTCGCCCTCACCGCGGTCGGCCAGATCGGCCATGCGCTGCGCTACTACCGCAAGGAAATGCTGCGGCTGATTGCCGAGATCGGAATGGGCACCGGGGCGATGGCCGTCATCGGCGGCACCGTCGCGATCGTCGGGTTCGTCACCCTGTCCGGTTCGTCGCTCGTGGCGATCCAGGGCTTCGCCTCGCTGGGCAACATCGGGGTGGAGGCGTTCACCGGGTTCTTCGCGGCGTTGATCAATGTGCGGATCGCCGCGCCGGTGGTTGCCGGTCAGGCGCTCGCCGCGACCGTCGGCGCCGGCGCTACCGCCGAACTGGGCGCGATGCGCATCGCCGAGGAGATCGACGCCCTCGAGGTGATGGGCATCAAGTCGATTTCGTATCTGGTGTCGACGCGGGTCATGGCCGGATTCATCGTCATCATCCCGCTGTACGCGATGGCGATCATCATGTCGTTCCTGTCCGCTCAGGTGACCACGACGGTTTTCTACGGACAGTCCACCGGCACCTACGAGCACTACTTCCGGACGTTCCTGCGCCCCGACGACGTCGGGTGGTCGTTCGTGCAGGCGATCATCATCTCGATCTTCGTGATGATCAACCACTGCTACTACGGCTACAACGCCAGCGGCGGACCCGTGGGCGTCGGTGAGGCAGTGGGCAAGTCGATGCGGGCATCGCTGATTCTGATCGTCGTTGTGGTCCTGTTCGCCTCGTTGGCGCTCTACGGCGTCGACCCGAACTTCAACCTGACGGTGTAGCGATGACGGCACCGCTGAACAACCCCCGCACCCCGCCGTACAAACTGGCGGGGCTGGTGTTGCTGGTGATCACTGCCGTCATCGTGGTGCTGATTTATTTGCAGTTCCGCGGCGATTTCCTGCCGCGCACGAACCTGACGATGGTGGCTGACCGGTCCGGCCTGTCGATGGACAAGGGCGGCAAGGTGACTTACAACGGCGTCGAGATCGGCCGTGTCGGCGACATCAAAGAGGTCACCGTTGGCGGCGAGCCGAAAGCGAAGTTCACCCTCGAGGTGGATCCCAAGTACCTCAAGCTGATTCCGGCCAACGTCAACGCCGACATCAAGGCCACCACCGTGTTCGGCAACAAGTACGTGTCATTCACGTCACCGAAAAACCCTGTGAAACAACGGATCACATCGAAAGACACCATCACGGCTTCTTCGGTGACCACCGAGTTCAACACGCTGTTCGAAACAGTGGTGTCGATCTCGGAGAAGGTGGACCCGATCAAGCTCAACGAGACGCTGGCGGCCACCGCCCAGGCGCTCGACGGATTGGGCGATCGGTTCGGCCAGTCGATCATCCACGGCAACGAGATCCTCGCCGACGTGAACCCGAAGATGGGCCAGATCCGTGAGGACACCCAGAAGTTGGCTCAGCTGGCCGATGTTTACGCCGACGCTTCCCCGGACCTGTGGGCGTTCTTGAAGAACGCGGTCACCACGGTGCGCACGCTCAACGACGAACAGTCCAACCTCGACGCCACTTTGATGGCCTCGGTCGGCTTCGGCAACACCGGCGGGGACGTCTTCGAGCGCGGCGGCCCTTACCTCACGCGCGGAGCCGAGGACCTGGTCCCGACGTCGCAGCTGCTGAACGAATACACCCCGGAACTGTTCTGCACCGTGCGCAACTTCCACGACGTCGCCCCGAAGATCGCGGATTCGCTTGGCGGCAACGGTTATTCGTTGCGGGCGCATGCTGAGGTCGTCGGCGTACCGAACCCGTACGTGTACCCGGACAACCTGCCCCGCGTGAACGCCAAGGGCGGCCCGGAGGGCAAGCCCGGCTGTTGGCAGGAGATCAACCGCGACCTGTGGCCGGCGCCGTACCTGGTGATGGACACCGGTGCGTCGATCGCGCCGTACAACCACTTCGAACTCGGCTCGCCGTTTGCGATCGATTACGTGTGGGGCCGCCAGATCGGGGAGCCCACGATCAACCCATGAAAATCAAAGGGACCGCTATCAAGCTGGGAGCATTCGCCTTTGTGCTCCTGCTGTTCACCGCGATCATCATCGTGGTCTTCGGTCAGATGCGGTTCGACCGCACCACCGGGTACTCGGCGATCTTCAGTAATGTCAGTGGCCTTCGAAGCGGACAGTTCGTCCGTGCATCCGGTGTCGAGGTCGGAAAGGTCGACTCCGTCGACGTCATCGACGGCGGCCAGCGGGTGCGCGTCAAGTTCAACGTCGACCGATCTCTGCCGTTGTACGAGGGCACCACCGCCTCCATCCGGTATCTGAACCTGATCGGTGATCGCTACCTCGAGTTGAAGAAGGGCGACAGCCCGCAGCGGATGCCCTCGGGCGGCACTATCCCGATCGAACGCACCCAGCCCGCGCTGGACCTCGACGCACTGGTCGGCAGCTTCCGGCCGTTGTTCCGCGCGCTGGACCCGCAGAAGGTCAACAACATCGCGCAGGCGATCATCACGATCTTCCAGGGCCAGGGCGGCACCATCAACGACATCCTGGACCAGACCGCCCAACTCACATCCGCGCTGGGCGAACGGGATCAGGCCATCGGCGAGGTGATCAAGAACCTCAATACCGTGCTCGACACCACCGTCAAACACCAAAAGCAGTTCGACGACACCGTCGTCAACTTCGAGAAGTTGATCACCGGCCTGAAGGACCGCAAGGATCCGGTCGCCCAAGGGACGGCCGATATCAGCAACGCGGCGGGCACGATCGCCGACATCCTCTCCGACAACCGCCCGGTGCTGCACGACACACTGGGCCATCTCGAGACGGTCCAAGGCTCGCTGATCGACCAGAAAGATGAGCTCAACGACATCCTGGTGAAACTGCCGACGTCATTGAAGATCATCGGCCGCGCGGGCGGCGTCTACGGCGACTTCTTCAACTTCTATGCCTGCGACATCACGCTGAAGTTGAACGGCTTGCAGCCTGGTGGCCCGGTGCGCAGCGTCCGGCTCACGACCCAGCCCACAGGTAGGTGCACGCCGCAATGAGGACATTGGAGGGCGGCGGCCGCGTCCGTAACGGCTTGATGGGCATCGTCATCCTGCTCCTGGTCATCGGGGTGGGGCAGAGCTTCGCAAGTGTGCCAATGCTTTTCGCGACCCCGTCGTACTACGCGCAGTTCAAGGACGCCGCGGGTATCAACACCGGCGACAAGGTCCGCGTCGCGGGTGTCGACGTGGGGGTCGTGCGGTCGACCAAGATCGAGGGAGACCACATCGTCGTCGGTTTCACGTTGCCGGGAATGCAGGTCGGCGAGGACAGCCGGGCGTCGATTCGCACCGATACGATCCTGGGCCGTAAGAACGTCGAGATCGAGCCGCGCGGTGCGCAAGTTCTGCGGGCCAACGGTGTTCTGCCACTTGGTCAAACGACCACGCCCTATCAGATCTACGACGCGTTCTTCGACGTCACCAAGGCGGCGTCGGGGTGGGACATCCAGACCGTCAAGCAGTCGCTGAACGTGTTGGCTGAGACCATCGACCAGACCTACCCGCATCTGTCTGACGCGCTCAAGGGCGTGCAGAAGTTCTCCGACACCATCGGCAAGCGCGACGACCAGCTCGACCAGCTTCTCGCCAACGCCAACAAGATCGCCGGGGTGCTCGGCAACCGCAGCGAGCAGATCAACCGGCTGCTGGTGAATGCGCAGACGCTGCTGCAGGCGGTGAATGAACGCGGCCAGGCGATCTCCTATCTGCTGGAGAACGTGTCGTCGTTCTCCACACAGGTGAAGGGCTTGATCGACGACAACCCGAACCTGAACCACGTGCTCGAGCAGCTGCGCACGGTCAGCGACATCCTGGTAGCGCGCAAAAACGATCTCGCCGAGACGTTGACGGTGCTGAGCAAGTTCACCGCGTCACTGGGCGAGGCCATCGCGTCCGGCCCGTACTTCAAGGTCATGCTCGTCAACCTGCTCCCGTACCAGATCCTTCAGCCCTTCGTGGATGCGGCGTTCCAGAAGCGCGGCATCGACCCGGAGAACTTCTGGCGCGGCGCGGGCCTGCCGTCGTTCCGGTTCCCGGACCCCAACGGCGTCCGGTTGCCCAACGGCGCGCCGCCGCCCTCGCCGGCCGTGATCGAAGGCACCCCGGGCAATCCCGGCCCGGCCGTGCAGCCGGGTTCGCCGTGCTCGTACACCCCGCCGCCCGACGGCGTTCCGACCGCGGCGAATCCGCTGCCGTGTGCGCACCTCGACCAGAACCAGGGTCCCTACGGTGGGTATCCCTCGATCGGCACCCCCAATGTCGTGACGTCCCCGCCGAATCCGAACGGACCGGGGTACACGCCGGGCATCACCAGCTCGGGTGTGCCAGGTCAGCTACCGCCGGGGATGCAAGGCATCCCTGTGCCGCTGCCGCCGGCCCCGCCGGGAGCGCGCAGAGAGCCCACGACAGGCGAGTCGACCCCGTTCCCGCCGTACGGCGTTCCACCGGGTGAGCTGCCGCCGCCACCGGCACCGGGCCCCGGCCCGCAGGTGCCGGACGCTCCGCCACCCGGTATGCCCCTGCCGCAGGACACTGGAGGTCAGTGACACATGTCGACGATCTTCAACATCCGGAATCTGCGGATACCGCATGTCTCTCGAGCCGCGCTGGTCGTCGGTTCGATCGTGGTGGTATTGGCCATCGTCGCCGCCGTGATCGGTTGGAAGGTTTACAACAAGCTGGCCAACAACACCGTCGTCGCGTATTTCCCTGAGGCACTTGCGCTTTACCCCGGCGACAAGATCCAGATCATGGGCGTCAAGGTCGGCTCCATCGACAAGATCGAGCCTGCCGGCGACAAGATGAAGGTGACGTTCCACTACGACAACTCCTACAAGGTGCCGGCGAACGCCACCGCCTCGATCCTGAACCCGAGCCTGGTGGCGTCGCGCACGATCCAGCTGTCGCCGCCGTACACCGGCGGAGCGGTGATGAAAGACGGCGCGGTGATCCCGGAAGAGCGCACCCAGGTGCCGGTCGAGTGGGACGACCTGCGCAACTCGATCAACCGGATCCTGCAGGGCCTGGGCCCCACGCCGGAGCAGCCCAAGGGACCGTTCGGCGACATCATCGAGTCGGCCGCCAACGGCCTGGCGGGCAAGGGCCAACAGATCAACAACACGCTCAACAGCCTGTCGGAGGCGCTCACCGCACTGAACAAGGGCCGCGGCGACTTCTTCGGTGTGGTGAAGAGCCTGGCCTTGTTCGTCAACGCGCTATACAAGAACGACCAGCAGTTCGTGTCGCTGAACAACAACCTGGCCAGCTTCACCGAGAAGTTCAACAACACCAACCGCGAGGTTGCCAACGCGCTGCGAGACCTCAACCAGCTACTGACCACCACGCGTCAGTTCGTGGACAAGAACAGCGAAGTCCTCGTCCAGGACATCAACAACCTGGCCGACGTCACAACCACGATCCTGCAGCCGGAGCCTCGCAACGGCTTGGAGACCGGCCTGCACGTGTTCCCGAACCTTGCGGCCAACATCGTCAATATCTCAGCGCCGATTCAGGGCGGCATCGTCGGCCTGCCGGTTATCACCAACTTCGCCAACCCGATGCAGTTCATTTGCAGCGCAATTCAGGCCGGCAGCCGACTCGGTTACCAGGAATCCGCGGAACTGTGCGCGCAGTATCTGGGGCCCGTGCTGGACGCGATCAAGTTCAACTATCTGCCGTTCGGAATCAACACCGCATACGTCTCCGAAACGCTGCCGAAGATGATCGCCTACTCCGAGGACCGGCTGCGCCCGCCGCCGGGCTACAAAGACACCACCGTTCCGGGCGTCTTCTCCCGTGACACGTTGTGGTCGCACGGCAACCACGAGCCAGGCTGGGTGGTTGCACCGGGCATGCAAGGCGTTGACGTGCAACCGTTTACGGCCAATATGCTCACGCCCGACTCGCTGGCGGAATTGATGGGCGGTCCCGACGTCGTCGCCCCGCCGGCACCTCCTGCGTTCGGAGTGCCGCCCGGTGGACAGCTGCCCGGCTCGCCGAACGCATACAGCGAGAACAACCCGGCGCCGCCGCCGTGGTATCCGCAGGCGCCACCGCCGCCGCCCGCAGCACCGGGCACGGTTCCGGCTCCGATGGTGCCGCCGGCGCCGGTGAGCGCACCGGCACCGGTGAGCGCACCGGGACCGGGTGGCTATCCGGCTGAGGGAGCTGGCTGATGAAGCGGCTAGGGAACATCTCGTTCGGGCGGCTCGGCCGACGGTCGGTCGCGCTGCTGGCCACCGCGCTGATGCTGAGCGCGTGCGGATCGTGGAAGGGCATCGCGAACGTGCCGATCCCGGGCGGGCCCGGCACCGGCCCTGGCCATAAGACGATCTACGTGCAGATGCCGGATACGTTGGCGCTCAACGTCAACAGCCGCGTCCGGGTCGCGGACGTGAACGTCGGCACCGTCAGCGGCATCGAACTGAAGAACTGGGTCGCCACCCTCAAGCTGGACATCGACCCGAAAATCAAGCTGCCCAAGAACGCGACCGCCAAGATCGGGCAGACCAGCCTGCTGGGCTCTCAGCATGTGGAGCTGGCGGCACCGCCGAACCCGTCGCCGGAACTGTTGGCTGACGGCGACACGATCCCGTTGAAGAATTCGTCCGCGTTCCCCACGACCGAACGTGTGTTGGCGGCGCTGTCGATGATCCTGCGGGGCGGTGGGATCCCGAATCTCGAAGTGATCCAGGACCAGATCAACAACATCGTTTCGGGCCGGGCGCCCCAGATCCGTGAGTTCCTCGGCAAGCTGGATACCTTCACCGACCAGCTCAACCAACAGCGCAACGACATCACCCACGCGATCGACTCCACCAACCGGCTGCTGACGGTCGTGTCCCAGAACAACGACACGTTGGACCGGGTACTCACCGAACTGCCGCCGCTGGCAAAGCATTTCGCGGACACCAAAGACCTGTTCGCGGATGCGGTGCAGGCGCTGGGCCGCATCAGCAGGGCGGCAAACAATGCGTTGGCGCCAGCCAGCGACAACCTGCACACCAACTTGGAACTTCTGCAGCCGGCCCTGCGCGAGCTGGGCAGAGCGTCTCCCTATCTGATCGGTGCGTTGAAGCTGCTGCTGACCGCGCCGTTCAACATCGAGAACGTGCCGAAGGTGGTCCGCGGCGACTACATCAACGTGTCGCTCGACGCCGACCTGACGCTGTCTGCGATCGACAACGCCGAGCTGTCCGGCACGGGCCTGTCGGGCATGCTGCGCGCGCTCGAGCAGTCATGGGGCCGCGACCCGAACACGATGATCCCCGACGTCCGATTCACGCCGAACCCGCACGACGCGCCCAACGGACCGCTGGTTGAGAGGGGCGGCTGAGGGATGCTGACGCGCTTCATCAAGATCCAGCTGGTTCTGTTCACCATCCTCACGATCGCCGCGCTGGTGATCCTGGGCTGGTACTACCTGCGGCTGCCGCGGCTGGCCGGCATCGGGCAGTACACGTTGTCGGCTGAGCTACCGGCGTCCGGCGGGTTGTATCCGACCGCGAATGTGACGTACCGCGGCATCACGATCGGCAAGGTCACCGAGGTGGAGCCCACCGAGCGGGGCGCGCGGGCGACGATGAGCGTCGACAAGCGCTACAAGATCCCGGCGAACGCGACGGCGAACGTGCACTCGGTGTCGGCGATCGGCGAGCAGTATCTGGACCTGGTGTCCACCGGCAACGCGAACCAATACCTGCATGACGGGCAGACGATCACCAAGGGCACCGTCCCCGACGAGGTCGGCCCCGCGCTGGACTCCGCCAACCGGGGGCTGGCGGTATTGCCAAAGGAGAAGCTGGACTCGCTGCTGACCGAGGCGTCTCAAGCCGTCGGCGGTTTGGGGCCGTCGCTGCAGCGGCTGGTTGATTCCACGACAGCGATCGCCAGCGACTTCCGCGACAACCTGCCGCAGGTCAACGACATCATTTCGCACTCGACACCGATCCTGAATTCTCAGGTCACTTCCGGCGACGCGATCCAGCAGTGGTCGGCCAACCTCAACGCGATCAGCGCACAGGCCGCCGAGCAGGACGCAGCGCTGCGCAACGGCATACAGCAGGCCGCCCCGACCGCCGATCAGCTCAACGCCGTGTTTTCCGACGTGCGCGAGTCGTTGCCGCAGACGCTGGCCAACCTCGAGATCGTCATCGACATGCTCAAGCGCTACCACGCCGGCGTCGAGCAGGCGCTGGTGGTCCTGCCGCAGGGCGCGGCGATTGGGCAGACCGCGACATCGATCTACCCCGGTGAGGGTCTGCTGCACTTCGCGTTGGGCCCGTTGTTCGTCGGGATCGGCGCGTCGGTGGCGTCGTTGGGCCTGGTGCCACCGGGCCTTGGCGCGACGCTGAACTCACCGCCGCCCTGTTTGACGGGATTCGTGCCCGCGTCGGAGTGGCGTTCGCCGGCGGACACGTCGACCAAGCCGCTGCCGTCGGGCACCTATTGCAAGATCCCGAAGGACTTCCAGGGCAACGTGGTTCGTGGCGCGCGCAACTATCCCTGCGCGGACGTTCCCGGCAAGCGCGCGGCGACGCCCAAAGAGTGCCACAGCGACCAGCAGTACGTTCCGTTGGGCACCAACCCGTGGTACGGGGATCCGAACCAGATCCTGACGTGCCCGGCGCCGGGAGCGCGGTGTGATCAGCCGGTGGACCCAGGCCGGGTGATCCCGGCGCCCAGCATCAACAACGGGCTGAACCCGCTGCCGGCCAACCTGTTGCCGCCCGGCGGGACACCAGCACCGACCAGCGACCCGCTGACTGCGCCGGGACAGGGTACGGTGACGTGCAACGGGCAGCAACCCAACCCGTGTGCGTACACGCCGGCGCAGGTCCCGACCGCCATCTACAACCCGCAGAGCGGTCAAGTGGTGGCACCGGACGGGTCGCGCTACAGCGTGACGGATTCGACCAACACAGGAGACGACGGATGGAAGGAGATGCTGGCACCAGCCGGCTGAACCAACCCGATGCCGACGACTCGACCGACGACGTAGTCACTGAGGCGCCGGTCGATTCGGCTCCCGAAGAACACGAAACGCCAGCAGGTTCACCGTCGCGGGTCAGCCGCGGCTGGTTCGTCGGCGTGTGCACGCTGCTGGTGCTGCTCACGGCCGCGATCGCGGCGGGCGGTTACCTGGCATTGTGGTCCCACAACCGCAACACCGACGCGGCGCGCGCCGAGAACGAGGCGGTGGCCGCCGCGAAGGACTGCGTGTCGGCGACCAACGCGCCGAACCCCGCTGTGATGGCGCAAAGCGTGCAGAAGATCATCGACTGCTCGACCGGAGACTTCGGCGCGTACGCCAAGATGATGGCCCCGATGATGGTGGAGGCCTACCAGGCCGCCAATGTGAAAGTCGAGCTGACCGATATGCGCGCGGCCGCCGAACGCCACAACCCCGACGGGTCCATCGATGTGCTGGTGGCGTTCCGCTTCAAGGTGCCGTCCAACCCTGACCAACAGGGCGGCGAAACCGGGCTTCGGTTGCGCGCACACATGGCACCCGACGACGGCAAGTACAAGATCGCCAAGCTCGACCCGGTGATGACTTGACGGCCGATGAGCGCTTGCGCGAAGAGGAGACAGCCGGCGATGAGCGCTTGCGCGAAGAGGAGACGGCCGCCGATAAGCGCTTGCGCGAAGAGGAAATAAGTACCGCGCTGGACGAAGGGCAGACAGAGGCGGTCGCCGAAGAGGTCGAAGCGTTGTCGCTGGCTTCATGGTGGTCACGGGCCGGGGCGTTCGCGGTCGATGTGCTGTTCGCCGCCGGTGTCATCGCCGCAATTGTGCTGGCGGCGACGTCGGTCTACGACTGGATGTGGTGGGCGCCTGTTGTGATCGGCATCGCGGGGCTGGTACTCGTGAGTGCTGTAATCCGTTGTGTGGTACCCGAACTCACCGGATGGAGCCTAGGGCGGGCGCTGTTCGGCATCGCAGTGATGCGCCGCGACGGCGAACGGGCTGGCCTGTGGCGCCTTTTCGCGCGTGACGTCGCGCATCTGTTGGACACCGCCGCGCTGTTCGTCGGATGGCTGTGGCCGCTGTGGGACTCCCGCAACCGCACCTTCGCCGACCTCTTGCTCCGCACCGAGGTTCGGCGGCTGGACCCGCCCCGCCGGAACATGCGCCGCATCGTCGGCACGGTCCTGACTGCCGGCGTGGTAATTGCGGCCGCGGCAGCGGGACTGGCTTTCCTGACGGTGTATCGACACGAGCAAGCGGTCGATGCCGCACATGCGGAGATAGCAGACCAGGGTCCACGAATCGTCGAAAAGATCCTGACCTACAACGCAGGCAACATGAAGGACGACTTCGCCCAGGCGCAGAGCCTCGTCACCGACAGCTATCGCGAGCAGCTGGTCCAACAGCAACATGCGGTGGAGAAGAAGGCCGCCGCGAGCAACGAGTACTGGGCCGTCACCAGTTCGGTGCTGCCGGGGACGACGCCGAGCCATGCCACGATGCTGGTGTTCTTGCAGGGACAGCGCCAGGCCCAGCAGCAGGACGTCAAGTTCATCACCGCCACCGCACGCGTCAACTTCGAGAAGTCTCGTGGCGGCAGGTGGCAGGTGTCCGATCTCACGGTCCTGGCGCAGCCGGCGATGCCGAAGGGCGGCCGATGAGTCCGCGGCGGAAACTGGAGCCGGATGCCCGGCGCTTCGGCGACGAGCAGGCCGTCGTCAAGACGAGCCGATGGGCATGGCTGCGCAACATCGGTGGGCTTGCCGGGTTGAGCATCGCCACGACGCTGCTCGTGGCCGCGGCGATCGCGGTGACCGCTGTGATGTTGGTCAGCCACGAGACTGACCGACGCAACGCGGTGAACGAGGCCTCCGTGCTTGGTTACGTGGGCCAGTTCATGACCGAATTCACGTCCCCGGATCCGTTCCACGCCAACGACTATGCGGACCGCGTCCTGGCAAATGCGACCGGAGACTTCGCGAAAGAGTTCAAGGAGAAGGAGAACGCGATCCTGGTCCAGGTGGCCCGCGCCGAGCCTGCCAAGGGAACGGTTGAGGAGGCCGGCATCGAAAAGAGGTACGACGACGGCAGCGTGAGCGTGCTGGTCGCGACGAAGACGACGACCACGCTCGGTGATCCGAAGAAACCAGTCCAGAGCGGCAACCGCTGGGTGGTGACGGCCGTCAAGGAAGGGCAGCAGTGGAAGATCAGCAAACTGACACCGGTGATCTGACGGACACCCAGAACCAGGCGGGTGGCGCGGCGCAGGCGCGTAACGCCACTCCGGTCGGAAAGCGCGGTCGGCACCGGACCTTCCGGCCGCGTGCCGTGACGACTCCCGAAACCGAGACGGCGGAGGTGCGACCCGAGGGCGTCGACGCCGAACCTGACGCCGTAGAAGAAACTACGGCAGCGACAGAGGCAGAGGCGGAGCCTAAACCCGAGCGGCGCCGGCTGTTTCGTCGTCGCGTCAAGACTGAAGTCGCCGAACCGGGGGCAGAGGCCGAATCGGCGGCGCAAGACACTGAGGGCGAGATCGAGGACGCTGACAGTGAGACCGAGACCAAAGTGCGCAGACCTGTCGGGAGGCGGCTCGCGATAGGGGCAGCGGCAGCGGCACTGCTTTTCGTGGCTGCGGGCGCGTTCGCGGGCGCGATGTTGCAGCCGTACCTGGCCGATCGCGTCGCCGCCGACACCAAACTCGACATCGCGCGTACTGCGACGAACGCGATCACGACGCTGTTCACCTACACGCCAGACGACATGGAACAGCTGCCGGCGCGGTCTTCGAAGTATCTTGGCGGCGAGCTCAAGGACGCCTACGCCAAGCAGGTCGATGCGCTGGCCGCCACCAACAAGCAGAACCAGATCCACCGCAGCGCCCAGGTTCTCGGAGCTGCGGTCGAGTCACTGAAGGGCGGCGACGCAACGGCGATCGTATACGCCAACATCAGCTACACCAGCGCCAACACCAAGGACGTGCCGAAGCTCTTCCTGGTGTCCTACCGGTTGTCGATGCAGCGCAAAGGCTCCGACTGGGTGATCGTGAACATGCCGTGGATCACGTCCAAGGATCTGACGAAGGTCACCTGACCTTCGTCAAGCGGAATCCTTCCGCGCCGGCTGGGTTTTTCGCATGCGAGGCCGCAGGCCTGTCCTGGCTCGGTGAGGTCGGCGGCGGTGCGCGTTGTGCAAAGGTCGTACGTTTCGACGAGACGAGCTTGACCCTGCGGCGGCTACGCTCGGTGTCGCCGACCCGAGAAGCGGCGCGCGACTTCGGGGTTCGGCTTGCGATCACTCATGGCGCCGGCGCAGCGGCATTCGGCGCCGGCCCTGACGGCTGGAGCGGCGGCGGGTTCTTCGGACCGGTGTCGCAGCCACTGCCGATGTCGTTGACACCGCACGACTCCTGGGGCGCGTTCTATGCGACCGAACGCCTTCGCCCGATGGCGCAGCTGGCCGCGCCGCGGATGCCCGCTACGGGCCGCGCAGCGCTCGAATCCGTCGCAAACCGTTGTGCCGCAGGTGGTTTCGATACCAATGACGAGCCGGACCGAATTCACGGCGACCTGTGGAGCGGAAACGTCATGTGGACGCCCGACGGGGCGGTGTTGATCGACCCCGCTGCACACGGTGGGCATCGCGAGACAGACCTGGCGATGCTGGCGCTGTTCGGATGCCCGCATCTTTCAGATGTGCTCGACGGTTATCGGTCGGTACGGCCGTTGGCGCCGGGATTCGAGCGCCGCGTCGCGTTGCATCAGCTCTACCCGCTGCTGGCGCACGTCGTGTTGTTCGGCGGTGGATATGCGGATCAGAGTGAGGCCGCTGCGCGCAATGCGCTGAGTTGAACGCAAGCCAACTCGGCAGCGGCAACCTCGCCGACGCCGCCCCCACCATAATCACAGCACTAACATTGTCAACATCTGTAACACCAGTTGGTCTCATCTTCATCGAACCGTTTCCCCACGCGAGGGTTAGAACGGAGGACACTGGGGGAATCCGCTGAGTCGGCGTCAATTACGGCGCCCCGACGAAGGAGTAGCACCAATGTTGTGGACCATCATCACCGCAATCATCGGCGGCTTGATCATCGGCGCCCTCGCACGGCTCGTGATGCCGGGCAAGCAGAGCATCGGCATCGTCATGACGATCCTGCTGGGGATCGTGGGCTCGTTCCTCGGGTCGTGGATCTGCTACAACATCTTCAACTACAGCAACGAGAATGGCGGCTGGCGGGTGATTCCGTTCATCGTCGGAATCGTCGTCGCCGCGATCTTGATCGGGCTTTACCTGGTCATTACCGGTCGCGCCGTCGGCCAACGGAAAATCCCAAGAACATAGTCACCGCCCCGGCGGCGCGACGCGGTAGACCGCGCCCGCGTAATCGTCGGTGACGTAGAGGGCGCCGTCGGGTCCGGCCACCGCTGCCACCGGTCGCCCCCACCGCGACCCGTCGCGTGCCTGAAAGCCGCCGACGAGTGTCTCTTGGTTGCCCAAAGTGCCGTTCTGCCAAGCAAAGAACGAGACTTCCGGTGCCTGTGGCGGCTCGCGGTTCCACGACCCGTGCACGCCGACGAGCGCACCGTGCGCGTACGGCTCCGCAAGCCCGCCGTCGACGAAGCTCAACCCGAGCGGCGCCGAGTGCGCGCCGAACGTCTGCTCTACGGGCGCCAGTGACGCGCAATTCAGTTTGCTGCCATCGGGGTTCGTCTGCACGTCTCGCACGAACGAAGCATTGGCGCCGCGGCCGTCGGGGTTGCAGAACGGCCAGCCGAGATCGCGGCCCGCGGACAGCCGGGCCATCGATTCCGGCGGATGGTCGTCGACGTAGTCCTGGATGACTCTGCCGTAGGACTGTCCGGGGTTGGGGTCGGCCACGTTGTCGCGGTTGTTCACCGCCGCCCACACCGAGCCGTCCGGTGCGATCGCCAGACCGGTGCCGTTACGCACGCCCCGGGCGAACACGTGGTACGGCCCGCCTCCCGGCGGGATGCGCATGATCGTCGCCCTCTCGGGTGTTGCCGTGCGGTCTTCGGGAGATGCGTTGCCGGTGGAGCCGATCGAAAAGTACACGGCGCCGTCGGGACCGATGGCCGCGCTCTTCAGCGCATGCGCGTACGCGCCGCCGAGCTCGGGGCTGCGGTCGTCGGGCAGCCCTGAAGCGATGACGTGCCGCTCGGTGGCCTGCCCGTCGGCGTAGGCGTAGGTGTTGATTTGGTCGCTTTCGGCGACATAAAGCGTCGTACCCGCGACCGCGAGGCCGTGTGGCGCGTTGAGGTCGTCGAGCAACACCGACTGGTGCCCCGGCGTCAGCCGAAGCACCTTGCGATCAGCGGGAACCGAGACCAGCAGCGCGCCGTCCGGCGCCCATGCAGCCAAGCGCGCCTTGGGGATTCGGGCCCACACCGACATCGACCACCCCGGCGGGACCAGTGCCTGACGGGCGACGTTGAACGGGGGCTGCGCCAAGTTGGCGGGCACCTCGACGGTCGTCGCGACGAGGCCCTCGGGATCCTGCGCCGGTGGTGCCGGTGGGGATGTGTTGCACGCAGCCGCAACCAGCACCAGCGCGAGCGCGCTACGCCGCCAGCGCCGCATGCATCTCCCACACCAGGATCTCGGACGCCGCGGCGGCGGTGACCCGCTGGCCGCCCGACGCGACGAATCGCACCGCATCGCCATCGCTCAATGTGCCTGTGTCCTCGAGTGATACGTGACCGCAGGCGACGAACAGATGAAGGTAAGGCGCGTCCGGAAGTTCGACTTTGTCGCCGGGCTGCAGCGTGGCGGCATGCAGCGCAGCGTTGCGGTTGTGGATCGTGATCGCGGCATCGCCTCTGCCGGACGCGATCGGGGTCAGCCCGCCGAGCGCAGTTTCCGCCTGTTGGTATCCCGGTGTGATGCCCGCCTCGTCGGGGACTACCCACATCTGAACGAAATGCACTGGTTCGTACGGTGATTCGTTACGTTCGGAATGCATGATGCCGGTGCCGGCCGACATGCGTTGTACGAGGCCCGGGTAGATGACGCCGGAATTGCCATCGGAATCATGATGAGTCAGCGACCCATTCAGCACCCAGGTGACGATTTCCATGTCGCGGTGCGGGTGCGCATCGAACCCGGACGCGGGTGCGACGACGTCGTCGTTGTTCACCAGCAGCAGGCCATGGTGGGTGTTGGCCGGGTCGTAGTGGTCGCCGAACGAGAAGGAATGGCTTGACGTGAGCCATTCGGTCTGGGTGACGGCCCGGTCCGCGGCGGGTCGGACATCGACGGCCAGAGTCATGCTCCCCAGGGTAGCCGCGCTACCAGTCCGCTTCGTCGTAGCGGATGACGCCGCGGATGTTGCGGCCGTCGAGCATGTCCGCGTAGCCCTCGTTGATGTCTTCGAGCCGGTAGGTGCTGGTGACCATCTCGTCGATCTTCAGCAGTCCCGACTTGTAGAGCCCGGCGAGCTTCGGCGTTTCCACGTGGCTGCTGCCGCCGCCGAAGATGTTGCCCTTCAACGTCTTCTGCAACATCGTGAACAGGAACAGATTGAGCTTGACGTCGACGTCGGTCATCGCGCCCATTCCCGTCACCACGCAGGTACCGGTTTTGGCGGTCAGCGTCAGAGCTTCCTCGACGTATTCGCCGCGCATGTCGCCGACCGCGATGATCGTCTTGTCCGCCATGAATCCGTGTGTGAGGTCGATCAGTGGCGCGATCGCTTCGGCCATCGACGGGTAGACGTGGGTGGCCCCGAACTTGACGGCCTGGTCGCGCTTGAACTCGACCGGGTCGATCGCGACGACGTTGCGGGCGCCGGCGAGGATCGCGCCCTGCAGCGCGCTCATCCCGATGCCGCCGACACCGACGACGACGACCGTCTCACCGGGCTGCACCTCGGCGACATTGGTGGCCGAGCCGAAGCCCGTCGGCACCGCGCAGCCCATGATCGCCGCCGACTCGAACGGGACGTCGGGGTCGATCTTGACGACGGAGTCCTTGTGCACGGTCATGTACGGGGCGAAGGTGCCGAGCAGGTTCATCGGCGACACCTCGGTGTCCCCTGCGTGCACCCGGCTGGTGCCGTCGGCGATGGCCTTGCCGCCGAGCAGCACGGCGCCGCGGTCGCACAGCGAGCGGTACCCCTTCAGGCAGGGCTGGCACTGGCCGCAGCTGGGGATGAACGCGAGGATGACGTGGTCGCCTTCGTCGATGCCGGTGACGTTCTTGCCGACCTTGGTGACGACGCCCGCACCCTCGTGGCCGCCGAGCGCCGGCAGTGGGATCGGGGTGTTGCCGTTGATCAGGTGGTAGTCGGAGTGGCACATGCCCGCGGCGTGCACGCGGATCTGCACTTCGTCGGCGACGGGATCGCCGATGTCGATCTCGTCGACCTTGAATGGTGAGTTGAGCTCCCAGAGAAGAGCGCCCTTGGTCTTCATCGCGGACCAGCATAGAACAGGTTCTAACTACTGCGAACTCATGGGGTGCTACCTGCAGTGATGTACGCCACACCACTTCGTCCGATGATTGCCCCACGGTTTCCGCGCAGAGGCGTCGCTTAAGCCAACACTCGGCGGTCAGAGGGTGGCGGGCAGACCGAACTTGGAGAAGAGCGAGGTGTCCAGGAACGCGACCACATGCGCCACGCCGGTGCCCGTGAAGTCGACGACGTGCAGCTGGAACGCGACATGCTTGTCACCCTCGCGCATGTACATCGCCGCGGCGGGCTGACCGTTCGCCGTCACCGGTACCAGCCGCATGTCGCCGGGCTCCTCAGCCGGGCATTGCAGGTGAATCAGCGAGCCGATGGCCTGCGGTCCCCGATACCAGCTGTCGAACGGCGGCATCTCCCAAACCGCTTCTGCGGTGAACATTTTCACCAGGCTGTCGACGTCGTAGCGCTCGAACGCCGCGATGTAGCGGGCCAGCTGGTCGCGGGCTTCCGGCGAATCGGGCGGGATCAGCGTGTCATCGGGTCCGACCGCTTCGAGCTGCGCCCGGGCCCGCTGCAACAAGCTGTTCACTGCGGCCGTCGACGTGCCGACCGCTTCGGCCACCTCGGCGGCCTTCCACGCCAGCACGTCGCGCAGCACCAGCACTGCCCGCTGTCGCGGCGACAGATGCTGCAGCGCGGCGATGAACGCCAGTCGCACCGACTCCCGACTGCCGACGACGTCTGACGGGTCGGGGAACGGCTCGAGCCACGGCACCTCGTGGCGTTCGACGAGCTCGTCGGTGGGGTCTGCGCTCGGGCCACCCAGCCCGGTGGGGAGCGGCCGCCGCTGCCTGCCCTCCAGCGACGTCAGGCACGTGTTCGTCGCGATCCGATACAGCCATGTCCGCAGAGACGACTGGCCCTTGAAACCCGAATACGCCTTCCATGCCCGCAGATACGTCTCCTGCACGAGGTCCTCGGCGTCGTGCAGCGAGCCGGTCATGCGATAGCAGTGCGCCAGCAGCTCGCGTCGGTGTGGCTCGGCCTGAGCCAGGAATTCGTCGTCTGATTCGCGGGCGAGGACGCTCACCGGATGAAGCTTACGCGCGCCCCGTACCCTCGGCTGATGCCCGCAACGCGCACCGACCGGTCCTTCGACGGGGCCGCAGGCGAGCGGATCGTCTACGACATCTGGACGCCCGACCGCGACCCGAAGGCGGTCGTCGTCCTGTGCCACGGTTACGCCGAGCATGCCCGCCGCTACGACCACGTCGCGCAGCGCTTCGGCGACGCCGGCCTGATCACCTACGCGCTCGACCTCCGCGGGCACGGCCGCTCCGGTGGCAAGCGGGTCTGGCTGCGGCAGTTGTCGGACTACACCGACGACTTCGCCACGCTCGTCGGCATCGCCGCCAACGAGCACCCAGACCTCAAGCGCATCGTCGTCGGCCACAGCATGGGCGGCGGCGTCGTGTTCGCGTACGGCGCCGAGCATGCGGGTGACTACGACGCGATGGTGCTGTCTGGTCCGGCGGTCGCCGCGCACGCCGACGCCGGCAAGGTCCTGGCCGCGGTCGGCAAGGCGGCAGGCAAGGCCTTTCCCGGTATGCCGATGCGCAAGCTTCCCGCCGACGCGGTATCACGCGACGCCGAGGTCGTCGCGGCCTATGAGAATGATCCGCTCGTCTACCACGGGTGGCTGCCCGCGGGGGTCACCCGGGCGCTTCTGCTCATCGGCGAGAACCAGCCGCGGCTGGCCGCGAAACTGACGAAGCCGCTGCTGATCGTCCACGGCGAAGACGACCGGCTGATCAACGTGGCAGGCAGCCGGATGCTCGTCGCAAATCTCGCGGCCACCGACGTCACGCTCAAGGTGTATCCCGGTCTGTTTCACGAGGTGTTCAACGAGCCGGAAAAGGACCGCGTGCTCGACGACGTCGTCGCCTGGATCGAGGAGCGACTGTGACCAGACGCGTGGTGGCCACCGACTACGGCGGCCCGGAAGTCCTTGCGCTGCAACCGATCAAGCTCCCCCTGCTGGACGGGCGGCAGGTGCTCGTCGACGTCAAGGCGGCCGGCGCCAACCCGATCGACTACAAGCGTTACAGCGGGCAGATGGGCAATGACCCCGACGCGCTGCCGATGCCGATCGGCATGGAAGTCGCCGGGGTGATCGCGGCTGTCGACGCCAACATCTCGGGTTTCACCGGGCCGTTGCATGTCGGCGACGCCGTGATCGCCGGTCCCATGCTCGGCGGGTACGCCGACCGCGTGCTGGTTGACGCCGACGATGTCGGCCACAAGCCGGCGACGCTGTCGTTCGAGCAGGCGTCGGGGCTGCTGCTGGCCGGCGGGACCGCGTGGCATCTGCTGACCGCCACCGGCGTCGACGATTCCGACACGGTGCTGATCCACGGTGCGGCAGGGGGTGTGGGGCTGATCGCGGTCCAGCTGGCGGTTGCACGCGGCGCGAAGGTGGTCGCCACGGCGAGCGCAGCCCGCCACGAACAGCTGCGCCGCCACGGGGCCGTGCCCGTCGAGTACGGACCCGGGCTGGCCGATCGCGTGCGGGCGCACGGCACCGTCAACGTCGCCCTCGATCTCGTCGGCACCGACGAAGCGCTGGACACCTCGGTCGAGCTGGTGTCCGACCGATCACGGATCGCGACGATCGCCGGGTTCGGCCGCGCCGCCGACCTCGGCATCGCGGCGCTCACCGGTGATGGCGACGGCGCGGCGGCGCGCTCCGCGGCGAGACCGAAGCTCGTCGAGTTGGCCGCTGCCGGTGAACTCAAGGTCTTCGTCGACAAGAAGTTCACCCTCGACAAGGCCGCCGACGCGCACCGCTACCTGCGGCAAGGGCACGCGCGCGGAAAAGTCGTACTCGTCCCCTAACCTGGCGCGCATGAGTGACAAGATGCTGGCGCGTATCGCCGCCCTCCTTCGCCAGGCCGAGGGCACCGACAATGCGCACGAAGCCGAGGCCTTCATGGCCGCGGCGCAACGCCTGGCCACCGCCACATCCATCGACTTGGCCGTCGCGCGCGCGCACGCCGACAAGCGCTCGAAGGCGCAGGATCCGGTGCAACGCACGATCACGATCGGCAACGCCGGCACCAAGGGGTTGCGCACCTATGTGCAACTGTTCGCCGTGATCGCCGCCGCCAACGACGTCACGGTCGACGTGGCGTCCAACTCGACGTTCGTGTACGCGTACGGGTTTCCCGAGGACATCGACACCAGCCACGCCCTGTATGCCAGCCTGCTGATGCAGATGGTGCGGGCCTCCGAGTCCTACATCGCCAGCGGCGCGCACCGTCCGACGCCCACCATCACAGCGCGGCTGAACTTCCAGCTCGCGTTCGGCGCGCGCATCGGCCAAAGGCTGGCGCACGCGCGTGACGAGGCAACGCAGCAAGCCCGAGCCAGCTCGTATTCTGCTCCAGGAACCGCAATTGCGCTGCGCAACAAGGAAATCGAGTTGAAGGACTTCTACCGTCAGGAGTCCACTGCACGGGGTACCTGGCAGGCGCAGCGGGCATCGGCCGGTTATTCCTCGTCTGCGCGGCGGGCGGGAGACCGCGCAGGCCGGCGAGCGCGCTTAGGACAGCATCCCGAGTTGCCCAACGCGCGCACACCGCTGGACAGGTGAGCACCCGGGATACCCAACGCGGCAAGGTGTATGCCGCGGAGCAGTTCGTCCGCACGCTGTTCGACCGGGCGTCGGAGCACGGGTCGCGGGCGGTCGAGTTCTTCGGTGCGCAGCTGACGTTGCCGCCGGAGGGACGGTTCGGGTCCGTCGAGTCGGTGCAGCGCTACGTAAACTCGGTGCTGAAACATCAAGGCGTGCAGGACCGCTGGGGTTCCCAGGCACCCGTTGCGATCCGCCCTCGCCGCGGCGTCACTGCCGCACACTACGAACTGTGTGACGGCGACGCCGTGATCGCGGTGCCCGAGCGCCGCGACCGGTGGGCGCTCAGAGAGTTGGTGATTCTGCACGAGATCGCCCACCATCTCTGCGACACAGCGCCGGCGCACGGGCCTGAGTTCGTCGCGACGTTCTGCGCCCTCGCCGGCGTCGTGATGGGACCGGAGGCCGAGCATGTGTTGCGGGTGGTGTATGCGAAGGAAGGTGTGCGCTGACTGAATCGCAAGAGCCGCAAGAGTCTTAGCGGTTCATCGGCCAGAGCAGCCTGATCGCCTCTTCATGTGACGGCTCGCCGGCGGCGGCGGCGAACCGGTCGAGCGCGGTCGCCAGCAGCTCACGGTCTTCGGTGCTCATCTCGCGCAAAACGCGCGCGATGGCGGAGCGTCGATGCTTGGTCACCCGGTCGACGAGCTTGCGCCCCTCGTCGGTGAGGGTCAACGTGATGTTGCGCCGATCCTCGGGCAGGTCGCGACGGTCGAGAAGGCCTGCCTTGATCAACCTGTCGCAGGTGCGGCTGGCGTTGGACGGGTTGACTTCCAGCCCTGCCGCCACTGATGCCAGATTCAGCGGGCCCCGGGTGTCCACCATCACCAGCACCCGCAATTGCGGAACGGTGACTTCGCCGTCGACTTCTGAGATTGACGCGGCGGCGATGCCGACCAACGCCCGCGACGCGCGAAGAACCGCGTCGATCTGCTCGGATGATGCACGATCGGTCTCACGGCCTCGAACGGCGCTCACGCAGTGATTTTCCACTACGCGACCCGTTGACACAATCAGGCGCGCAGATCAGACAGATTGATGGTGTAATGGCAATAATTGCGACTAGAGTACTAATTGGCCCGTAACAGGGGCTGGTGCATACTCTCGGCGCGGCTTCTTCGCGGGGTGAAGCCGACGCCGGGAATGGTTTCGGCTCAGTGCCGCCAGACGGGGGAGGCGGCAGCGCCGCCTTGCCGTTGGCCGTGTGGCGATTTCGTCGAGTGCGGAGGCGGCGCGAAGGAGCACCTGAATTCCCTGGTCGCCGTTCGTCTCAATCCGCTCCGCAGGCGGCATTCGGTCACTATCCCCAGCGGATCTGCCGACCTGGTACGACGGCGTTATGAGCAACTATCTGGCCGATCACCGCTACATAGTCCACAACGTGTGGATATCCGCCCCTGCCGAGGAGCTGCTGCCGGGGAACCGGCGCATCATCGAGACCATGCCGCCGCATCCGCCGCACTTCCTGTGGCTGGCCTGGGGCCCGTCGCCGGCCCGTCAGGACATGGCCTACAGCGTGGAGGACGAGATCTACCTTGCGCTGTACGGCGGATGGATGAGCGCCGCACAGGAGATGAACCACCTAGCAGGATTTCTGCCCCCGCTGGATGCGGAGTTGGGTGAGTAGAGTTCGCCGACCACGCGCACACTCACCACGCCGCGAGCGTGCACAGAGTCGGGCCAATTCTCGGCGTGTCGACCGGCAGACACGCACGCTCGCGGAAAGGGGGTTACGTGCAGACGGCGCCGATGGCCGCCGAGCCGACCAGCTTGACGTACTTGGCCAGCACACCGCTGGTGTAGCGCGGTGGCAAGGGCGTGAAACCGTCTTGGCGCGAAGCGATTTCGCTGTCGTCGACAAGTACGTCGAGCGTGGCATTGGGCACGTCGAGGCGAATGCGGTCGCCGTCGCGCAGGAACGCGATCGGTCCCCCGTCGACGGCCTCGGGAGCGATGTGGCCGACACACAAACCGGTGGTGCCGCCGGAGAACCGGCCGTCGGTGAGCAACAGCACGTCCTTGCCGAGGCCCGCGCCTTTGATGGCCCCGGTGATCGCCAGCATCTCGCGCATGCCCGGGCCACCCTTAGGTCCTTCGTAACGGATCACCACCACGTCACCGGGCTGGATGGTGCCGTCTTCGAGCGCGTCCAGTGCGGCACGCTCCCGCTCGAAAACCCTTGCGGTGCCTTCGAAAACGTCGGAGTCGAAGCCCGCAGTCTTGACGACGGCGCCGTCCGGTGCCAGTGAGCCGCGCAGGATCGTGATGCCCCCGGTGGGGTGGATCGGGTCGTTCAATGCGCGCAGCACCTTGCCGTCGGGGTCGGGTGGCGCGATGTCGGTAAGGTTCTCCGCCATGGTCTGCCCCGTCACCGTCAGGCAATCACCGTGCAGCAGACCGGCATCCAGCAATGCCTTCATCACCACCGGCACGCCGCCGATGCGGTCGACGTCGAACATCACGTGCTGGCCGAACGGCTTGACGTTCGCCAGATGCGGGACCTTCGAC
>DATBFF010000171.1:0-6820 GCA_036558625.1 Mycobacterium sp. | reverse complement strand
CACCTCGTTGTCCACCACCCGGACCGGATAGGTGCGGATACTCCATTCGGGCTTGACGGCGGTGGTCCCGGTTGCCAGCTCGAAACCCCATTGATGCCAAGGGCAGTAGATGAACTCCATGTCGCGGACCATCACCGCGTCGCCGGGCACCGTGTCGTCGACCATGGTGCGGCCGCGCGCGCGGCCGGTGCACAGCGGGCCGCCTTCATGCGGGCAGTAGTTCGCGATCGCGTAGAACGTGCCGTTGACGTTATAGACACCGACGCCGTGGCGGCCGATCGGGACGAGTTTGTGTGTGCCGGGCGGGATTTCGTCGACCGTGGCGACAACGTGCTCGCGCCCCTGCGCGAGCCGGGGCGAATTCTTCTTGTCCAAGTCAGAACACCCGAACTTGGCCCTCGAGGGCCGGGACCGTCTCGGGAAGGTGGTACGTCGCAATCCCGTTGCGGAACATGACGTTCTCGCGGGCGTGCTCGGGCAGGTGCTTGACCAGCCACCGGGGGTCGTCGAACGTCCAGTGCGGGTAGTCCGAGGAGTACAGCAGGATCTTGTCGCACTCCATCCACTCGAAGGCCCGGGACAGCTCGGTCTTGTCCTCGGGATAGTCCAGCGGCTGGGTGGTGAACTTGATGTGATCCTTGACGTATTCGGATGGCTTGCGCTTGATGTCGACCCACGACTTGCGCGCTTCGTAGATCGCGTCCATCCGCCACATCAGCGGCAGAATCCAGGTGAAGGCGTGCTCCACCAACACGATTCGCAGGCTCGGGAACCGGTCGAAGACACCGTCGAAGACCAAACTCATCACCTGGTTCGCCGCCAGCAGCGAGTAGGTGACCATGAAGTCGTGGTTGTAGCTGGGTATGCCCACCGGAGGCATCGGCAGCTCTTCGTACTGACTGCGCGACAGATGACAACTCACGGTGATGTCGTGCTTGGTGGCCGCAGCCCACACCGGGTCGTAACGCGGGTGTCCCCAGGACGGCCGCGGCTCGGCCTTGATCAGGATCTGGCCCATGTATGGATGCCCGGCCCAGCGCTCGATCTCGGCGGCGGCGAGCTCGGGCTCCTCGATCGCGACGCAGATGGACCCGCGCCACCTCCGGTGCCAGTTGTTGCGGCTGTCGAGCCAGTGATTGTCCTGCCAGTCGTTCAGCGCGCATGACATCGCGTGGTTGATCTCTGGCAGCCGCGCCGGGTAAGCGGCGGGCTCGAGGATGGCGATATCGGCGCCGGCCTCCATGATCAACTGCTTGAACGCCAGGTCGGGATCGCTGCCGGGGAATTCGCCGTCCGCGGGGAAGGTGTCGACTCGCATCGCGTAGGCGTGTGCGTAGTCGGGGGCGTCGTAATAGATACGCTCGCCAATCGTTTGGTTCTTGAAGAACTTCGTGCGCCACGGCTCCGGGATGTACGGGGCCAGTTCGCCGCGGCGCGGTACCGGGTGGACGTCGGAGTCAACGCAGCGGACGGCCACGTGCTCGGTGGCCGCAGCGCGCTCCCGGCTTTCCGTCACAGTCATGATGGCCTCCTTATGTACTACTACTGTGCGACCAGACCGGCCGGAATGTCTATTCCGTACAGCTGCGCGGCGTTGCGCCAGCACAGCTTGTCGCGCTGCTCCGCGGTGAATGCGCCCGGCACTTTCAGCGCACCGCTGTGCCAATGCGGGTAGCTGGAGCCGAACATCACCATGTCTTCTTTTCCGGTGAAGCCGAACCACTCGCCGGCGAAGTCGGTGTCACCGGGACCGTCGAGGCTGCCCTGAACGAAGTAGACGTGCCCCGGGAGATAGTCGCTGGGCATTCTCGGCGCCCACGGGGTCTGCTCGAGGTGTGGCCGGCCGAAGCAGTCCATCCGCCAGATGAACGGCGTCAGCATGTCTGCGGCCCCATCAGCCCAGACGAACTTCAAGCCGGGCATCCTTTCGAATACCCCTTCCGCGATCATGTTCATCACGTGGTACAGATAATTCAGGGCCATAAACGACAGGTACTGCTCGTAAGTCAGCGTGTTCCCCGACGGTGTCGGCGCAGCGGCGATACCCGAGCCCACCTCGATGTGGACTGCGACCGGCAGGCCCGCGTCGGCCGCGGCCTCCCATAATGGCCAGAACTGAGGCTTGCCGAACAACTCCCGCGACTGCAGCGGAATGCCGATCTGCACGACGCGCGGATGGTTCTTGTACTTGTCGATCTCGCGAAGTGAACCGGCGATGTCGTCGGGATTCACCCGGACGGTGCCGCGGAACCGGTCGCCGTACTCGGAGTGCTCCAGCCAGCGGGACACCAGGATTTCGTTGTGCGCCGCGGCGATCGCGGTGCCGAGGTGCCGGTCGGGCATGACGCCGCGCGTCATCGGGTGCAGGATCGCGACGTCGACGCCCTGTTCGTCGAACAGGTGCTTGGCCACGGTTTGCGGGTCTGAGCCCGGGTAGCCGTGTTCGTCTGAGCCCTTGGCGTACTCGCCCCCGGGCGCCTGGCACCAGTCCATCTCGTAGTCGGGAAACCCACGGCTGGTGAACGGTTCGCGCATGAAGCTGCGGAGGTCCTTGTTGGACTTGGCGAAGATGTGCACGCTGGCGTCGATGACGGGAGTGTGCTGACCGTCGGGATGTTTGATCACGGATGCCGCCCTTTCGGCGCGCTACATCGCATACGCCCAGTGTAAAGCTTAGTTCTTCATTCGCAAGAATAGGGTTCTCTACCAGTCGGTCTCGGGCGACCGCCCATATGCGTCGACGGTTGCTCCTCGCGCCGTGGCGCAGCTGGTAAATAAGCACCACGCTCATGAGATTCTTCCTTCCCCTGATGAGAATGTTATTCTCGCGAGGTGCTCCTGGAGTTCGACGCCGATCAGAAGCTCTGGCAGGACACGGTGCGAGACGCCGTCACCAAGCAATGCCCGCCGACGCTGGTCCGCAGCATCGCCGAGGAGGGCGCGGATGCGGCCCCGCTGTGGAAGGCCTACGTCGAGGCCGGCTGGACCGAGATGAACGAGCCGTCGGCCGCCGTGGAACTCGCGATCGTGACCGAAGAGCTCGGGCGCGGGTGCGACCCGACGCCGTTCTTGGCGACGATGACGCAGTTCGCTCCGCTGGTGGCTGATCGGTTCGACCCGACCGAAGCAGGTGCCGCAGTGCTCGGCGGCGTGACAGCCCGCCGCGAGGGCGACGGCTGGGTACTGAACGGCACTGCGCGTCATGTTTTGGACGGCGACCGTGCCGACCGGTTGGCCGTGGTGACTGCGGGAGGGGTGTTCGTCGTCGCATCCGGCGAGGTGAGTACTCGGCGGGTATCCGTCTTCGACCCGGTGCTGCATGTCGCGGAGGTGACGTTCGACGGGCTGCGCGTCACCGACAGCGCGCGGGTGATCGGCGCCGATCCTGAGCGGTCGCGTCATGTCGCGCTGACCGGCATGGCGCTGACGATGGTGGGCGCATGTCAGCGCATCCTCGATCTGGTGCTCGACCATGTGCGCGAACGCCATCAGTTCGGTGTGCCGATCGGGTCGTTTCAGGCCATCCAGCACAAGGCGACCGACATGCACGTCGCGATCGAAAGAGCCCGCGCGCTCGGGTATTTCGCCGCGCTGACGATTGCGACCGACGATCCGCGGCGTCGGCTGGCCGCGACGATGGCCAAGGCTGCCGCGGGGGAGTGCCAGGCGCTGGTGTTCCGCCACGGCTTGCAGTCGTTCGGCGCAATGGGATTCACGTGGGAGAACGATGTCCAGTTCGCGCTCAAGCGGGCCAAGGCCGGCGAGTTGATGCTCGGCGGCGCTGCCGAGCACCGGGCGACGATCGCGGAGGAATACCGTGCAGCTGACTTTTGATGCCGACGTCGAGGAGTTTCGCGCCGAGTTCGTCGCGTTCCTCGACGAGCACATTCCCGCTGCCGCCGCCGAAGCCGTCGAGCGCCCGCGGTCGGTGTCTCACATGCCGGCCTGGGCGCGGCGCTGGCAGCGGCTGCTGTTCGACAACGGCTGGCTGCTGCCTCCGCAACCGCCCGAGTTCGGCGGCCGCAACGCCACCGTGCTCCAGCACTACGTTTACCTCGAAGAGCTGTGTCGCCGCCGGATCTATCACAGCTTCAACCCACAGGGTGTGAATATCGTTGCCGCATCATTGATCTCGTTCGGCACCGACGAGCAGAAGCAGCGCTGGGCGGTGCCGATCCTGCGGGCGGAGATCACGGCGTCGTTAGGCATGAGCGAGCCCAGCGCCGGGTCCGACCTCGCGTCGCTGCGCACCCGCGCGGTACTGGACGGCGACGAGTTCGTCGTCAACGGCCAGAAGGTGTGGACGTCAGGCGCACACGATGCCGATGTGCTGTTGACGTTCGTGCGGACCGACCCCGACGCGCGCAAACACAAGGGGATCTCTGCGCTGGTGATCCCTACCGACACACCGGGTGTGGTGTGCCGGCCCTTCCCGTCCATCTGCGGCCAGGACGACCTGGATTTCAACGAGGTGTTCTTCACCGATGCCCGGGTGCCCGCCGAGAATTTGGTCGGCCCGCTGAACCAGGGCTGGCGGGTGGCCAACGGATCGCTCGGGCATGAGCGCACGATGATGTGGCTGGGCTTCGCCGACCGGATGGACAACGCAATCGCCGACTTCCATCCGCGTACCGCGGTCGAGCGTGACCAATACGCCAGCACGGTCATGGACTACACCGCGCTGCGCCTGCTCGGTTCGAAAGCTCTGGCCCGCGCGTCACGCGGGGAAGAAGATGTGGCGTCGGTCGCGGTGCTCAAGGTGTTCGGCTCGGAGGCTGAACAGCGGGTGTTCGAACATGCGCTGGCAGCAGCCGGCCCGGACGGGCTGGATCACCCCGCGATGACGGGGCCGTATGCGCCGATGAACCTCGACCACTACTTCGCGAGCTGGTTTGAGCGCTACGCCCGCAGCTTCGGCGGCACGATCGCCGGTGGCACGTCGGAGATTCAGCGCAACATCATCGCGCAGCAGGTGCTCGGCCTACCCCGCGGATAGCCCGCCCGTCGCCGGAACGGTATTCCGCGCGGAAAAGTGCGAGTAAGGACCGCGCGGACTACCGTTCCGGCGCGGGGCGCGTGCTAGATGACGGCGGGCTCTTTGCGCTCGGTGATTGGCCGCGCGAGTTCCTGCTCGTCGCAGATGCGTTGCAGACGTTCGAGTGTCTCGTCGAGACCCGCACCGAGGCGCTCGGCGGCCGTGAACGTCGCGGGTAGCTTGCGCATGCCCTGGATGATGCCGATCGTCTCGTAGTGCACGGCGCCCTCGGGATCGCACTGGTAGTCCGGCATCCGGTCGAGCACCGCGGTGAGCATCGATTTGAACACGGTGCGCGCCACGTTCGAACCGACGCAGCGGTGCACACCGATACCGAAGCTGAAGTGCCGGTTGCCTTTTCGGTCGAGGATGAGCTCCATGGCGTCGTGGAAAACGGCTGGGTCGCGGTTGGCCATCGCCCACGAGATCCACAGCCGTTCACCGTATTTGAACTTCTGGCCGTCGACTTCGACGTCCTCTGAGAACGTCCGGCCGTCGCCGGGGGCCGGCGTGAAGTACCGCAGGAATTCCTCGGTGGCGGAGTCCAGGAGGGAGTTGCGCCGGGTGCTGAGCGTCTCGCGTTGCTGGGGATGTTCGGACAGCCACTCGAGCGCGTGCGCGGTCAGAGCGGTGGTGGTGTCGAAGCCGCCGCCGATGATCAGGCCGAGGTTGCCCAGGATCTCGATGTCGGGAGCGGGCTCGCCGTCGATCTTGAACTGCAGCAGCGCGTTCACCATGCCGGGTCGCGGATTGTCGCGGATCTCGATCATCGTCGTCACGAGGTCCAGGCCCATCTCCCGGCGCATCTCGATGACGTTGTCCATTTCGGGCGAGTCCTCGGGCGTGTACACCGACGCGTGGGTGGGCTCGCTGTAGATCGCCCACTTCTTCAGGGGGATGCCCATCATCGCCAACGTCAGCACCGCGGGCACGATGTTTGCGAGGTCGTCGACGAAGTCGATGTGACCGCTCTCGATCTTTTCGTCGAGGCAGGCCCGCACGATCTCGTCGACGAACGGCTCCCACCGCTTCACCGCGGCGGGGGACAGGTAAGGGTTGAGCACGGTGCGGTAGGTGCGGTGCTCGGGATCGTCCATCTCGAGGATTCCGCCGCGGACGCCGGCGACGCGCTTTGCCCTCGGGATGGCGATGCCGCCGAACGGTGTCTCCCCGGTGAGGTCGTGATGATTGGAGACGGCCGGGCACCTTGCCAGTTCGAATACCTCTTTGCTACCGGCGGCGACCCAGTGTCCGTTGTAGGTGTCGGTCCATGCCAGCGGGCATGTTGTGTGCATCTCATCGGTGATCTTCTCAAACTGCAGCCGGTACTCGGGCGTATGGCGATCGAAGTGATAGCGCGACGCCTTGCGATCGCTCACTGAGATTCCTCGATCTCGATCGCCTGTTCCGGGCACGACTGCACCGCCTCGCGCACCGCCTCCTCCTGATCCGGCGGGACGACTTCTGACACCGGCGACGACGTGCCGTCGACGTCGTCGAGTTCGAACGAGTCCGGCGCGATCATCTTGCACAGGGTGTGCCCCTGGCAGCGGTCACTGTCGACGCGCACCTTCACCATCTACCTCCGCACGCTCGTGTCAGGTGTTGCGGCCGCCGTTGACGCCCAGGATCTGGCCGGTGATGTAGCCCGCGTCTTCGGAGATCAGGAATGCGCACGCGGCGGCGATGTCCTCGGGCTTGCCCATGCGGCGTACCGGCGTTCGCTCGATGTTCTGCTGGACGTCGCCGAGGTAGCCGTGGGATTCGGCGGTACGCAGCATCGGA
>DATBFF010000170.1:0-10386 GCA_036558625.1 Mycobacterium sp. | reverse complement strand
CAACGTCACCGACGCGCGCAGTTCGGTCAACGGCCACAGCGCCGTACCGAACGCCGACGGCTCGGTGACAATCGTGATCTCGCGCGGAATGACGGCGCACCCGAACTCGGTGACGACGCTCGACTACCCGCGCGGCAACCTGGCTTTCCGCTGGTTCCTCGCCGACACGGTCCCGGCTCGTCCGGATGTGCGGCTAGTGAAGGTCTCCGACGCACCGACGGACGTGTCCCGCTGAATGAGTGACAGCGCGCGGCAGATCGAGAATCTGATCTACACATACGCCGAACGCCTCGACGCGGGCGATGTCGAGGGCGTGGCAGAACTGTTCACCCACGGCCGGATCTGCGGCGTCGAGAACGGACCGCCGGAGACCGTTTTCAGCGGTGCTGCGGGAGTGCGAAGGATGTACGAAATGGCGATCTACCTCTACGACGACGGCACGCCCAAGACCAGACACCACACCAGCAACGTGGCGGTCCACGTCGACGAGGCCGACGGCTCCGCGACGAGCACGTCGTACTACTGCGTGACACAGGCGACCGCGGAACTGCCGTTACAGGTGATCGTCACAGGGCGCTACCACGACACGTTTCTTCGGATCGATGGCGTGTGGTGGTTCGACACGCGAACCATGTTCGTGGATCAGGTCGGCGACACCAGCCACCACTTGAAGTGGTGACCCGTCAGGCGTCGGGCGGCGGCGGCTCTCGCTCGGGTGGGGGTTTGTTGAGCCAGGTCCGCAGCCGGAACAGCTGGTCGACGACAAGCCCGACAGCGAGCATCACCAGCAGCGTGACGATGACGGCCGTCCACATGCCCTCAGGCTAGTCCCGTCCGGCCCCGTACGATGTCAGCGATGCCGAATCCCATTGTCACGCCAATACCCGGCAAACCCAACCTGCTCCTCGGTGCATACGGCATCGCCGACGTCGGATACACGGCCGAGGAGTTCTTCGTTTCCGGCTCCGCGTCAACGGTTACGAGCTCAGAGTCATCGGATTACCACACCCGAATGGTGGTCCTGAAACCGGCGGACGACGAGCGTTTCAACGGAACAGTCCTCGTGGAGTGGCTCAACGTAAGTGGTGGAATCGACGCTCCCGCAGTGTGGTTCATGGCGCACCGCGAAATCGTCCGCGCGGGCTACGCCTACGTGGCGGCTTCTGTCCAGCGCGTCGGTGTGGAGGGCGGTGCCAGCCTCGGCTTCGACATGTCGCTGAAGAACCAGAACCCGCAGCGTTATGCACCCCTGCACCACCCCGGGGATGCTTTCGCATTCGACATCTTCTCCCAGATCGGGCGGGCCGTCCGCGACAGCGGCGTTCTGGGGTCGCTGCGTCCGGAATACGTTGTCGCCCTGGGAGAATCACAGTCCGCAGTATTCTTGACCACTTACGTCAACGCGGTCGATTCGCACGCCGAAGCCTACGACGGCTTTCTCGTCCATTCCCGCTTCGGTCCCGCGGCACCTCTTGACGGCACCTCGATCTTCGATCCGTCCAACCACAACGACCCGCCACCCGCACGTTTCCGCAGCGATCTACGTGTGCCGGTGATGACGATCATCACGGAGACTGATCTGGTCGGCGGACATCGGGCCGGCTACCACCTGGCCCGTCAGCCCGACACGGATCGCCTTCGTACCTGGGAGATACCCGGCACCGCTCATGCCGACAACTACACGATCCGGGTTGCGCCCATCGACACCGGTGCCGCACCGCTGGACGCAATCGTCGCCGCCTACGCTCCGACGAAAGAGCTGATGGGCCAGCACCTGTCGTACTTCATCAACTTCGCGCCCCAACATCACTACGTTCTGCAGGCGGCGCTGTCGGGATTGCACACCTGGGTGCGCACCGCACGGCCCCCGGCCAGTGTCCCGGGCATCGCGTTGACCGATGCCCACCCGCCGCAGTTTGTGTTGGACGCCAACGGAATTGCGCAGGGCGGCTTAAGGACGCCCTGGGTTGACGTGCCGACGGCCCGCACCCGAGGTGACGCTCCCGTCGAGGGGGCGATGTCGTGGCTGTTCGGCAGCGGCGAACCATTCGACGCCGAGGAGTTGCGACGGCTGTACCCCGGCGGTGCGACCGACTACCTCGAAAGGTTCACGGTGGCGCTCGACGATGCGATCGGCGCGGGGTTCATCGTGGCGGCCGACCGGCAGGAGATTCTCGACATCGCCGCCGCCACGTTCTTGGATTGACGGGTCCGCCTATCGCTTGGTGACGGCCCCGGTGTGCGCGTCGACCTCGTACTCGCTCTGTGTGCCTTGGAGTTTGGCGACATCGTCACTCGGCTGAGGTTCTTGGTGCTGGGATACCACCCGCGTACCGGTCGAGTCGACGACCAGCTTGAAATCGTTGCCGTTGGACGCCGCGTTCACTTCGAACTGTTTTTGCTTCTCGTCGAACTCGAGGTCGAAGGGGCGCAGTCCGGTAAAGACAAGTCCCGGTGAGTGGGATCACAGGTTGCTCTCAGTTCACCGCCAATTCATCGTGAGCTGTCCACACCACCGGCGGGAGGAAGTGTTCGATGAAAGACCGGCATAACGCACAACTGTGGAAGTTTTTGGGTGCCGCGCTGATATCGTTCGCGCTGCTCGTCGGCGCGGCAATCCCGGCCGCGGCAGACGACGTGATGCGGGTGACGTTTGTGCGTCACGGCGAGTCGGCGGGCAACGCCTCGGGGCTGATCGACACCAAGACACCTGGCCCTGTTCTGACCGCGTCGGGCCAGCAGCAGGCACAGGCCGTGGCGGACCTCCTCGGCGACAACAACTACGACGCCATTTACGCATCGACGATGGTGAGAACGCAGCTGACGGCTGCGCCGATGTCGCAATACCTGGGCCTGCCGATGCAGGTGCTGCCCGGCCTTCAAGAGATCGAGGCGGGTTCCTTCGAGGGAACGCCGGAGAGCCAGGCCGCCCAGGGCTACGCGCTGATCCCGCTCGCGTGGGCGATCCAGGGGAATCTCGATGTGCCGATGCCGGGCACGTCAGCCGTGCTCAACGGCCATGTGTTCGAGGACCGCGTTAACAGTGCGCTGCAGACCATTTACGACAACGGCGATCGTAATCCCGTGGTCTTCTCGCACGGCGGCACCATCATGTTCTGGACGATGATGAATGCAATGAACCTGACCACCCCGGCACAAAAGATCGCCCTGCTACAGAACAGTGCATTGGGCAACACTGACTACGTCGTCGTCGAGGGCAACCCCGTGGACGGCTGGACGTTGGTGAACTGGAATGGCCAGGAGTTCGCCCCCGAGCCGACCCTCAGTGCCCAGATCAAGCTTCAGAAGCGGACGCTGAAGCGGCAACTCGCTGCAGCCTGGAGCCAGGTCGTCGACTCATTGGCCTCGGGCGACTTCGCGACAATCGCAACCGCGATCAATCGGGGCGTCGCCGACGCGAAGTTCTCGATTACCAAATACCACCGCGCGGTGAACGCCGCCATCATCGGCAAGCTACAAGACGTGTTCCAGCACGATTCGGCCGCACCGTCGTCGGTGGACGTGCCGACGGCCGATTCGGCCGCCGGAACCAAGGGCGGCTCGGCTTCGACGGTCACCTCGACCACCAACACCGAGAAGCTGTCGACCCTGGCCGTCACGCCCGACACCGACACCAAGAAAAGCTCGACTCTAAGTCCTCTGAGTACCACTCGGAAGCCGAAGGCAAGCCCAGCACTTGGGGCGGAATCGACCGAGCTGAGTGAAAAGTCCAACGACGAGGTGACCCGCGTGGCACCGGGCAAGCGTGCACGCGGTAACTCCACCAAGAACGGGATCACCGGCGCCGCCAAGTCGGGCACCCCGAAGTCGGGTACCGCTGACCGCGGCAGCAAGCAACACAACGCCGCCTAAAATTTGGTGACGCCGGCACGCCCTCGATGCCTCAGATCCGGTGAGCCGCACCTGGCGCGATGCGCATGCGGGAACTCGCCTGGCCAATCAATTGCTCGACGGGTTGGAGTCGGGCTGAGATTCCGTCCCTTACGGGTGCTGCACTTTGGCGGCGATCTGATTCGCGATATTGACGGCTGAGTCGCCGGGGTTGGGGCTACAGGTGTTGACGTCGATCACGACGTTGTTGCGGGCGGCGAGCGCACGTCCACACGCCCAGCCGGGAGCCTTCGCGTCCTGCTGCGTCGCGGTGGTACTCAGCACGCCGTTCGCGTTCGATACCGGCCCGGCGGTCCATTTCGTGCCGGACTGCGTGTGGGTGTAGGTGTGGCAGGCCGGCCACTGCTTGGCCGACGACGCGAAGAACTCGTCGGCCTGTTTGGCTGAGGGGAACAGGACGACCGCCTGCTCGACGAAATGTGTGAAGTTGTCGCCGTCGGTGAGGGCGATGTCACGTGTTGCGGTGAAGCCGCTGCCGGCGTAGACCTGGGCCTGTGCTGCCCCGTCGATGGCCAGGCATTCCTTGGGCGCCATCGTCGCGCTGTCATCTGACATCTCGACGCGGGTTCGGGTGACGCCCATTTCCTTGGCCCCCATCACGGTGGTCACCTGCTCCGGGGTGAGCAGCAGCCCAGGCAGGGCTGTTTCCCACAGTGGCGGCGCCGAAGCGGTACTCGTAGTCGTGGAATGGGTACTGGAGGTGCCGTGACTGCTGCCGCCGCCGCCGCACCCGGCGACCACGCACACGCCGACGGCGACGAGTGCGGTTGTCACACGGCGCATGTTGTCTGTGCCCACTCGTGGTGACCTACCCACATTGACGAAGTTAGCCCTCGCCGCGGCAGATTTCCGCTGTCCGACACGAACGAGTCGGTATCCATTCGACGACGAGGACCTAACGCTTCCGTTTCCGACCCGGCGGCGGGAGGTTGGCGACCACGGGGAACTGGCCGGTGAAGCCGACCCGCTCTGTAGCGATTGCCAGCACCCGCGACCGCACCGCGTACCAGCCGACCACGAGCGCCGGCACGATGACGGCCAGGGTGGCGACCGTCCACGTTCCGATCGGCGGATCGCATGCCATCAAGACGAGCACTGCGGCGAGGAACAAAAGCGTCAGGTAGCCGGTATACGGCGCACCCCACATGCGGAACGAGGGGCGCAGCAGGATTCCCTGCTTGGACCACCGGTACAGCTTGAGCTGGCAGAGCACGATGGCGCCCCACGACGCCAGGATGCCCAGTGCTGCCATGTTCAGCACGATCTCGAACGCCTTCTCGGGCACCACACCATTGAGCAGAACCCCGCACAGTCCGATCACCGTGGTGAGGAAGATGCCACCGTACGGCACTCCGCGCCGCGACATCCGCGAGGTGAACTTCGGTGCGCTGCCGTTCATCGACATCGAACGCAGGATGCGGCCCGTGGAATACAAGCCCGCGTTGAGGCTGGAGAACGCGGCAGTCAGGACGACGACATTCATGATGCTGCCCGCACCGGACACACCGATCTTGGAGAAGAACGTGACGAACGGGCTCTCATCCGCCTTGTAGACCGTGTACGGGAGCAACAACCCGAGGAGAAACAGTGAGCCGACGTAGAAGAGCGCGATCCGTGAAATCACCGAGTTGATCGCCCGCGGCATGACATTTGCCGGTTCAGCCGTCTCGCCGGCCGCCGTGCCCACCAGCTCTACTGCCGCGTAGGCGAATACGACCCCGGAGGTGACGATGACAAGCGGGTAGATGCCCGTCGGGAAGAGACCGCCGGACTGCGAGATCACCTGGAACCCTGTCGGCTGGCCGTCGATGCGGTACCGGCCGGCCAAGAAGATTGTGCCGGCGACCAGGAACGCCAGCAGGGCAACGACTTTGATCAGCGCGGCCCAGAACTCCATCTCGCCGAAGATCGTCACGGAGATGAGGTTTACTCCCAAAACGATGGCCAGCGCAGCCAATGCGATGAGCCACTGCGGGATTCCTTTGAACGTCGACCAATAGTGAAAGTAGGTGGCGATAGCGGTCGAGTCGACGATCGCAGTCATCGACCAATTGAGGAAGTACATCCACCCGGCTGCGAAAGCCATTTTCTCGCCGTAGAATTCGCGTGCGTACGACACAAACGACCCTGACGACGGCCGGTGCAGCACCAGCTCGCCCAGTGCCCGCAGGATCAAAAAGACGAACACACCGCAGAAGGCGTAGACGAAGAACAGCCCGGGCCCGGCGTTGGCCAGGCGGCCACCGGCGCCCAGAAACAGTCCCGTACCGATCGCGCCGCCGATCGCGATCATCTGTAGCTGGCGAGGTTTGAGCCCTTTGTGGTAGCCGGCGTCTTCGCGAGTGAATGCCGACGTGTCGTAGTTCGACGGCGCTGCAGCAGGTTTGGTGGCCATCGAACCCTGTCCTCAATCGTCCGATCGCGAATCCTGCTGGGCGGCAGGTGGGGTGGGTATGTCGCGAAAGGTGAAGACGAAGCCGAACGCGGCAATTCCCGCGGCGACCGCATACCCGATGACTGAGTACCATCCGGCGTGTAGATACGCGGTGACCGCGACGATCGCCATCGCGAGGAAGACCATCGACATGCCGATCAAAGGCGTCTTGGCCTTGAAATCGAGCCGGGCCATCGACGGATACCTCCACCCTCGGCACAGTGCCGAAGTCAGTCAACACCTGGCGGCGCGCAACGGCAACGGTTGAGATAGTCGCCTTCGCAGACCCGGCAGACCGTGACGGCGTGTGGTGCTCGTGTGTCCACGCGTTAGTGTGCTTTGGTCGCCCTCAGGGACACGGCCAATAGAAAAGTTGAGCACATTCATGACCGCAGCAGCAGAAGCGTCGGCGCTCGAATCTCGCGTGGGCCACTACTACCAGATGGACGGCACCTACCTGGTCGGCCGCGAGAAGATACGCGAGTACGCCCGCGCGGTGCAGGACTATCACCCCGCACACTGGGATCTCGCCGCCGCCGCGGCGCTGGGTTTTTCAGGCTTGGTCGCGCCTTTGACGTTTACGTCGGTTCCGGGCATGACCTGCAATCGCCGGATGTTCGAATCCGTGGTCGTGGGTTACGACACCTGGGTGCAGACCGAGGAAGTCTTCGAGCAGCACCGCCCGATCGTGGCCGGCGACGAATTGCGCATCGACGTCGAGCTGTCGTCGGTGCGCAGGATCGCCGGTAGAGACCTGGTCACCGTGACCAACACCTTCACCGACACGGACGGCGAACTAGTGCACACCTTGCACACCACCGTCGTCGGCGTGACCGCCGAGGATGTCGATCCGGCGATCAAGACCGCCGTGCACAACGCGATGATGCACGACGTGAACATTCTCGAAGTGGGTCAATCCGACGCCGCCTACGAGAAAACGGTGCGCCCCGACGGCGAAGTCCGAATCGCCGAGGCAGGCACCCGTGCGCCCGGAACGCCGTCCTTCGATGATGTGAATGTCGGCGACGAGCTACCAGTGCACCACACCCGGCTGTCCCGCGGCGACCTGGTGAACTATGCCGGCGTGGCCGGTGACGCCAACCCGATTCACTGGGACGAGGACATCGCCAAGCTGGCCGGGCTGCCCGATGTGATCGCCCACGGAATGCTCACCATGGGTCTGGGCGCCGGGTTCGTCTCCGCCTGGTCGGGCGACCCCGGTGCAGTTACTAGGTATGCGGTGCGGTTGTCGGCACCGGCCGTCGTGTCGGCCACCGAGGGCGCAGACATCGAATTCAGCGGCAGGATCAAGTCGTTGGATCCGGCGACCCGCACCGGTGTCGTCATCGTCGCCGCGAAATCCGGTGGCCGAAAGATCTTCGGCCTGGCGACATTGAACGTCCGGTTCCGCTGACGTGGCGGCCTCGCCATGAGGATCATGTGCGCGATGACACCAGCGATGGGGTGCCGACGCCAATGGTGATCTGCGGGTTCGCCGAAGGGTCAAGCCAGTTCAGCACCAAGCGCATCTCGGCGCGGCCGATGGCAACACATCCCCAGGTGGGGCTGCCATCAGTCACGTGGAGAAAGATTCCGGAGACTCGCCCCGGGATGCGTTGCGGGTTGACCGCAATGTTGACGGCGTAGTCGTAGACAGGCCCCGAGTCGTGCAGGTTCTCCGCGATTCTCGACGGCGTGCCATTTCTGCGCACGTGGGTGTTATAGGTGGGCGAGCTGGCGTCCTCGTCCCACCAATCCTGGTCGGTGGCTTGGAAGTACGGCATCTTGGTGCCAGGATTCGGCTGGCGACCGAAGGCTTGGTCGAACCTGAACGTTCCCACCGGAGTGCGATGGACACCGTCAGCGGGGGCGCCGACACCGAGCGCGCCCACCTTGGCGGGGGTCGGTCCCAGGACAACCTTCCATTGTTGGCCCACCCGTTGGAACGCGGAGAGGGTTCCTGTTGTCGAATTCGCCGCGGGCACGCCGACGACGATCCACTGCGCGGACTGGTCGGCGGCGGACGTAGCAGGTTCGGCTGTCGCGGTCGCAGCGAAGGGCAGGGTGAGGACGGCAACCCCGAATAGCGCCATTGCTTTTCGCAGCTTCACGGGCACCTCGGGATCGCGAATGAACGGTCGAATGTGAGAATCGGGTCATCGTAATCAGAGGTGTCGACACTACTGGGTTTGCGAAATCCATTCGCCGCCAAAGCGAAACGCAGTCGCTATAAGTCAGAGCTTTGGCACCAGCGGGGGTGGCGTGCCTTTAGTGTCACAGGGGACTGCCCCGCGCGTTACTTGTGCGGGAGAATCGTGACGGTGCGCTGCACGGTGATCTCGGGCTGGGCGGCTTGGCGCACCATGACCGTCACGGTGTACACACCCGGGTGCCGCGCCTTGACGTAGGTACCCGGGTCGTAGGAATCACAGTTGGAACTGTCCTTGGTCTCCGAGGTTCCAGGGCCTTCGATCCGTACCGTCGACGTGCAACCGGTCCTGACTTGGTCCGCTCCCGCGAATGATTTCCAGAACACCTCGATTTGCTTGGCTCCGGTGTTGTCGGCCACGTAGGTGTCGCCTTCAACGCGGTCGTAGGCCCACGTCGACACCTCGACCCTGTCGATCACAGGATCGGTCGATGGCGTGTCCGTGGTGCCTGTGTTAGTCGGCGGTGCCGAGCTTCGCAACCGAAAGTCCTTCACTGCATCTCCCGCGGCTTCCTGAAGTCCGCTGGAGACGAAGTCCAAAAGTTGTACAGGCAGCTCCGTCAACAAGGCCGTGGCGACGCTCAAACGATGGAGCGCCGCCATCTTCGCCTTGTCACCGCCATTGCCGCGCTCCGCAGCGATCAGGCACTGCGCGATCCCGCCGATCATGCCGTTCAACTCTGCGGTGGTGACATTGGCGTCGATATGAGCCACGTTGACGCCGGTGACAAAGCAGTCCCACGCCTCGCGGACGTCGTCGAGCTGATTGAGATCGATTCCGAACATGCTGACGCCGGACAGCAGGCTTTTGACGAGAATGCCATGCGGCTCCGGCATCATTCGCACGTCGCCCTCGGCGATCCCACGGTTCAATGTGAGCCGCCCACTGGAACGGCCGGCCAGAACCCCTTTGTTCTTCGGCGTGAGCCCTACGATCATGGATCCCGCGGCATCAGCCATGCTCAAGGGCTGTGTGACAACCCAATCTCCGCCAATGTCGTTCGGTGCCACCAAGATTGCATAGAACCCGCCGGTGGCGTTCTCGAAGTCGATGGCGATCGCGCCGTTGTTGTCGACCAGACAACCGGCTATCGCGCCGGGACTGACGGCGGTCAACACGTAATTGGTCTCCCCAAGCGTCAGTTTGCTTGTCTCGCGACACGGCGACTTGGAATCGCCGAGGAGAGTTTTGAACGTCCGTCCGATTCCATCCTCGATCGCCTTGAACACGTTGAAAGCACTAACCCAGAAGTCGGTGAGGTGCGTAACTTCCACCGTGAGCGTCTTGGTCGCCGGATCCCACTTGCCGGTGAACATGTCCCGTTCGTTGGGGTCGGTTGTCGACACCGATTCGACGACGGGCACTATCGTGTCGGTCAGTTCGGCGAAGACGTCGGGGCGGTCCGACAGATCGAACTCCAACTTCACCGGGGCAGAGGGCTGAGCCTTCCCACCGTCCAGTTGCACGCTCACCGGTTTAGTGGCGACCAACCGCGCCTCGGCTTCTGGAACAGCAGCATCGCCACCGCTGATGGTCAGCTCGCGTCCGCTGTCAGCGGACGATGCCGTGGCCCGTACTCGCACCTTGTCGACGACTGCGCTGACCTGCTTGCCCGATGCGGCAGATGACGTGCTTGACCGGCTTGCCGTTGTAGATCCCGCCGATTTGGACCCATCCGAGAACCCGCACGAGGAAACCAGAAGCGCAACAACGGATACGATTGCCACCGCTTGCCGACGAACCACACCGCCCCCCTTTAGCCGTGCCCCACGCGCCACTCCGGCAGTTGACCCTAGCGTGTGTAGACAGGCAGCTACTTGCGCCCACGAT
>DATBFF010000169.1:0-3569 GCA_036558625.1 Mycobacterium sp. | reverse complement strand
ATGCGGTTTCGCAACGGCCGTGGCTCGGTCGACTGCCGGATCCGTATGGCAGGGTCGCGCCGCAACGGATCTGCCAAGCCGCCGGCCTCCCCAGGCGCGTAGTCCAGCACGCGCTGCCAGAAGTGCCTCACCGCAGGTGGGTTCGCGGACTCGAACACGACACTCAGGTGCTGCAGCACGGCAGGGTTCGCGGCTAGCCCGAGATCCAGTGCGGCCGCCGACACCGCCTCGGCGTGCTTGTCTGAGTCGAGGCGCACCCGCACGCCTGTCGCGCGCAGGTCGACCACGATATCGGCCGACAGCTGCACGATGCGCCCGGCCAGCGCGGCTCCCTCAACCAACGAAGGTGCGTCGAACCACGCCGTCGCAGCGCCATCGACCGCACGCCAATCCGTTCGGATCTCTGTCATGCCCGGCACTGTAGAGCCGATTCCGGACGATCTCCATCCGGATGCATTCGAGAGATGGGCCCAGTTTCCTCGTACCGCGGTGTCTGCACCGGTGACAGTGTCAGGCCGTACGAACGGAGAACAACGTGGGAAAGCTTGTTATCACGACCAATATGTCGCTCGATGGAGTCGTCGAGGACCCGGATGGCAACGAGGGCTTCCGGCTCGGCGGCTGGTTCCGGAAGTTCGGCGCTGACGACCTGGACGAGTGGGCCAGCGTGGAGACCGCCGAGGCGCTGCGGGCCGAAGCGCTTCTGCTCGGCCGGCGCAGCGACGAATGGTTCGCCAGCCGGTGGCAGTCACGCAGCGGCGAGTGGGCGGACAAGTTGAACAGCATGCCGAAGTTCGTCGTGTCCGGCACGTCGACCGACGGGATGTGGTCCAACTCGACGATCCTCAACGGCGACGCGGTGAGTGACGTCGCGAAGCTGAAGCAGGAGATCGCCGGTGAGATCCTCGTCTACGCGAGCTACCAACTCGCACACACGCTGATCGAGCACGACCTTGTTGACGAGATTCGCCTGGTGATCTTCCCGGTCATCCTCGGCGCTGGGCGCCGCCTCTTCGGCGAGACGAGCAACAACAAACCCATGCGCCTCATCCGCGCGGCCACGATCGGTTCAGGACTCGTCTTCGTCACCTACCACGCGGTACGGGACGCCTAAGCCATTCGGGCCATGACGGTTCGTACGGATGGGTACAAGCGCGTTGTTGCTGTTCCCTGCGGTGCCGGTGTCGAGTCATGTTTAGCGCAGCGGTTGCGAGCCGTACGCCATCGGTGCACGGTGACGAGATGATCTGAGCCGGTGGCCGTCTTACCGACGTTTGTGGCTGCCGGCGGTTGCTTCGGGGGTGGGTCCTTGCCGATTCGTCGTGACATGGCGAGGTGAGGCTCCATCACCGTCCACGCGGCCCCGCACCAATGGTGGCCGCCATGCGATCCACGTCAGGTTGGGTCGCTGACGGGAGCCCCTGGCGCCGACGTGTGGTGAGGGCAGGGGCGTCGTATGACCGCGATCCTTCGTAGCGAGGAGCTACGGCGACGGCTCCGCGTTGGTGCCTCCCAGATCCTGCCCATTCTCGGTGTCGCCGTCGCCTATTACCTCGCCGCACGGATCGGTCTCGTGCTGCAACTGGTGGGCGGACAGGTCACGCCGCTGTGGCCGCCAACCGGCGTCGCGGTGGCCGGGTTGCTGGTGCTCGGTAGTCGCATCTGGCCGGGAATCGCGCTTGCGGCGTTCGTGGTCAACGCTCCGATTGGACCGACGTTTCCGGCGGTCGTCGCGATCACGATCGGCAATACGGTGGCTCCACTGTGCGCATATTGGATGCTCCGCAGGTTCTCGTTCCGCACAGAGGTGAATCGGCTGCGGGACGGACTCTTGCTCGTCGCGTTCGGTGCGATGGCCGGGATGCTCGTCAGCGCAACCATTGGCAGCGTGTCGCTGCTGGCCGCCGGCGGAATCCGGGCGCACAACTTCTGGTCCACATGGTCGGTGTGGTGGACCGGAGATGCGATGGGCGTTTTGGTGATCGCACCGCTGCTGCTGTTCTTGCGAACCGCGCGGTGGCCCCGCGACGTCCCGCTGCGTTGGTGGGTCGAAGCATCTGCGGTGACGGCTTGTACGGCGGTTGTGACGGCGGCCGTCACGCATTCCTCGGTGAGCCTGCTGTTCCTGGTGTTTCCGTTCATCGTTTGGGCAGCGCTGCGCTTCCAGATGGGCGGTGCGACGGTTTGCGTCCTGATTGCCTCCGTGCTCGCGATCCGAGCAGCGACCCTCGACGTCGGCCCGTTCGCAGGCCACGACCTACTCGTCAAAATGATCACGTTGCAGGCATTCAACGGGTCCGCCGCGCTGACCGGACTACTGCTCGCGGTGATCACCACGGAACGCAACACCGCGTACCTGAATCTGGCGCGCGCATATCGGCGGCTCTCCGACGCGGCCACCGCGCAGGAGGCAATGCAGCACCAGCTTGTCCATCGCGCGATGCACGACCCGCTGACCGGATTGCCGAACCGGACCGTGCTCGCGGAGCGCCTGGAGTGGGCGCTGAGCCTCGGCGGCGGCGACAGCCAAGCGGTGCTGCTCATCGATCTGGACGGCTTTAAGGACATCAACGACACATACGGCCATCCGGCCGGCGACGACGTGCTCATCGACGTCTCTCGCCGGCTGCTTGCCGCCGCGCCGCCCGACGCGGTGGTTGCCCGCTTTGGCGGTGACGAGTTCGCTGTCCTCGTCGAGGCCGTCGCCGATCGGCGTGACGCACTCGCTCAGGCGGACCGCATCATCGACGCGATCAGACGCCCGTTTGTCGTCGATAGACAGCGGATGTTTCTGTCCACGAGCATCGGACTGCTTACCATCGACCCCAGCCAACGACCGATGAGCCCCACCGATGCTCTTCGCGACGCCGACTTCGCGCTATACGCCGCCAAAGAGGCCGGCAAGAACCGCGTCGTCTGCTTCGATCCGCGACTGCGCGACTACCGGCTGGATCGCCTCCGTCTCGTTACCGGGCTGCGCCACGCCCTTGACCATGACGACCTGCTCATCCACTACCAACCGATCGTTGAGCTGTCCAGCGGAACCGTCGTCGGGGTGGAGGCGCTGGCCCGCTGGCGGCTACACGACGGAGACATGATTCCACCTGCCGAATTCATCCCGGTGGCCGAGGAGACTGGGCTGATCAACGCCGTCGGCGCCCGAGTGCTGCAGGATGCCTGCCGCGAGGCGCGCCGGTGGCAGGACGGGCACGGCGTGTTCGTCTCGGTCAACGCCTCCGGCCGCCAGCTCGACGATCCGGGCTTTGCCGATATGGTCATCGCCACGCTCGACGACTGGGGCATTAAACCAGGCAGCCTGGTGCTCGAGCTGACCGAGAGCAGTCTGATCGAGACCGCGCCCGACCAGCAGGGCTGGCTCCAACTCAAGCGGCTGCGCAAATCCGGTGTCCGCATCGCCATCGACGACTTCGGCACCGGTTACTCGTCGCTGTCGTACCTCAACCAGCTCCCGGTCGACATCCTGAAGATCGACCGCTCGTTCGTCCCGGCCGGCCCGGAGGCCGAAGGCGGCGACCACGCCTTCACCCGCGCGGTCCTGCAGCTGGGCA
>DATBFF010000168.1:0-25818 GCA_036558625.1 Mycobacterium sp. | reverse complement strand
CGAGGAAGAGGCGTTCAAGGCGCCGATCCGAGCCCAGTACGAAGTGCAGGGCAACCCCTACTACTCGACCGCCCGGCTCTGGGATGACGGCGTGATCGACCCGGCCGACACCAGAACGGTTCTGGGCCTGGCTCTTTCCGTAGTCGGCCAAGCGCCTGTCGAATCTGTCTCCTACGGTGTGTTCCGGATGTGACGGGGATGACCTTTCAGACAGTGCTGGTGGCCAACCGCGGCGAGATCGCGGTCCGGGTCATCCGGACGTTACGCCGGCTGGGGATCCGTTCGGTGGCCGTGTACAGCGACGCCGACGCCGGCTCGCTGCACGTCGCCCAAGCCGACGAGGCGGTGCGGATTGGTCCCGCGCCGGCCCGCGACAGCTACCTCAACATCGAATCGGTTGTCGCCGCTGCATTGCGCGCCGGTGCGCAGGCCGTGCACCCCGGGTATGGATTCCTCTCGGAGAACGCGGAATTCGCGGCTGCGCTAGACGGTGCCGGTATCACGTTCATCGGTCCGTCGGCTGCTGCGATCAAGACAATGGGCGACAAGATCGCCGCCAAAGCGGCCGTGGCGGAGTTCGGCGTGCCGGTGGTTCCGGGAATAGCACGGTCCGGCCTGACTGACGACGAGCTCGTCGCGGCGGCAGACGGGATCGGCTATCCAGTGCTGGTGAAGCCGTCGGCGGGCGGTGGTGGCAAGGGAATGCGGGTGGTGACCGGCCCGTCGGAGATCACAGGCGCACTGAAGTCCGCCCGCCGTGAATCGGCGGCGGCGTTCGGCGACGACACGCTGTTCCTCGAACGATATGTGCTGCAGCCCAGGCATATCGAGGTACAGGTGCTCGCCGACGCGCACGGCAATGTGGTGCATTTTGGCGAGCGGGAATGCAGCCTGCAGCGGCGCCACCAGAAGGTCATCGAGGAAGCGCCGTCGCCGCTGCTCGACGAATCCACTCGCGCCCGGATTGGTGCGGCGGCGTGCGACACAGCACGCAGCGTCGACTACACCGGTGCCGGCACAGTCGAATTCATCGTCTCCGCAGACCGCCCCGACGAGTTCTTTTTCCTCGAGATGAACACGCGGTTGCAGGTCGAGCACCCGGTGACCGAATTGGTGACCGGCTGGGATCTGGTGGAATGGCAGGTACGCATCGCAGCGGGGGAGGAGCTGCCGGTCGCTCAAGACGAGATCGCGCTGCGTGGACACGCGATCGAGGCGCGAGTCTATGCAGAGGATCCGGCGCGCGGCTTTCTGCCGACCGGAGGCACCGTGCTCGGCCTGCTCGAACCTGCCGACATGCCCGGTGTCCGAGTCGATTCCGGTCTTGCCACCGGGATGACCGTCGGCAGCGACTATGACCCGATGTTGTCGAAGGTCATCGCTCATGGTGCCGACCGGGCTTCGGCGATGCGGCTTCTCGACCGCGCCCTGGCCCACACCGCTGTCCTGGGCATCCCGACGAACGTCGCTTTCCTCCGGTTCTTGCTCGCCGATCGCGACGTCATCGCGGGGCGGCTCGACACGGGGCTCATCGACAAACGCATCAATGACTTCAGTGCCAGCGGCCCCGACGACGAGCACTTCGTCGCCGCGGCCGCCTACCGGTGGTGTCAGGCATGGCGCGATGCGAGCGACGACCTGTGGAGTCAGCCGACAGGGTGGCGCGCCGGCGGCACTGCACCCACGAGCATCCGGTTGCAGGGCGGCGAGCGCACCGACCATGTCCTCATCAGCGGCGAACCCGATCACGCGACCGCGAGCATCGAGGACGGTGAGAACCAGTCATTGACAGCGTATCTCGGAGGCCAGCGGCTGATCGTCAACCTGGGTGGGGTGCGGCGCGAATACGCGGTCGCTGACGACGATGGACACATCTGGTTGGCGGGTGAAGGGCTAACGGCGGTGGTCTCCGAGAGGCAAGAGGCCGCGGTGCGCCCCGACGACGAGCACAGCGGTGACGCGGAACTGGCGAGCCCGATGCCCGGCACCGTTGTCGCCGTCGGAGTCGATGGCGGGACTCAGGTCAGCGCCGGCGCCGTCGTCGTCACGGTCGAGGCGATGAAGATGGAGCACGCGCTGACCGCGCCCATCGACGGTATTACCGAGCTGCTCGTCGACGTCGGCGACCAAGTCAAGGTGGGCCAGCCACTGGCCCGGATTACTCAGAAAGCAGAAGCGCAATGAGCGATTTCATCGCGACCGGAATGCTGCCGGACCACTACGAACAGCTCGCGAAGACTGTCCGCGACTTCGCAAACAGCGTCGTAGCGCCGGTGGCCGCGCGCCACGACGCCGAGCATTCGTTCCCGTACGAGGTGGTGTCGGGCATGGCCGAGATGGGCCTGTTCGGGCTGCCGTTCCCCGAAGAGTACGGCGGGATGGGGGGTGACTACTTCGCGTTGTGCCTCGCGCTGGAGGAGCTGGGCAAGGTCGATCAGAGCGTGGCGATCACGCTCGAAGCCGGCGTCTCGCTGGGCGCGATGCCGGTGTACCGCTTCGGAAACGAGGACCAGAAACAAGAATGGCTGCCGCTTCTGACCGGCGGGCAGGCGCTCGCCGCGTTCGGGCTGACCGAGCCGGGTGGCGGAACGGACGCCGGCGCGACGAAGACCACAGCACGTCTCGACGCCGGCCACTGGGTGATCAACGGCAGCAAGCAGTTCATCACAAACTCCGGCACCGACATCACCAAGCTCGTCACCGTTACTGCCGTGACCGGCAATACCGATGGGCGCAAAGAGATCTCGTCGATTCTTGTGCCGGTGCCCACCAAGGGGTTCACTGCCGAGCCGGCGTACGACAAAGTCGGCTGGAACGCCTCAGACACACATCCGCTCAGCTTCGACGACGTGCGGGTGCCGCAGGAGAACCTGCTGGGCGAACGCGGCCGGGGCTATGCGAACTTCCTTCGCATTCTCGACGAAGGCCGGATTGCGATCGCGGCGTTGGCTGTGGGGGCTGCGCAAGGCTGCGTCGACGAAAGTGTCAAGTACGCTAAAGAGCGCGAGACGTTCAGGCGGCCGATCGGCCACAACCAGGCGATCGCGTTCAAGATTGCGCGGATGGAAGCCCGTGCGCACACGGCGCGAACCGCATACTACGACGCGGCCGCACTCTTGCTGTCGGGCAAGCCGTTCAAGAAGCAGGCGGCGATCGCGAAGATGGTGGCCAGCGAGGCAGCGATGGACAACGCGCGCGACGCCACGCAGATCTTCGGCGGGTACGGATTCATGAACGAGTTCCCCGTGGCCCGGCACTACCGTGACAGCAAGATCTTGGAGATCGGCGAGGGCACCACGGAGGTTCAGTTGATGCTGATCGCGCGTGAAGCAGGCCTGTAACGACACGTGTTTCGTTGCGTGACCGATACGGCGAAGTAACCCGTTTCGGGCGCATAATGGCGGTAGCGCGAGCCAAGGAGGCGGCGTGCCGACGGATGTTGAACTAGAGCCGATCAGGCTGATCGGACCGGACGGACTGCCGACGGCCGAGCAGCGGTATCACCGCGAGCTGCCTGACGAAACTTTGTCCTGGCTCTACGAAATGATGGTCGTCACCCGCGAACTCGACGCGGAGTTCGTGAACCTGCAGCGCCAGGGCGAGATGGCGCTGGTTGCTTCATGCCGAGGCCAGGAAGCCGCGCAGATCGGATCCGCGGCTCCTCTGCGCAAGACGGATTGGCTGTTCCCGCAATACCGCGAGCTGGGTGTCTTCGTGCTGCGCGGAATCGCACCGGGCAAGATCGGCGCCGTTTGGCGCGGAACATGGCACGGCGGTGTGGAATTTACGCAGAAGCACTGCGCGCCCATCGCGATTCCGATCGGCAGCCACGGGTTGCATGCGGTTGGTGCGGCGATGGCCGCCCAGCGGCTCGGCGAGGATTCGGTGACGCTGGCCTATCTCGGCGACGGCGCCACCAGCGAAGGCGACGCCCACGAGGCGTTGAACTTCGCGTCGGTGTTCAAGGCGCCGTGCGTCTTCTTCATACAGAACAACCACTGGGCCATCTCTGTGCCGGTCAGCCGCCAACAGTCAGGTCCGTCGATCGCGCACCGCGCCGTGGGATACGGGATCCCGGGAATCCGCGTCGACGGCAACGATCCACTGGCCTGCTATGCGGTGACGGCCGAGGCTGCCGAAAGGGCCCGTGGCGGAGGCGGTCCCACGCTGATCGAGGCGGTCACCTACCGGATGGGACCGCACACCACCTCCGACGACCCGACCAGATACCGCTCCCAGGCGGAAGTCGACCACTGGGCCGCGTTGGATCCGATTGCGCGGTACCGCACTTACCTTCGCCACATCGGTGTGTTCAGTGACCGGCTCGACGAACGGGTACGGGCCCGGTCGACACGCATGCGTACCGAGTTGCGCGAGGCGGTGGTCGGGTCGCCGGACATGACCGTCACCGACATGTTCGACACCACCTACGCCGAGATCACGCCCGAGCTTGCGCAGCAGCGCCAACAGCTCCTGAGCGAGTTGGCGAAAGAAGCGTGACATGACGCAGATGATGGATCGGCCCACGGCCACACCGGAACCCATTGGTCCCCTGCTCACCGACCTATCGCCGGGCGCGACGAACGTGACCATGGTGACCGCCATCAACCGTGCGCTGCATGACGCGATGGCCGCCGACGAACGCGTGCTCGTCTTCGGTGAGGACGTCGCGACCCTCGGTGGGGTCTTCCGGGTGACAGCGGGGTTGTGCGAAACCTTCGGAGCACAACGGTGTTTCGACACACCACTGGCCGAGTCTGCACTGATCGGTATCTCGATCGGACTGGCGCTGCGCGGGTTCGTCCCGGTGCCCGAAATCCAATTCGACGGGTTCAGCTATCCCGCGTTCGACCAGATCGTCAGCCACCTGGCGAAGTACCACATGCGGACGCACGGGGAAGTCGACATGCCCGTCACCGTGCGCATCCCGTCATTCGGTGGTATCGGGGCCGTCGAACACCACTCGGAGTCCACCGAGACCTACTGGGTGCACACCGCCGGGTTGAAGGTCGTGGTGCCGTCGAACCCGGGCGATGCGTACTGGCTACTGCGACACGCGATTTCGAGCCGCGATCCCGTGGTCTACCTAGAGCCCAAACGGCGGTACTGGTCGCGCGGCGACATCGACACCGGCACACCGGGATTGCCGATCGGCCGGGCTGCGGTCGTTCGCAGCGGCGAGCACGTCACCGTACTGACGTATGGCGGTCTGGTGCAGACTGCGTTGCGCACAGCCGCCGTCGCCGCAGCCGAACGCGGCTGGGACCTCGAGGTCGTTGATCTGCGGTCGCTGAGCCCGCTGGATTTCAGCACCGTGGCGGAATCGGTGCTTAAGACCGGACGTGCGGTAGTGCTTCACGAAGGACCGCACACGCTGGGGTTCGGTGCGGAACTGGCCGCCCGCATCTCCGAGGAGTTGTTCTACGACCTGGAGGCGCCGGTGTTGCGGGCCACCGGCTTCGACACGCCGTACCCGCCTGCGCGGCTGGAGAAGCTGTGGTTGCCCGGCCCGGATAGGTTGCTTGACTGCGTGGAGAAGGTTCTGGACGCACCATGAGCGTGCAGTCGTTCGTGGTGCCCGACCTCGGCGAGGGCCTCGAAGACGTGACGTTGACGAGCTGGTGCGTCGACGTCGGCGACGTCGTCGAGCTCAACCAGACGCTCTGCTCGGTGGAAACGGCGAAGGCCGAGGTCGAAATTCCCAGCCCGTACGCCGGCCGCTTACTGGAGCGCTGCGGCGAGGTCGGCGACGTGCTGCCCGTCGGCTCGGTGCTGGTGCGCATCGACGCCGAAAGGCCGGAGCCGCAGAGGGGCAACCCCGTTTTGGTTGGTTACGGCACCGACGACGCGATGGACACCAGCAGACGGGGCACCCGGCCACGCGCCGCTCCCGCGGTCCGCAAGCTGGCCAAGGACCTTCACGTGGACCTGACCGGGCTGCAACCCGGCTCGGGCCGCAATGGCGTCATCACTCGTCATGACGTGCTGGCCTCCGCGGGTAGCGCCGACGAGATCACCGAAGTCTCGGGGATCTGGGCACGGATGGCGCAGCGAATGACGTTGTCGCGCCGGCAGATCCCCGATGCACACGCGAGTGTCGAGGTGGACGGGACGCACCTCATGCACCTGCGTGAGGTGTCGCCGTTCGTGATGGTCCTGCGACTGCTCGTCGTCGCGCTGGGCCGCCACCCGGTGCTGAACTCCAGTTGGGTCGACAGCGACGACGGGCCGCAGGTGCATGTGCACCCGCGTATCAATCTCGGTGTGGCAGTGGCGACCACGCGGGGGCTGGTCGTGGTGGTGCTCAAGGATGCGCAGAGCAAGACCACCCGCGAACTGGCGGCGGAGTTGGACAAGCTGGTGGGCAGCGCGCGGGACGGCAGTATCGCGCCGGCAGATCTGCAAGGGTCGACCTTCACGGTGTCGAACTTCGGTTCGCTGGGACTCGATGACGGCGTGCCGGTGATCAACTACCCGGAGGCCGCGATCCTCGGTGTGGGAGCTTTGAAGGAAAGGCCGGTCGTCGTCGACGGCGCGGTGGCAGTGCGGCCCACGATGCGGCTGACGTGCGTATTCGACCATCGGGTCGCCGACGGCGCGCAGGCCGCCGAATTCCTCTGTGAGTTACGGGAACTCATCGAAGCACCGGAAACAGCGCTGCTTGACTTCTAACGTCTGCGGGCAGCGGCAAGGCGCTGGGCGAACTCGGGTGAGCGCAGCGACTCGGCTTGCGGGTCAATCTCGGCGCCGACGGCGAACGCGTGCTGCTCGGTGTCGACGGCACCGGGGCTGATCGTGCGGCGCATTGTCGCCTTGGTCGCGATGACCACGTCGCGCGGCGCTGAGGCCGGGCCGGCCGCGAGCTCGAACGCAGCCGCAACGGGATCGTCGGCGGCACGGAGCGCGATGCCGTATCGCACGGCAGCGTCAGCGTCGAACCGCATGCCGAAAAGCAGCGCAGCGCGCGCCACCTGCGGTCCTGCCGCGCGCTGCAGCATCCACGTCGCGCCGCCGCCGGGATGGATGCCGAGCTTCTGGAACCTCGGATCGAACACGGCCGTGGCGCCGGCGATCCGGACGTCGCACGCCAACGCCAGGTTGAGGCCGGCGCCGACCGCGGGACCATTGACGGCCGCCACCGTCGGCAGGGCGCAGTCGGCCACGGCGAGAAACCCGTCGTAGATCGCGCGCAATCCCGCGGGTTCGGGGCTGCTTCCAAGATTGGACAGGTCGGCGCCTGCGCAGAACGCGCTGCCAACGCCGGTGACGATCACGGCGTGTACGCCGGTGTCTGCCTCTGCACGGTCCACTGCGGCTCGCAGCCCGACCGAAATCTCGTGGTTGACGGCGTTGCGCCGGTCGGGATCGTTCACGGTGATCAGAGCGATGCGGTCACGCACCTCGAACAGCACCAGATCAGGCATCGGTCAACAGTAGTCGGTGACCACGGGTTAGATTCCTCAGCATGACACTGCGAGTCATTCAGTGGGCGACCGGTTCGGTGGGCAAGGCCGCGATCGACTGTATTCGCCAACATCCCGAACTCGAACTCGTCGGATGCTGGGTGCATTCGAAGGACAAGGCGGGCAAGGATGTTGGCGAGATCATCGGTGGAGCACCTCTTTCAGTGAGCGCGACGTCGAGCCTCGACGACATTCTCGCGATCGACGCCGACGCGGTGATGTACGCGCCCCTGGCGTGGAACGCCGACGAGGTGGCCGCCCTGCTGCGGTCCGGCAAAGACGTCGTGAGCCCGGTCGGACCGATCTACCCGTCCGAGCGCCAGGCCGCGCCGCTGACGGCGGCATGCGAAGAGGGCAATGCGACCTTCCACGGCACCGGAATCCATCCCGGCGGTGCGACCGAGGTATTTCCGCTGATGTTCTCGGCGATGTCCACGGCGGTGACTCTCGTTCGTGTGGAGGAGTTTTCGGACATCAGAACGTACGGCGCGCCCGACGTCGTCCGGCACATCATGTGCTTCGGCAAGACACGTGAAGAGGCCGAGCAGGGGATGATGGTGAAGGCTCTCGGCAGTGGCTTCAAACAGTCGATCCACATGGTGCTGCAGGCACTCGGATTGGCGGGCAGAGCCCAGATCCGCACCCTGCATTCAGTTGCCGTGGCCACGGCGCCGATCGAGTCGCCGATCGGGACAATCGAGGCGGGCCAGGTGGCCGGTCAGCGATTCCACTGGGAGGCGCTCGTCGGCGACGAGGTGGTCGTGCGCATCGGTGTGCACTGGCTGATGGGTGAGGAAAACCTCGACCCGCCATGGACATTCGGCGACGAGGGCGTGCGATACGAGCTCGAGGTGAAAGGCAATCCCGACACGGTCGTCACCGTCAAGGGGTGGCAGCCAGAGACCGTCGAGGCGGGACTGGTCAGCAACCCGGGAGTTGTCGCGACGGCGGCGCATTGCGTCAACGCGGTGCCATACGTCCACGCCGCACCGCCCGGCATCGCCACGTCGCTGGAGTTGCCATTGGTAGCCGGGCGCGCGCATCCGAGGTTGCTCTAGCAGATGGCGTCCAAAGGGGGCCGAACCTAGCCGGTCGCCGAACCGCCCAGCAGCGAGCGGATCGACCGCGAGACGGAATCGCGAGTAGCGACAGGATCAGACGACGATGCGATGAGCATCGCGCCGCGCGTGAGCGCGCCCAACAGAAGCCGGGTGACGGTCTCGGGATCTTCGACGTGAAGCGCGCCGGCCGCAACAGCCTCCTCGAGGGCGGCGACGATCACCGTGAACGCATAGCGCTCGTCGAGCTCGGTGTACCGCGCGGATCCCAGCACGGAGGGGCCGTCGAGCACCAGGATCTGCTGGACGTCGGGTCGCAAGGCGGCGTCGAGAAATGCGTCGAAGCCGCGCGCCAGCATCTCGACCGCGTCTTTTGCGTCTTGTGCCGCCTCGGCGGATGCGGCCATCAGCTCGGTGTGGGTGGCCTCGAAGACAGCTTCGAAGAGCGCAGTCTTGGTGGGGAAGTGGTGATACAAGGCGCCGGTGGTGACGCGCGCCTCGCCGGCAAGGTCGTCCACCGAGGTCGCCCCAAACCCCTTGTCGCCGAAGAGTTTCTGTCCGGCGCGGATCAATGCGGCGCGGGTTTGAGCGACCTGCTCGGCGCGCAATGAGGGACGTTGTGGTGCGGTCATGATCAATCGAGCCTATTGACATAGCGATAATATGTGAAATAGTCACGATATGACTACTACCGAATTCCGATCTACACCGGCCGACGAGGCTCGTCGCGGCCACGACGCCGCACTTTCCGCGCTGCGCGCCGCGGTGCTGCGCAGCGCCGAACTGTGGCGGCGCACAGACGCGCACGCACCGGTTCCCGGTCTGACATGGACCGCAGCCGAAACGGCGGCACACGTCGTCGGCGATTTGCGTGACGAGACCGACGTGCTGGCCGGCGGGGCCCGCACGCATGTGGTCGCCGGTACCGGCTCGCCGTCGAAGCGCAGCGCCGCCGTCAATGCGCAGCATCTGGTGATGGTGCGGGAACGCGATATGCGACGGCTAGCGGACATGCTCGAAGAGCAAGCCGCTCGCTACCTGGACGTGGCGAGGGCTGCTGACGACACCTCGGAGATCACCATCGCCAACGGTCTCACGATGACCACGCCGATCCTGACTCGCGTGCTGCTCGGTGAGCAGTTGCTGCACGGGCTGGACGTTGCGCGAGCGGCGCACGAACCATGGTCGATCAGCCGCGTCGACGCCTTGCTTGTGGTCCCCGCGATCATGGCACTCACGCCGCATTACCTGCACCCGGCGCGCAGCGCCAACGTGAACGTCAGCTACGAGCTGCGGTTCCGCGGCGGCGGCCGCTATCGACTCGCGGTGCGCGACGGAACCGCCGACATCACCGCGGCTGGAGAAAAGTCCGACTGCGTGATCACCGCCGACCCGGTCGCGTTCCTGCAACTCGGATATGGCCGAATTCCGCAGTGGCGGCCCATCATTGGCGGCAAGATGACCGCTGGCGGCAGGAAGCCTTGGCTAGCGATCAAATTCGGCACGCTGATCAGCAGCCCCTGAGCAGCTTACGGCGATGCTGCACGGCCCACTAGCGTCGGCTGCATTCGCAATTCTTCCTCGTATGCACTAGATCGTGTGCTTTGATGTCGCTTGAGGATTCCTTTTAGTTCATCTGCGGGGGGCAAGCAGTGCGGATTCGGAAAGGGATGGCGTGCGCAATTGCGGTCGGTGCCGTCATTGGCATCGTCGGCGGGTGTTCCGGCGACGACAACAAACCCGGTTCAATCAGTAAGTACGTCGTTAACGGTCGTGATGTTGCGATACCGGACGCATGGAAGAACTCGGACGGCAAGTTATTGATTCGTTGTGGTGACCTCGGAGTAGAAGACGAATATTACATTGCGATAGGCGGTACCACCGAAACTAGTGCCTACAGCCGCAAAGATTTCGACAGTGCGCCCGCGAGAATACGCATTATTCGGGATAGCAAGGACCAATGGTTTGTCTCGACTCTTTACACGGGGCCCATCGAGTTCTCCCTCGGCTCCATGGACAACCATGCGGACCTTCGAAAAGACGGCAACAAATACCAGTTTTCAGGTGTTGGCGGAGACACCACGGTAAAGCATGATCCCGCAACCCCGTTCGAGTTCGAGGTCACCTGCCCAACTTAGGATGGTTGCGCATTGCTCAAGCGCCTAATGTGCGCCGATCTGCTGGACGGTGGCCGGCCGCGCGATGTGTTGATGGCGTGGTGCTGAATCGCCGGCAGCTGGCGTCCGATGCTTTCGACCGCGTCCACGATCATGGCCCGCGGTAGTTTCACCATCGTGCCCGCCCTGATGAACCGCCAGATTCTGCTGCGTCGTCGCCCGACCGGTCTGCTCCAACCGGGCGACACCGAGCTGGTCACGTCCGCGGCACCCGAGCCGGCCGAGGGCGAGGCGCTGGTCCGTACCACGTACGTCGGTATCGATGCCGCCGTGCGGACCTGGCTCGACGACCAGCCGGGCTATCTGCCGCCGGTGCAGCTGGACGAGGTCATCCGCGCGGCCGGAATCGGCGAAGTCGTGGCGTCGCGTTGCGACGCCTACGCCGTGGGTGACGTGGTTACCACCTTGACTTGCTTCCAGGAGTACGTGATCGTCCGCGACGACGTGTTCACCACACCTGTTCCCGGCCCCGCGGTCGACCAGTTGGCGGTGATGTCGGTGTACGGCCCGACAGGTGCCACCGCCTACTTCGGGATGACCGGGATCGGACGTCCGCAGCCGGGAGAGACGGTGGTGGTCTCGGCCGCGGCGGGTGCGACCGGATCGGTGGCCGGGCAGATCGCGAAGATCGCGGGCGCGCGGGTGGTGGGCATCGCGGGCGGCCCGGAAAAATGCCGGGCCGTCGTGGCGGACTTCGGGTTCGACGCGTGCATCGACTACCGGCAGGGTGACCTGCGCGCGGCGCTGAAAGAACATTGCCCCAAGGGCGTCGACGTGTACTTCGACAACGTGGGCGGGCCGATTCTCGACGCGGTGCTCGGCCGGCTGGCCCACAAGGCGCGGGTGGTGTTGTGCGGCGTCATCTCCAGCTATCTGACCGGCGACCATCCTGGACCGGCCAACTATGTGAACCTGTTGGCCAAGAGCGCACTCATGCAGGGCTTCAACACGCTTGACCAATGGGACCGCTTCGACGAGGCCTTCACCGCGCTGCGCCAGTGGGAACAGGACGGCCTCCTCGTGCATCGCCAGCACATCTTCGAGGGCATCGAGTCGTGCGTGGACGCTCTCAACGGGCTCTTCACCGGGGCCAACATCGGCAAGATGCTGGTCAAGGTCAGCGAACCGACGCCGTAATGCAGCCGCGAAGTGCGTTGGGCGCCGCCGTATTTCGCGGTCGCCGTCCGGCCCATCCGGGCGACCTCGCGGTCGAGACGCACGGCATCGCACCCGTCGGCACGGACCAACGGTATGGAAAGCCGGCGAGACTTTTCACCGTGTGGTTCGCGCCGCAGGTGAACATGACGGGCGTATTCACCGGCACCCTCGCAATTACTTTGGGGCTCAGCTTCTGGCTGGGACTACTGGCCATGGTGCTCGGCACGGTCCTCGGCTCGCTCGTCGTCGCATACCTGTCGACATGGGGGCCGCGCACCGGGGCGGCGCAGCTGCCCAACGCACGAATGGCGTTCGGGCCCAGCGTGATTCTGCCTGCGGGTCTGCAATGGCTGTCGTCGATCGCCTGGGATGGCCTGGTCGGTTTGTTCGGTGCCGATGCACTCGCGGTGCTGCTCGGTATTCCGTTCTGGATAGGTGTCCTAATCGTGCTTGCACTGCAGGGCGTCGTTGGCTTCTTCGGCTACGAGGTCATTCACCGGGTGCAGGCCGTCCTGACAGTCGTCTTGTTCGTCACTTTCGTCGTATTCGCAGTCAAACTGGTCAGCGGTCACCAGGTTGTCGGACCGGCCACTGTGCACGGGGCCGACCTGGCAGGAGCCTTCGTTCTCGAAGTGACTGTGGCGCTGAGTCTTGCGATTTCGTGGGCGAGTTATGCCGCTGACTTCAGCCGCTATCTGCCGGCGGATTCGTCGCGTGTCGGCGTTTTCGGGTTCACGTTCGCGGGCATCGCTGCGGCGTACGTGTTCGTCCAGGGTATCGGCCTGGCGGCGGCTCCGATCCTTTCGGAGCAGACGTCTGAAGGTGTGCGCTCGGTGATGGGTGGTGGGGTTTACGGCGCACTCGCGCTGATTGTCATCGCCTTGGCGGCGGTCGGATCGGCGGCGATGAATGACTACAGCGGGTCGCTGGCGTTGCAAACCGTCGGAATTCGTGTGCGGAGGCCTTTTTCCGCGCTTGTCGTGACGGCGTTGGCTTTCGTGCTGATTCTGTGGCTGCACTCGGGGAACATGTCATCGCGATTTCAAGACGTGCTGCTGTTGGTCAGCTACTGGATTCCAGGCTTCGTCGCGGTGATCGTCATCGACTGGCTGATCCGCACGCGGGGGAGAGCGACGCTCGACCCGGCGCGGGAACACACCGACCGCGCCGACGCACTCGCCGCGCTAATCGTGTTCGTCGTCGCCTACGGCGCGTCGGTGCCGTTCATGCACACCTCGCTGATCTACGGGGCCGTCGCGCGGGCGTGGCACGGTGCCGACACCGCGTACTTCTTCGGATTCGCCGTCGCCGCTGGGCTGTACGGGGGGTGGCGCGGTGTTCGATCGAGGACGAGTTTTCCGGTGAGCGACGAGGGGTAGTCGAACGACATGAGTGGCACCGATAAGGCAAAGAACAAGGTCGAAAACCTCGCGGGCAAGGCAAAAGAGGCCGTGGGTCGCGCGACCGGCGATCGCGAAACCGAAAGCCGAGGACGGGGCGATCAGACGAAATCGAACCTCAAGGACGCAGGCGAGAAGGTCAAGGACGCCTTCCGCAAGTAAGCGTGCCGCTCGGGGCGGCATCTGCTCCAGCGCCGACAGACGCTAAGACTCGCGCGGCCGTCGGTCGCCGCACTACGCTTCGCAGACGCCCGCTGAGAGAAATGACCACGATTTGCGTCGCGGTCCACGACAGAGAGCACAACACCGAATCAATGATCGAATCGCAGCCCCCGACTTTTCGTCATGCAGCGATACGTGCCGGCGGGATTGTTATGACAACCATGGTCGGAGGGTTGTGCGCCGTCGGCCTCGCGCCCCGGGCTTCCGGATCTCCATGTGATCCCGTCGGCCTGTCGATGACGCCACAACCGGTCCTCTCATGTTCGCAGCCCGATGCTGTTCCACCGGGTGATACGGCGGCCATCGCGCCCGGCCCCGTCAACGGCGTCGCTAACTCGCCGGGCGCATTGCCTGCTCCGGGCCAACCGCCATACGTCCCGCCCGTCACCAACCCGGACGGAACGCAGTCGTATGGTCAGCTCGGGTTCCTCCGGGAGATCTGGCACGAATTTCACAACGGTGTCCCGAGCGAGTTCATCCCGGGACCCATGCCTCCGCCGACGAATGCAGTAGAGCCGCCGCCAGCAGGTCCAGCGCCGCCTCCGCCGTCAACCCCGTAGCCTCGCAAATCACTCGCCCAAACCCGACTAAGCCGGTTGTCCTACCGACGAACGTAACGATTGCGACAAGCGCATCGATTTAATCGGTACCACTGACCACACCTGTCACATCACTGCGGGAGTGCCATGCGAAACCGCTGGAGAATGGCGGCCGTTGCGATGTGCGTCGCCGTCGCCGCGGCGTTGAGCTGTGTCGCGCCGGCCGTCGCACAAGCGGCTCCGGCACGCGCAACGAAGGACTTCTCGAAGCCGGCCATCGTGATTTTGGGCTACGGCCTCAACCCCGACGGCAGCATGCGCACGATCCTGCGTCGTCGAGTCCTCACTGGCCTCACGGTCGCGCAGTTCTTCCCGCAATCACCCGTGATTGTCACCGGCGGAAATCCACAGAACGGCCAGACCGAAGCCGGGCAGATGCGCAAGATGCTGCTCCTGCTCGGCTTCCCGGACAGCCGCATCATCGTCGAAGACCGGGCGAACAGCACCGTCCAGAACGCACAGTTCTCGGTGCCGTTGGCGAAACAAGCAGGCACGTCGGGCATCATCCTGGTGACCTCGACGACCCATCAGGACCGCGCAGACGGTAACTTCGCCGACGCCGGAGGCAACCTGTTGGCGACGGTGAGCTATCCCGACGGCAATCCCGGCGTCAATGTCGTCCAGTTCGCCCGTGATGCGATCAGTCCGTTCGTCAACATCGGGTAGCCGCCTACGATCCGAGGATGACGACTGCAGCCGCGCGGTTCGAGACGTACGGGCCGGGTGGCGTGCGGATTGTCTCCGACCGGCTGGGCGCTTCAGATGCGCGCGCTGTGGTGTTCCTGCATGGCGGCGGACAGACCCGCCGGTCCTGGGCTCGACCAGCCGCCGCCGTGGCGAAACGCGGGTGGCAGGCCGTCACGGTCGACTTCCGCGGGCACGGCGAGTCGGACTGGTCCAGCGACGGCGACTACCGCGTCGTCAGCTTCGCCGAGGACGTGCGCGCGGTGCTGGCCCAGCTACCGCCCAATCCCGTGTTGGTGGGCGCATCTCTGGGCGGGTTCACTTCGATGTTGTTGGTAGGCGAGCTCTCGCCCGGTATCGCCAGCGCCGTCGTACTGGTGGACATCGTGCCGGACATGAATCCGTCCGGGGCAGAGCGGATCCACAACTTCATGGCCGAACGCATGGTCGAGGGATTCGCCTCACTCGACGAGGTCGCCGACATGATTGCCGAGTACAACCCACATCGCCCCCGCCCCACCGATTTGAATGGCTTGCGTGCCAACCTGCGTCGTCGCGGCGGCCGGTGGTACTGGCACTGGGATCCGCAATTCATCGACGGCAGTGCTGCGAATCCGCCGCTCGAGGTGGTGGACACCGAACGCTTGTATCGAGCGGTCGCCGCGATCCTTGCCGACGAGGTGCCGATGCTCTTGGTGCGGGGCCAGGTGAGCGACCTGGTCAGCCAGGACCGCGCCGACGAGTTCCTCGCGCGCTTCCCTCAAGTCGAGTTCGTCGACGTGCGGGGCGCTGGGCACATGGTGGCCGGAGATCGTAACGACCTCTTCGCCGAAGCTGTGGTCGACTTTCTGACGCGGCATGCGAATTCTCAATGAGCGTAAGTGGTTTCGGTATTGGCATCTTGGAACATCTCCGAAACGATGCGCCATGATCCGTCGGGCTGACGGTGCAGCACACGCAGCGAATAGTTGTCTCGATCCATCGTTTCGCCCCCGACGAGCCCTTGCCCCTTGATCACGAGGTGCGCGGACACAATGACGACTTCGGCCGTCACTACCTTGAAGCTGGTTTCCGGGGGCCCCGCACGCTCGCCGCGGTTGAAGTTGTCGTCTTGGAAGAGGCCCCGCAAGTACTCGACGATGTCGTCGCGACCGTGCTTGACGGTGCCGAACGCGTTCACCCAGTCCGCGTCGTCGGAATACACGTCGAGCAGTGCCTCGGCGTCGCGGTCGTCGAACGCTTTCAAGAGAGTCAGCAGCGTCTTAGCGATCGCCTCCTGGTCGGCTTGCGGCAGCGACGAAAATTCATCCATCGGACGATCCTAAATTTGATGAGCCGGTCCGAGAAAGGGCAACAATGCTGTTCTGACCTGCACACCATTTGGCACCCCCGGCAGGAATTGAACCTGCGACCTACCGCTTAGAAGGCGGCTGCTCTGTCCGCTGAGCTACGGGGGCAGCGGCGAAAGTCTATTCCAACCTGCCTGCGTCGAGACTGCGGCCAGATCGCGCTCGGGGGCGAAATCGCGATCTCCCCGCAGTTTCGAGCGGGGAGCCCGCCGTCAACCGAGGCCCCAACATTCCCTCCCGTACCTTCGGCCCGCCGACTAGCGTTGTCATCGGATGCGGCTACGGGAGGGGTGACACGGTGGTTGACGCACTGGACGCTGCTGGATTGCCGGAGGAACTCGGCGCGTTCGACATGTTGCTGCATCGCGGCGAGGCGAACCCGCGCACGCGGTCGGGCATCATGGCCGTCGAGCTGCTCGACGCCACCCCGGAGTGGGAGCGCTTCCTGGCCGTCTTCGAACACGCTTCACGCCAGGTGCTTCGCCTGCGGCAAAAGGTGGTGGTGCCGACCGTTCCCACCGCTGCCCCCCGATGGGTCGTCGACCCCGACTTCAACCTCAATTTCCATGTTCGACGGGTGCGCGTGCCGGACCCTGGCACGCTGCGGGAGGTGTTCGATCTCGCCGAGGTGAATTTGCAGTCACCGCTCGACATCTCCCGGCCGCTGTGGACCGTCACCCTGGTCGAGGGGCTGCCGGACGGCAAGGCCGCGCTGTTGCTTCACATGAGCCACGCAGTCACCGACGGAGTCGGCGCGGTCGAGATGTTCGCCCACATCTACGATCTCGAACGCGAACCGCCGCCGCGGGATCCGGTTCCGCTGCCGATCCCGCAAGACCTCACGAGCACCGATCTCGCCCGCGCCGGCCTGAACCGGCTGCCCAACACCATCCTGCGCGGTGCCCGCGGTGCGTTGACGGGTGCCGCCCAAGCAGTCGGCAAGGCGCTGACGGACCCGGTGTCTGCGGTCGGGAGTGTCGTCGAGTACGCCCGCTCCGGCTCCAGAGTGATGTCGACATCCGCGACTCATTCGCCGCTGCTGCGCCGGCGCAGTCTTTCCTCACGCAGCGAGGCGATCGAAATGTCGCTGGGCGATATCCGCTCCGCCGCCAAGGCGGCCGAAGGGTCTATCAACGACGCCTACCTGGGCGCTCTGTGCGGCGCGTTGCGCCTCTACCACCACGAACTCGGTATGCCGATCGATGCGCTGCCCATGGCCATACCCGTGAACCTGCGCGCCGATGGCGATCCCGCGGGCGGCAACCGGTTCGCGGGTGTGATGATCTCTGCGCCACTTCGGTTTTCAGATCCCCGTGCACGCATCCACAACATCCGGACCCAGATGGTCAAGCGCCGTGAAGAACCTGCGATCGACATGATCGGCGCGGTCGCGCCACTGCTCGGGTTCCTGCCCGACACGCTGCTCGAACCCATTGCCGGTTCGGTCGTTTCGGCCGATGTGCAAGCCAGCAACGTGCCCCAGTACCAGGGAGACACGTTTATCGCCGGTGCAAAAGTGTTGCGCCAGTACGGCCTTGGACCACTGCCTGGTGTGGCGATGATGACTGTGCTGATCTCGCGTGGCGGGATGTGCACCGTCACCACCCGCTATGACCGTGCGTCGGTGGTCGAAGAGGAGCTGTGGAGCAGTTGTCTTCTGGCCGGGTTCGACGAGGTGCTTGCGCTCGGCGGCGCCGGCCGCGCCACCGCTGGCTCCTTCACCGAGCCGACGGCGGCAGCCGCCCAAAAGTCCTCGTCGAACGGGAGTTCCGCCTCATGAGCCCGGCCACCAACAAAGCCGCCGATCGTCGCAACGTCCGCCTGCCCGGCTCGGTGGCCGAGATCCTCGCCAGCCCACCCGGGCCGAGAGTGGGTGCGTTCTTCGACGTCGACGGCACCCTCGTGGCCGGGTTCACGGGCGTGATCATGACGCGAGATCGGTTCCGCCGCCGCGAGATTGGCATCGGCGAGTTTCTCGGCGTCGTACAGGCCGCATTGAACCACCAACTCGGCCGCGCGGACTTCGAGCAGCTCATCTATCGAGGCGCGTCGATGATGAAAGGACGTTCGCTCGACGACATCGACGAGCTCGGCGAGCGGTTGTTCGTCCAGCACATCGTGTCGCGGATCTATCCGGAGATGCGCGAGCTGGTTCGCGCCCACCAGGACCGCGGCCACACCGTTGCCCTGAGCTCGTCGGCCCTGACCGTTCAGGTCGAACCGGTCGCACGCTTCCTCGGCATCGACAACATCTTGAGCAACCGGTTCGAGGTCGACAAGAACGGCGTCCTGACCGGTGGTGTGATGAAGCCCATCCTGTGGGGCCCCGGCAAGGCCAATGCCGTCCAGAAATTCGCCGCGGACCACGACATCGACCTGAAGAAGAGCTACTTCTACGCCGACGGCGACGAGGACGTCGCGCTGATGTACCTCGTCGGCAATCCGCGCCCGACCAACCCCGAGGGGAAGCTTGCGTCGGTGGCCGCCAAACGCGGATGGCCCGTGCTGCGGTTCACCAGCCGAAGCGGCAGCAGCCCGGTATCCGCGCTGCGCACGCTCGCCGGGATCGCGTCGTTCGCGCCCGTCGCCGCTGGTGCAGTCGGAGTCGGGCTGCTCGCCGGCAGCAAGCGTCGCGGCGTCAACTTCTTCACGTCGAACTGGGGCCAAATCCTTCTCGGCGCCACCGGTGTCAGCATCAACGTTCTGGGCGAGGAAAACCTGACCGCGCAGCGGCCCGCGGTGTTCATCTTCAACCACCGCAATCAGGTGGACCCGGTGGTCGCCGGAACACTGGTCCGCGACAACTTCACATCAGTGGGAAAGAAAGAGCTGGAACGCAATCCGCTGATGGGCACTCTCGGCAAGGTGATGGATGCGGCGTTCATCGACCGGGAAAATGCCCAGGCCGCAGTGGAAGAACTCAAGAAGGTCGAGGAACTGGCGCGCAAGGGCCTGTCGATACTCATTGCACCGGAGGGCACCCGGCTGGACACCACCGAAGTCGGCCCGTTCAAGAAGGGGCCGTTCCGCATAGCGATGGCGGCGGGAATCCCTATCGTTCCCATCGTGATTCGCAATGCCGAGGTGATCGCCGCCCGCGATTCCAACACGTTCAACCCGGGCATCGTCGATGTCGTCGTGTACCCGCCGATTCCGGTCGACGACTGGACGCACGACAACCTTCCGGACCGCATCGCCGAGATTCGCCAGCTGTATCTGGACACGCTGAAGAACTGGCCGCGTGACCAGGTTCCCGAGGCGAAGCTGGGCGCCCCCGCGAAGCCGAAGAAAGCCGCCGCCAAAGCCGCCAAGAAGGCCCCCGCCAAGAAGGCCCCCGTGAGGAAAGCCACTAAGAAGGCCACCGCCAAGAAAGCTGCGGCCACGAAAGCCACCGCCAAGAAGACGGCGAAAAAGGCTGCGGCCAAGGGCCGCCGATGAGCGCTGGCGGCTGGGGCGACGACCTGACCAGCTTCACTGCCACCGATGACGCGCTGGTGCTCGCAGCGGTGTCGTCGCCGGCAGAGCAAGAGCTGCTGGACAACTGGCTGGCTCGGCAGCACAAGGAGTACCCGGAGACCAACGTCGAGTGTCTGCAGATGCCGGGAGAGGATCCGCCGCCGGGCACAGTGGCTCAACTGGTCGAGCTATTGTCCGCCGACGAGGACCGCTCCGTGGTGCCGGTGCGGGTGTTCTGGATACCGGCCGGATTGCCGACACGCTCGAAGATCGTGGGCCTGATCTCCGGCCGCGACACCTATCGGCCACCGGAGCTGTTGCAACGCAGCATTCTTCGCCGCGATCCGACCCGGGCGAGAGTGGTCGCAGGGGAGCCTGCGAAGGTGTCCGAGTTGCGTCAGCAATGGCAAGACACCACTGTCGGTGACAATCCCCGCGACTTCGCGCGCTTCGTGCTTCGCCGCGCCGTACTGGCGATCGAACGAGTCGAACTGCGGCTGCTCGGTCCGGAGTACAAGTCGCCGAGACTCGTCAAGCCGGAGATGCTGGCGTCGACGCGTTTCCGTGACGGCCTGGGAAAGATTCCCGGTGCCACCGTCGAGGCGGCGGGGGAGATGCTCGACGAACTCGCGACCGGATGGAGCCGGTTCTCTGTCGACCTGATTCCGTCACTGGGCCGAGCCATCTTCAGTCGTGGGTTCGACCCCAACATCGACTACGACCGAGCCGAAGTCGAACAGATGCGGCATGCGCTCGAAGACCATCCGGCCGTGCTGCTGTTCTCGCACCGGTCCTATCTCGACGGCGCGATCGTGCCGGTCGCCATGCAGGAGAACCGGCTGCCGCCCGTGCACACCTTCGCCGGCATCAACCTGTCGTTCGGCTTCATGGGACCGTTGATGCGCCGCTCGGGCATCATCTTCATTCGCCGCAAACTCGACGACCCGCTGTACAAGTACGTGCTTCGGCAGTTCGTCGGCTATATCGTCGAGAAGCGGTTCAACCTCAGCTGGTCGATCGAAGGCACGCGTTCGCGCACCGGAAAGATGTTGCCGCCCAAGCTCGGTCTGCTCAGCTACGTCGCGGACGCATACCTCGACGGGCGCAGCGACGACATCCTGCTGCAGCCGGTGTCGATCAGTTTCGATCAGTTGCACGAGACCGCCGAATACGCCGCATACGCCCGTGGTGGCGAGAAGACGCCCGAGGGCCTGTCTTGGCTCTACAACTTCATCAAGGCACAGGGCGAGCGCAACTATGGAAAGATCTACGTTCGTTTTCCCGAGGCCGTGTCGATGCGGGAGTACCTCGGTGAGCCGCACGGCCCGATCACCACCGACGATGCCGCGAAACGCCTTGCGCTGCAAAAGATGGCGTTCGAGGTCGCGTGGCGGATTCTGCGCGCCACGCCCGTCAACGCCAGCGGTTTGGTGTCGGCTTTGTTGTTGACGACGCGTGGGCGCGCGCTGACCCTCGATCAGCTGCACCACACGCTGCAAGACTCCTTGGACTATCTGGAGCGCAAGCAGACTCCGATGACCAACAGCGCTCTTCGCCTGCGCACGCACGAAGGAGTGCGGACGGCGGTGGACGCGTTGTCAGGTGGACACCCGGTGACCGGCGTCGACAGCGGACGCGAGCCGGTGTGGCGGATCGAGCCCGAACACGAGCACGAGGCGGCGTTCTACCGCAACACCCTGATCGACGCATTCTTGGAGACGTCGATCGTCGAGCTCGCGGTGGCGTACGCAGCGCGCGCCGAGGGTGACCGGCTCGAGGCGTTCTGGGCTCAGGTGATGCGGCTGCGTGATCTGCTGAAGTTCGAGTTCTACTTCGCCGAGTCGACGGCATTCCGCGAGCACATCGCGGAAGAGATGGCGTGGCAAGACGACTGGGAAGCCAATGTGCGCAATGGCGGTGACGACATCGGCGCGCTGCTGTACAACAAGCAGCCGCTCATGTCGCATGCGATGCTTCGACCGTTCGTAGAGGCCTACGAGATCGTCGCGGACGTACTGCGTGACACGCCGGCGGAGATCAGTGAGAAGGACTTGACGAAGCTTGCGCTCGGCATCGGGCGGCAGTATGCCGCGCAGGCCCGGGTGCACAGCAACGAGTCGGTGTCGGCGCTGCTGTTTGCGACGGCGCGGCAGGTGTTGGCCGACCAGGGGCTACTGGAGCCGGCGGCAGACCTCCGCGAGCGTCGCCAAGCCTTCTTGGCGGAACTGCGGGCGATCCTGCGCGACATGGACTTCGTGGAAATGGTGTCGTATCGGCAGTTCGCCGAACGCGAAGCGCAGCGCCGACGCGAGCGCCGGCAGGCGTAAGGGCCTCAGTCGTCGGCGTGGCGGCGCTGGTCCCAGCGCTCCAGCGATGCCTGCACGAAGTGCAGACCCACCGCCGTCAACGGAATGATGATCGACAACAGCACTACCACAACAACATTCATCATTTTCTCCTGTGCGGAGCCTACGTCGAGCTGACCGTACGCCCAGGCACCGACACGGTGGTTAGTGTCAGGGAATGCCTAGATACGCCCGCGCCGACATGGTCGGCCCGCAAGACCTCCTTGATTTCATTCGGCCGAGACATCGAATGGTGCTCACAACATTTCGACGTGACGGAACCCCGCAGAGTTCACCGGTCACCGGCGGAGTCGACGAGCAGGGCCGCATCGTCGTGAGCAGTTACCCGCAGCGGGCCAAGGTCGTGAACATCCGTCGTCGTCGCAAGGCCAGCGTCGTCGTGATGTCCGACGACTTCGACGGGCCATACGTCCAGGTCGACGGCACCGCCGAGGCGATCAGCCTGCCCGACGCGCTCGAGCCTCTGGTCGACTACTACCGCGCCGTCGCCGGTGATCATCCGGACTGGGACGACTATCGACGCGCGATGGTGGATCAGGGCAAGTGCCTGTTGCGGATCACCCCGGTGCGGTGGGGCCCGGTCGCCACGGGCGGTTTCCCGCCGTCCTGACCTCCGGCCATACGCTGGACGTATGACCGCAGCCCCACCCGTCAGACGCACCGCCGTGTGGCCCATTTTCGCGGGGGTCGCGGTGTTGGCCGGCGCGGTGGCCGCCGGCGTCGGGGCGCTGTCACTCGCGGCCGCGCTCACCGCAACCGGTCTGCCCGACCCCGGGCCCGTCACCACCTACGGGTTGCCGTTCGTGCGCGCTGCCGGCGAAGTCGCCGCGGTCGTGGCGGTTGGGTCGTTCTTATTCGCGGCATTTCTCGTCCCGCCCCAAAGCACCGGAGTGCTCGACGCCGCCGGATACCGGGCGCTACGGACCGGAACGATCGCGTCGGGCGCATGGACGGTGTGCGCGGCGCTGCTGGTGCCGCTGACAGTTTCGGACGTGTCCGGGCGGCCGGTCATCGACCTGCTCGACCCGGTGACGCTATGGTCGGTGGCCGATCTGGTGGACACCGCGAACGCGTGGCGCTGGACGGCATTGTTCGCAGGCGCGGTGACGCTCGCCAGCATTCCGGTGCTGCGCTGGCCGCTGACGCCGTTTCTGTTCGCCGGGTCGTTGCTGACGTTGACCCCGCTGGGTCTGACCGGGCACTCGTCGGCCGGGGGCTCGCACGATCTTGCCACCAACAGCCTGATCATCCACCTGTTCGCTGCGTCGCTGTGGGCGGGCGGCCTGCTGGCGCTGCTGTCGCACACGCTGCGCGGCGGAGAGCACGCCGACCTCGCCGCGCATCGGTTCTCCCGGGTGGCGTTCTGGTGTTTCGTCGCGATGGCGGTCAGCGGGGTCGTCAATGCGCTGGTGCGGATTCAACTAAGCGATCTCGTCGACACGACGTACGGGCGGCTCGTTTTGGCGAAGGCGGCGGCCCTGTGTGCGCTGGGCTTTCTCGGCTGGCGGCAGCGTCGCGTGGGGCTCGTCGCGTTGCAGGATGACCCCGCAGCACGCGGTCCCCTGATCCGCCTGGCGCTGATGGAGGCCGCGATCTTCGGTGCGACATTCGGGATCGCGGTCGGGCTAGGCCGCACGCCGCCGCCACCACCCGCCACCATCCCGTCGATCCCCGAAGTCGAGATCGGCTACGACTTCGCCGGGCCGCCAACGCCGGCGCGACTGGCATTCGACTGGCGGTTCGACCTGTTCTTCGGCACTGCCGCGATCGTCATGGCCGCGGTGTATCTGGCCGGCGTGTGGCGACTTCACCGCCGCGGGGATGCGTGGTCGTCGGGTCGGACGTTCGCCTGGCTGTGCGGCTGCGCGGTGCTGCTGGTGGCGACGTCGTCGGGAATCGGCAGGTATATGCCCGCGATGTTCTCGATGCACATGTCGGCGCACATGCTGCTGTCGATGCTGACGCCGATTCTGCTGGCGCTGGGTGGACCCGTGACGTTGGCGTTGCGTGCGCTGCCCGCCGCTGCGACGGGCGAGCCGCCCGGCCCGCGGGAGTGGATATTGATTGCCTTGCACAGCAAGCTTTCTCGGTTCTTCACACACCCGATCGTCGCGACGTTACTTTTCGTTGTCAGCTTCTACGCGCTGTACATGGGTGGCATCTTCGGCGCCATCGTTGGGAGCCATGCCGGACATGTGCTGATGAACCTGCACTTTCTGCTGACCGGCTACTTGTTCTACTGGGTGGTCATCGGGATCGACCCCACGCCCCGGCCAATCCCACCGGTCGCGAAGCTCGCCATGGTGTTCAGCTCGCTGGCGCTGCACGCATTCTTCGGCGTCCTGTTGATGGGCACCGACACGGTCATGGGCGAGACCTTCTACCGGTCGCTGCACTTGAGCTGGCACACCGATCTGCTCGCCGATCAGCATCTTGGCGGAGCAATTGCTTGGGCTGCAGGCGAATTCCCGCTCGCCGTGGTGATGATGGCGTTGTTGATCCAGTGGCGGCGAAGCGACCAGCGCACCGCCACGCGTCTGGACCGGGCGGCCGACCGCGACGAGGACGCCGACCTGGCGGCTTACAACGCCATGCTGGCGGAACTGGCGCGGCGGGACGCGCGCAGCTGACGCCTTTGTCGTCGAGATTCACGTTATGCGGGCGTCTACTCGCACTTCTCTGCAAAACGTGAGTTTCGACGGACGAGGGAGCGCTTCATACCCATATTGCGATTCATCCACAGGCCGGCGCGCGCGGGTGGCCTGTGCGCCTGAAGTTGTCGGCTACTCAGCGGTCAATGGCGGTGACGTCCATCACGTGAATGAAAGGAAACCGTCATGTTCGAAACACCACTGACCGTCGTAGGCCGCATCATCACCGATCTGCGGCGCCGCAGCGTCGGCGATCAGGAAGTCATCAGCTTCCGCATGGCCAGCAATTCGCGACGCCGCACCAGTGACGGCACTTGGGAGCCGGGCAACACGCTCTACATCACGGTCAACTGCTGGGGCAAGCTGGTCACCGGTGTCGGCGCCGCCCTCGGCAAGGGTCGTGCGGTGATCGCCGTCGGGAACGTCTACACCAGCGAGTACGAGGACCGCGAGGGAATCCGGCGCTCGTCGCTGGAGATGCGCGCCACGTCCGTCGGGCCGGATCTGTCGCACGCGCTCGTCCGGATCGTCGACGTGAATCCCAACGGCAAAGACACTGACGCCGCGGCAACCGCTGAGTCCGCCGAGGAGCACGCCGCCACCGAGACGGACGAGGAACCCGTAGCCGAGGCGAGGGCACTGACGGTGTGACGTAGGCCCTGTTCGCCGGTGCCTACTATGGTCCACGAGCACGTACGACGGACCACGAAAGGCAATGCATCCGGCTATGGCCGAATACATCTACACGATGCGCAAGGTCCGCAAGGCGCACGGCGACAAGGTCATCCTCGACGACGTCACGCTGGCATTCCTGCCGGGAGCCAAGATCGGCGTCGTCGGCCCAAACGGGGCCGGCAAGTCGAGCGTCTTGCGGATCATGGCGGGCTTGGACCAGCCCAACAACGGCGACGCGTTCCTCGCGCCCGGCGCGAGCGTCGGCATCCTGCAGCAGGAACCCTCGCTGAACGAGGAGAAGACGGTTCGAGGCAACGTCGAGGAGGGCCTGGGCGACCTCAAGACCAAACTCGATCGGTTCAACGAGATCGCCGAGGAGATGGCCACGGACTACTCCGACGAGTTGATGGAGGAGATGGGTCGCCTGCAGGAGGAACTCGACCACGTCGACGCGTGGGACATCGATTCTCAACTCGAGTAGGTGATGGACGTGCTGCGCTGTTCGCCGTCCGACGAGCCGGTGACTCATCTGTCCGGCGGCGAGCGGCGCCGGGTGGCGC